>NZ_CAVK010000013.1 GCF_000382885.1 Sphingobium indicum BiD32
ATCTTGAGGCGAGGCCTTATACGTTATCTCAGATCTGCGCTACAAGAACTCGCTACCCGCATGGTCGTCAAACAGCTCGGCCGAGCGAACGTAGCCCAGCAGCACCTCGACCTTCTTCTGCCGCGACACCTCCTGCATCTTAGGCAGGCTCGCCCCCGATCGTGCGGCCTCAGTTAGAAATCCCGCCCGCAGCGAATGCCCCCCAACCGTCTCCGGTACCAACCCCACCCGTCCCGCATATTTCTGTATCATTCGCGCCACCGAACGATCAGACATTGCATGATCGGTCAGCCGCCCCTGCGGATCGATCTGCCAGAACAGCGGCCCCGGCGTGGTCCCCCGCACCGCCAGCCAGGCCTGGAGCCGCGCCACGGGCCGCAGTAGCTTGCCCGAGGGCACCGCGATAACCTGCCCCTCCCCTTCCTGGTCGGTCTTGGAGTGGCGGATGGTCAGCCGCAGCCCCTCGGGCACCAGCTCGACATCGCGCAAGGTCAGCCCGACCAGTTCTGAGCGCCGCAGTGCCGCCGCCAGCCCCAGCGCCAGCACTGCCCGGTCGCGGATCGAGCGGGTCCCCTCCCCGTCGGCCGCGGCGATCATCGCCGCCAGATCCTTCGCGCTGATCGCCGCCTTGCGGGCACTGGGACGCGCGCGTTGCTCACGGCGGATACCGGCGAGCGTATCGGCAATGACCATCTTGTCGTCGCGCACGGTCGGCGGCACCGACCCGTCCTGCCGATGCTTCCACCCGATGGCCGCGAGATGACGGCCGATGGTGCTGTCGGCCTTGCCTGCCATGGCGAGCGACGCGAGGTAGGTCGCAACCGCTTCGGCTCGCGCTGGCAATGGCTCGAGTCCGCGTTCATCGCACCAACCCTCGAACTGGTTCCAGTCGCTGGTGTAGGCGCGGACCGTGTTGGCGGCTTTGGCCTGGGCGCGATAGGATCGGGCAGCCGCGATCTCTTCGCGCAGCCTCCTCCCGGGCAGCTCGATTGCGGCGCGGGATGCCGCTTGGAGCGGGCTGATAGCGACCCGGGCTTCAGCTTCGACGGCATCTCCGCTTGTTTCTGCCATTTTCCGGGCCTTCCCCGCACCAAATCCGGCCTTCCCATACCCTCCTTATCACTGTCCGTGAAGAGCCATTATCGGACAGTGAATGGACCGTACAAGCGGAGTATACTTTTTTGGCTTATAGTATATTCTCTGGCCGATGGATCACGCCCCTCCCCCGTGGCAACTCGCCCTCGCACGGCTCGAGGGGGCGCTGCCGTTCCTGTCCGCCGAGGTCGCCGACGGACTGGCGCGGGCCTCGCTCAGGCGGCTGTGGCGCGTCCATGTCCGCGACTTTCCTCAAGAAAACCAAGGCCCCGAGCACAATCCGGGGCTTGAAGCGGCCGAACTGACCCGCTCGTGGTACGCGGCCGAACGGCAGGACTTCCTGTCCTGGATCGCCCGGCGCGGCCCCCCTCCCCTCGCCCGCGCGGCCAGGCTCGCGCTCGCCGCGAAGGACGCACGCGAGAGCTTCTCATCGACCTTTGCGGCCGCCGACCGGGCATTGGAACGGCTCGATGCCCTGCTCCCGGCACGCGAGCCCCTGGCAGCCCTGACCGAATGGCTCCGCCAGCTGCGCGAGGACGAGATCGACTTTCTCGAGGGCGGCAGCGAGGAGGTGCTGATCGAGGGCCGCGTGTTCCAGCGGTTCGCCGCGCGCGGAAGTGCCTGGGCCGCCTCGCTCGCCGCCGCGATGCGCCCGCAGGTGTTCGGACTGGGGGCAGCACCGCTGGCGCTCGCCGGGCTCGCCCCGCGGGCCCTGTTCCGCGCCGATCCCGAACGCCCCCTCCCCTCCCTGCTGGCGAGTGCGATCGGCGCGGCGGCGGGTGACGTAGGAGCGGACCTCGCCGCCGTCACAGCTATGGTGGCGCGCGGCGAAGAACGCCTCGCGGGCCTCTACGCCTCGTCGCAGGCGCCAGCGATGTGGCAACTGATTGGCGGGCTGGGTCCCCTCACCCGCGCCGAACTGGCTCGCGCGCTCGGCGTGACCCGCCGTACCGCTTCACAGGCCGCTATGGCGCTCGAGAAAGCCGATCTGGCAACGCTGCGCCCCGAAGACCATGCCCTGGCCCCTAAAGGCGCTCACAGAGGCTCCTGAGGCCTCCTACGGCGCCAACGCGACCTCGCGGTAGGGCACGCCGATCCGCTTGGGCGCGGACGCCCGGCGGCGCAGCAGTCGGCGGGCAAAATGCGCCGCCTCATCCGCGCAGGCGAACGAGACCGCCCTTCCCTGCCCTTTGGTCCCGATCCACCCCCAGGCGAATTGGACGATCGACGCACCGAATGATCTTGGACAACGCCCCCAAAAGGTCAGGACGTCAGGATAGCCTCAATGGCCTTCAAGACCTCAGCTGCCGAAGCGCCGCTACGCGCAGGCACCTTGAAGGTATATCCGCTCCTCGATGAATAGACATAGCGCAAGATAACCTTGCCAGCGGCGCCCTTCACTTCGACGTCGCCCCCAGCAGGTTTTGCAGGGGCGACAGTGGCTCGAATAAGACGCTTTGCCACTTCCGGAGCGGGCATAGCCATTCCGAGATCGTCGCGCTCAGCAACAATGGCCCTGCTCTCTGCGACCATCAGATCCAGGGTGCGCTTTTCTGAAGTGAGTGGCTTGATGTCTCTTGCGATGCGGACCGTGATGCCATGCGTGTCAGGAAAGGCGTTCACGATCTCGGCCGGCAACCGCGCCACATCGAGCAGGCGGCTGAGCCATGAGCGCGAAATCTTCAGATGCTCTGCCATTTCGCTCTGGTTGGAATCGTAGAACTCCTCCAACGCCCGGGAATATTCCTTTGCCCGCTCCCAGTCAGAGATATCTTTGCGCGACCGGTTCTCGATGTCCGAAACCCTGAACGCTTCCTCGTCCGAAACGTTTTGGATCGTGACGAGGTATTCATATTCCGGGTGATGATGCTCGCGTAGCCACTGAACGGTCCACCATCGCCTTACGCCCGCGATGATTTCGAAGTCGTAGTCTGGGTCATCCTTGAGGCGGCGTACGATCGCGGGAATGCGCTGCTTCTTAGCGGAGAGGAATGCGTCGATGAGATCGCGGCAACTCTCTTCGTTCAAGTGGTCCAGATCGCGGTTATGCAGACGCCAGGGACGACAGCGAGATGGGTCGACCCACTCGGTACGATCCGTGACGACTTTGCCGGCAGCAATCCTCGCGAGGCTCTGACTACGGCTCGCCATAATGCTCTCCGATGGCGCAGGGCTGCCGACGTCGATCTCGTCGTCGAGCCCCTCTGTCAAACTGCTGCCGAAGCCCCGGTTACCCTTTGCCATCACCTACTCCAAACCTTTCAAATCACATTTGGCGGCCGCTTGTTGCCACGTGGCAACAAGCCCTTGCCCGCGCCTCGATTTTACCCTGAATCTTCGCACGTTGCCACGTGGCAACATCCATCGTTCAGCCAGTAAAATCTCGCCTTGTCGCACCAATCCAATTTCTCAAAACATGAGCTTAATTATTGATTTATCACCGTATTATGTCTTTGTTGCCACGTGGCAACGGCCCTAGACCGCCTCCCCTGCCCTGCTTGCCCAGGACCGAATGACATCCGCCTCGATTTCTCTGCAAACGTCGCTCAAATGTTTCATGCACCGGTTGTGAACCTCATGGGACGTGACCGGTCGATCAAGTTCAAAGACCGTCTTCATGCGTGAGCTGGCATTGTCGATTTCTGCGCTGGTCTTGAGGACAGAAGTCGCCATCGAGCCGCCGAAGACCTGCCGCATCATCGAAAGAATCTCGCGGTGCATAGACTTGCTTTCATCCACCCTGCTGCCAACGAGGCGGATAAAGTTGTAGGCCGGCTTCACCCGCTTCGCGAGCTGCTCGAGCTGCTTCATCGTTGTGCGCGCCATGTCGATAAACGACACGGTCGATGCGAAGTCGATGACGCTCGGCGGCACAGGAATTACCATCGCATTAGCCGCCTGCAGCACTGCCATCGAAACCATGCCAAGCGCCGGAGGCGGATCCATGATGACGATGTCGTAGTCATCGACGACCGTATCGATGGCTTCGGCGATCATGTCGATGATGTCGAAGTTCTGATTTTGTGCCAGGTAGCCGGCGATCTCGTATTCGAGATTGTAGAGCTTGAGATTGGCGGGGATCAGGTCGAGCCCGAAAAAGTGCGTCTTCCGGATGATCGAACGAACACCCAACAGTTCAGGATTATGGAAGTGGCCGTAAAGGGTATCATCCTCGGTCAGATCGACATCCGGCCGATAACCAAACATCATCGTCGAACTGGCTTGGCTGTCGCAGTCGATGAACAGTACCCTGTAGCCGTGAATGGCAAAGTGCTGTGCGAGGTGCAGAGCCACAGTCGACTTGCCTACGCCCCCTTTGAAGTTCGAGACGGAGATGACCGCCGGGGTGTCCGTCGGAGCGCGCCACGGGCGAGTGCCAAAAACGGCACGCATATGATCCAATTCTTCCAATGAGTACTGGACCCGGTGGCCAGAAGCGGTTCGGTCGCGCTGCGGGAGGCGGCCATCACGCTCAGCTTCGCGAATTGCAGACGCTGTTCGCCCCACAAGGGAGGCCGCCTTCGAAATGGAATACGACGGGCCAACCTTTTGCCCGGTCTCCGGATCGAGCGCACCGTCACGAATACGCTTCAGGATGGTGAGGGCCTTGCGGTGCAGATTGCCAAGGCCGTCTTCCAAGAGTTCATCGGGTTGTGCGTCGAGCGCTGCGTCGGTAGCCATGATCACCGCTTTGTGAGATTGAGGGCGCCAATTAGCACTCTTGGCAGTTTTGAGCAAACTTCGGCCACCAACCTTACAAATTGACCGATGATCTCCGTGCCCTTTCGCGAATCAGGAGCCGGCTCGATGCAGCACTTAGGGACTCAGACCGATGATGTCGGGTCCCGCGAGGTGTCTAGGAGGCGACAACCCCATAGTCCGCTGGGCGCCCTCACAGCCGAATTGACCCGGCTGTGGACAATCACCGATGATCTCGGTGCAAGCCGATGAATTCAGTGCGTTTCCCCGATGATCTCGGTTCCCTTTGGACCGATGATCTCGGAGCCCATACCTACTAAAGGAATCTCCTAGAAAAACCGATTCGCGAATCGCTTTTTTCAAAATTGAGATTGGATTTGGTTTCGCTCCTCCAAACCGCTCCGAGATCATCGGCCGACTTGGAGGTTTGAGGCCCGGAAACCCGTCGAAACTGCCAATGGCCTTGCTTTCGAAGCTCAAACCTGTTGTTTAACGACCAACCCGAGGCTCCAATGAGTCGGGAAGGGACGGTTCAATGAGCGGAGACACACTGCGTCCAATCGGACATCAATACGCCCTAGCAATGCTAGGCGGCGGTGAAGAGCGAGTTCGCTCCTTAGCGCAGTCTGCCGGCACTCAACTCACGATGGATGCCTTCCTTCGCGTCCAGGACGAAGAACCCGTTCCGGCATTTCTGCATTCCGCATTGTGCGCCATGTCGTTGCCGACCAAGCGACCGAAGGACGATACTCTACCGATTCTTCGCGAAGACGGAAAATATGCACTGGCCATCAATCCACGGCCGGTTCTCCAGACGGTGGACGGTAAGCCCGTGCTACGAAGCGTTGGTGTGCCCTATGGAGCTTATCCACGCGTTGCGCTGATCTATCTGCTTTCTCAGGCCGTCACAAAGCGATCGCGAGACGTTTATTTGGGGCGTAATTTCACGGAATGGATGCGCCGCCTTGGCTACCAGACCGTCTCATATGGCCCACGGGGAACGGCCAATCTGATGCGCGAGCAAGTCGATCGGCTCCTTGCGTGTGAATGGCAAATCCGTTGGGAAGGCAACGACGCTGGCGACAACGCATTCGCCGTGCGAGACGTAAAAATTTCAAACGAATACGCCGGCTCGCTGGAAAAAAATGGGGCGTTTGCTCGCGAAATCCGGATGTCCGAGGCGTTCTATAGTCACCTTATCGACCACGCCGTTCCGTTGAACGAGATTGCAATCCGTGAGCTCAAGGGCACACCCACAGCGCTCGATCTCTATACCTACCTCGCGTACAGGCTCCCGCGGATCAGCAGCGATCGAGGCCAGGTAATATCTTGGGACCAGTTGGCCAAGCACTTGGGCAACGACGCCGACAGCAAACGCTTCCGCCAGACCGTGCGCGAAACAATGCAATTGGTCTCCGCTGTCTACCCGAACGCCGACGTTGATTTCAGCGGCAGGAAAGTAGTGCTGCGGCCTTCGCCGGCACCTTTAGAGCGGAAGCTCGTTGGCCCGCACTTGCGGTTGCTGGGCGCTCCGGCCCCGGAAACCGCACCGAGATCATCGGTCACCAAAGCTCCTCGGTCGAGTGTCCGGAACATCAAGGTCTCCGAGCCCGTATTTCCTTTCCCAGCAGGCAGCCTGACCTATGGCGAAAGGGAAACAAAGTTCCGAGCAATCGGCCTTGAGAAGGGTAAGCCCTGGTGCGTCGATACCATGGCGAACGCATTCCGCACCGGCTTTCCCGGTATCAAACAAGAGCGGACCGATGCCGAGTGGTTGAGAGTCTGGGAAGCCTTTGTCATTCGTTATGCCGAGCGACGCGCAAATTCGGATGCTGGCTGACCGATGATTTCCGAGCACTTCGGTTAGGCTGAAGCGCAGGACGAGGGGGAGGGGAGTAGGGTCGAACTGGGCAGTCATGCCCATCGTCAACAACAATCCCAGTCCCGACCTACGCAGTCTTGTTCGGCGCATCGGGGGCAATTGGTCCGGTAATACCGCGATGTGTCGGTGCCCTTGCCATGCCGACAGAACACCATCTCTATCCATCCGCCAAGGTGATCGAGCCATTCTCGTAACGTGCCATGCAGGTTGCGACAGCCGGGACGTAATCAGAGCTCTTCGACGCATCGCAGACCTGCCGACGGTCGATGCCTCTGGCATGACCCCCAGCTTCCAGCGCAACACGGGAATTCACCTCGCAATCTGGCAAGCCGGTCGACCAATCGAAGCGACTCTGGCGGAGCGATATGTGCGCGAGGTGCGCCAGATATGGGCACCCCTTGAAGACCTGCGCTTTCATCCCCGGTGTCCACGAGGGAAGGGGATGCTTGCGAGCTTCGAGCCGGCACTCCTCGTCGCGATGCGCAAGGCGGGCGCGATCGCCGCGATCCAGCGGATTTTCCTCGATCCGTCGACAGCGGACTACACCGAGAAGCGCGTCCTCGGCCAGGCTATCGGCGCTGCATGGACCAACGGCCCGCCGGGCAAGACCATCGGCATCTGCGAGGGGTTCGAGACTGCGGCTGCTTATACCTCGCTCACGGGTATCCAGGCCTGGGCGACCATGGGCGCCAAGCGCTTCCACCAGGTCGATATCCCGGCATCCGTCGAAACCGTGATCCTGCTGGCGGACAACGACGCCGAGGGCAGGCGCGCGCGCGAGCGCGCAGCCGAAACCTACCGACGCCCCGGCCTTGCAATCGAGACCGAATGGCCGCCTTTCCGCATGAACGACTGGGCGCAGCTCCTGAAGCGGTGAGGGGAGGGGGGCTGGAGCGGGTGTGCCGCTGATCGGCACGAGCTCAGGAGTTCTCCGCATGACCACAACGATTCCGCGCGCGAGCGCCATTCTCGGCGCTGCGCGCACACTTGCCGCCAAGCTGCTCCTCGCTGTTCCGATCGACCGCGCCGCTCTGAGCCAAGCCATGACCGAAAGTGCTGGCGGCCGTGACGCAGCAGGTGCCTGGCAGCAGCGTGACAGTTTCGAAGCGCTGGAAGTCGCGCTCTCCCTCGCCATTCCCGAGCTTGTCAGCCGCATGGACGTCGGCGCGGCGATCGCCACGCTGGAGGCGCTGGCGAAAGAACTGCCAACCCACACGGTACGCAGCGAGGACCAGATCCAGTTTCAGCAGTTTTCGACGCCGCCGGCGCTGGCCCGTCTTGCAGTTCATCTGGCGCGGCTTTCGAGCGATGACGTGGTGCTTGAGCCGAGCGCAGGCACCGGGATCATCGCTTCGCTTGCCAAGGGCGCGGCCAAGGATCTGATACTCAACGAACTCGAGGCAACCCGCGCCGACCTGCTCGAGGCCGTGTTTCCGGGAACGAAGGTCTACCGCCACGACGGCGCAAAACTCAGCGCGCTGCTCTCCGGAACTGAACGGCCAAGCGCCGTCCTGATGAACCCGCCGTTCTCGGTGTCGCAATCACGTGGGCAAGATCAGAACACTGCCGCCAGACACCTGCGGGCCGCCCTCGACCATCTGCTGCCCGGAGGCCGGATCGTCGCGATCATGCCGGACTGGTTCTCGCCCTCAGCCAGGTACGAAGAAACCTTCCGGCGCACCCTCGAAGGTGCGCGGGTCGTCCTGTCGCTTCGTCTGGCCAAGGGCGGCTATGCCAAGCACGGCACCGGTATCGCCGTTCGCGTGCTGGTGATCGACAAGATGCCAGGCGAGATCGGCGTATCCACGATAAATCGCGGTTCGGTCGGCGAACTCTTCGCCGCGCTGCCAACCCTGCCGCCTCGGGCGCCATTGCGCGACCCGACGCAGGCGGCAGCGCCCCGACCAAAGCTCAGCCTGTTCCGCTCGGTGAAGACCGGCCCAGCCCGGCCCGTGATCGTGCGGGCGGCAAATACCAATGAGGTCCGTCCCGTCGCATACGAAGTGCTGGCCGAACCCGCCGCGATGGGCGAGCAGCGCGGGGTCTATGCCGATTACCGGCCTTCACGCGTGGTGATCGCGGAAGCTGGCGAACACCCGACGCACCTGGTCGAATCCGCCGCCATGGCCTCGATCGCCGCGCCCAAACCCGGCTACGTGCCCGCTTTGCCCGAACGCACGGTGACCGCGCGATTGCTGTCCGCCGCCCAGCTTGAAACCGTGATTTACGCGGGCGAGGCCTGGAGCCGCGACCTTCATGGCCGCTTCAGCCATCCCGCCGGCGAGGTTGCGCTCAAGGAGGATCCTGAGGGTAAGCTCTACCGCACGGGGTTCTTCCTTGGCGACGGCACCGGGGCAGGGAAGGGGAGGCAGGCTGCGGCCTGCATTCTCGACCAGTGGCTCAAGGGCAATCACCGCCACATCTGGATCTCGAAGAATGCGCCGCTCCTTGAGGACGCACAGCGCGACTGGACGGCGATCGGCGGATTGCCGTCGGACATTCTCGACCTTGCCCGCTGGAAGATCGGTGAGGAGATCACCGCGCCCGAGGGCATCCTGTTTGTTGCCTACGGCACGCTGCGCAGCTCGCGCGTCGAGGATACCCGGCTCGACCAGATCGTCCGCTGGGCCGGCGAAGACTTCGAAGGCGTGATCGTCTTCGACGAGGCCCACGAAATGGGCGGCGTTGCGGGCGGGGAAGGGGCATTTGGCCAAAAGCAGGGCTCCCTCCAAGGCATTGCCGGGGTGCTGCTCCAGAACACACTGCCCCGCGCCCGGGTGCTCTACGCCTCGGCCACCGGCGCATCGGACGTCAACAATCTTGCTTATGCGGTCCGACTTGGCCTGTGGGGACCGGGCACGGCCTTTGCGAACCGCGAGCAGTTCATCAGCGAGATCCGCGACGGCGGCATTGCCGCGATGGAACTGGTGGCGCGCGACCTCAAGGCCTCCGGGCTCTACCTCGCCCGGGCGCTCAGCTTCGCTGGGATCGAGTACGACATCCTCCGCCACGATCTGACCCCGGAGCAGATCGCGGTCTACGACACCTATTGCGAGGCCTGGACGATCATTCACCAGAACCTCGAGGCTGCACTCGAACTCACCGGGATCGTCGATGGGCTTGAGAACAAAACCCTCAACAGCGGCGCCAAGGCGGCGGCCCGCAGCCGGTTCGAGGGGACGAAGCAGCGGTTCTTTGCCCAGGTGCTGCTCTCGCTGAAGTTGCCCTCGATCTATCCCGCGATCGACGAGCATCTGGCGAACGACGAAAGTGTGGTCGTCCAACTCGTCAGCACGGCGGAATCGATCCTCAATCGGCGCCTAAATGAGCTCGATCCCGACGAGCGCGAAGCGCTGGAACTGGACCTTTCGCCCAGGGAGGCGATCGTGGACTGCCTCACCCGGGCCTTCCCGACCCGGCAGATGGAAGAATACACCGACGAGCTCGGCGACGTGCGCTCGCGGCCGATGTGGGATGAGGCAGGCAATCCGGTCCACAACCCGCAGGCCGAGGCTACGCGCGCAGACCTGATCGAGCATATCTGCGCGATGCCGCCGATCCCGACCGCGCTTGATGCCCTGCTGGAGCACTACGGCGTGACTGCGGTGGCCGAGGTCACCGGGCGTAGCAAACGCCTCGTCCGGGATGGTTCGGGCCAGCAGCGCCTCGAGAGCCGTTCGCCGCGGACCAATCTTGCCGAGACGACCGCGTTCATGACCGGGGCCAAGCGCATACTTGTGTTCTCGGATGCGGGCGGCACGGGCCGCAGCTATCACGCCAGTCTTGATGCCAGGAACCAGCAGCGCCGGGTCCACTTCCTGCTCGAACCTGGCTGGCGCGCGGACCGTGCGATCCAGGGGCTGGGGCGCACCCACCGCACCCATCAGGCCTGCCCGCCGCTGTTCCGACCGGTCACCACCGACTGCAAGGGCGAGGCCCGGTTCACCAGCACGATCGCCCGGCGCCTCGACGCACTGGGCGCGCTTACTCGCGGCCAGCGCCAGACCGGCGGGCAGGGCATGTTCGATGCCAGCGACAACCTCGAGAGCATCTATGCCAAGCACGCGCTGCACGACTGGTACGGCCTGCTCGCAACCGCCAAGCTCAAGAGCACGACCTTGGCCGAGTTCCAACGGATGAGCGGGCTTGAGCTCACCGATCAGGACGGGATTCTGCGCGAGGACCTGCCGCCGATCCAGCGCTGGCTCAACCGCATCCTCGCCATGAAGATCGCCGTCCAGAACGCCATCTTCGACGAGTTCCTCACCCTTGTTGAAACCCGCGTCTCCGCAGCCAAGGAAGCCGGCACCTTCGACATCGGCGTCGAGACCGTGGCGGTCGAGGCCTGCGAGGTGCTGTCCGACACGGTGATCCGGACCGACCCCGTGACCGGCGCGACCTCGCACCTGCTTGAGCTGTCGCTGACCCAGCGGCGCAAGGTCCTCTCGCTCGAGCGCGTGCTCAAAATGGCATCGTATGAGGAACAGCCGCTGTTTCTGCGCAATGACAAGTCGGGGAAGGTTGCGCTCGGCATCGCGGCGCCCTCGCACATGGACGAGGAGGGCCACATGATCCGCCGTTACGAACTCGTGCGGCCTTTGCGCAGCGAGTACCTCCGCGCTGACCGTCTCGACGAGTCCGCCTGGGAGCCCGTCACCAAGTCCCGGTTCAGCGCGCTGTGGGAAGAGGAATACGCCGCCGACGAGAGCCAACTGGTCACAGAGACCGTCTATCTCGCGACCGGCCTGCTCCTGCCAATCTGGGGCGCGCTTCCCAAGGAAGACCTCACGGTCAACCGCATCGTCGACAAGTCGGGCGCCTCCTGGCTCGGCCGCCATGTCCACGACCTCTACGTCGATGCGACCCTCGAGAAGCTTGGGGTTGCCCGCAAGGCGCAGACCGATCCGACCAAGATTGCCGCCGCCATTCTCGGTGGGGGCACGTGGAAGGCGCCGCATCCCCTCAATTTTACCATCCGGACGTCCCGGGTGAACGGTTCCCGAAGGATCGAGATCGTCGATGCCGAAGCCGCGCGCATTCCCGAGCTCAAGGCCATGGGCTGCTTCACCGAAATCATCGCCTACAAGACGCGGGTGTTCGTGCCACTCGACCGGGCCGAGGCGATCATCGCCAGCATCGCCGGGCAGGCCTGACCCCCGCGCTCATTTAACATCACTGCTGTTAGATGGGCGCGGCGATGTTGGATGAGGGGCGTTCCGCGTCGATCAGCAGATGGTAGCGCGTCGACTTGAGGGTCCCGGTCTGGCCAAGTGCGCCCATCGCCACCAGCTCCTGCAGGTCACGCGTCGCGGTCGCGCGCGAGGTGTCGGCGATGGTGACGTAGTTTGCAGCACTAAGCCCGCCCTTGAAGCCATCAAGGCCCTCGCGCAGCATGCGCACGATGACCTTTTCCTGCCGCGCATTGAGTCGTCCGCGAAACTTGTCGTGGAACCGCGTCTTGGCGAGCAGGAAATCGATGAGAGCCAGGCTGTGCGCCTGCGCTTCCAGTACCGTCTCGGCGAAATAGACGAGCCAGTCGGTGACCTCGTTGACCTTGTTGGCGGCTTCGAGCGCATCGTAATAGGCCGAGCGCCTGCGCTGGATCGTCTGCGATAAGGCGATGAGACTGGGCTGCCCGATTGCCTGCGACAGCGCCTTCTCAGAGATCGCCCGGCCAATGCGGCCATTGCCATCCTCGAAAGGATGGACGCTGACGAAGTAGAGATGGGCGAGGCCCGACCGGGTAAGGGCGGGCAGGGGTGCCGTGCCGGCAGGACCGCTCGCGGCGAACCATTCCAGGAACCGGGCCATCTCATCCGCCATCGCGCTCGACGGCGGAGCTTCGAAGTGAACGGTCGGCTTGTGCAGCACGCCCGAAACCACCTGCATCGCATCTTCGTGTTCGCGGTAGCGTCCGACCGCCTCGACGTCGCTGCGCCCGCTCAGCACCAACCGGTGCCAGTGCGACAGAACGTCCTCGGTTAGCGGATCGGCAAAGCCGCGGTAGAGGTCGATCATCATTTCCGCGATCCCGCGCTCGGCGGGCAGAACGCGGCGTTTCTCGGTCTCGAGCCCGAACTCGCGTCGCAAGGATACCTGGACGCTGTCGCGATTGAGCAACTCGCCCTCGATCTGCGAGGTCTTGATCGCTTCGTCGGTCATCACGTCGAGAACGACGCTCGTGCGGTCCTTCTCGCCAAGGTGCTTCACCACGCCGATCATGACGCCCGACTGCTGCAGGAATCGCGCCTCGAGCGCGGCGAGAGCAGCGCCGTTCCAGCGAAAATCAGGCCAATCCGGCTGCTGCCAGTTCCACTTCATGAGGCATTGATCCTGCGTTTATGCCTCACTCTATGCCGTATCTTGAGGCATAAATCCACAATTTATGCCTCACGGGGCTTTGAACGGCTGTGCCCGCAAGCATTTCGGGCTCGGTCTGACGTCCGGAGCGTCCTGAAACTGTGAGGGGAGGGGGGCTGGAAGAGGTGAGCCGAAGGGCTCGGCCAAATCCGGCTTTCAGGAGCACCCCCATGAACGACATCGAGTTGATCCCGCTCGGCAAGCTACGGCTGTCCGAAGCCAACGTCCGCAAGAACGACAGCAACCTCTTCATCGAAGAATTGGCTGCCAATATCGAGGCCAAGGGCCTCCTCCAGAACCTGATCGTTGTGCCCGCCAAGAAGCGCGGCATGTTCGACGTGACCGCAGGCGGCCGCCGCCTGCGCGCCCTCAACTTCCTTCTGACCGCCGGCAAGCTCCCCAAGGACCACCCCGTCGCCTGCCGGGTGCTCGACATCGATACCGCCGAGCAGTCCGAACTCTCGCTGATCGAGAACGTCATCCGGCTAGATATGACGCCGACCGACGAGATCCGCGCCTACAAGCACTTCGTCAACGAGGGCAGCGACCTCGACGCGATCGCCAAGCGGTTCGGCCGCACCCGCCGGTTCATCGAAGGCCGCCTGCGGCTTGCCGACCTTGCCGATCCGATCTTCGCCGCACTCGAGGAGGGCAAGATCACCCTCGATGTCGCCAAGGCCTATGCGACGACGCCCAACCATGATCGCCAGATGATGGTCTGGAGCGAATTGTCGAACTCATGGCAGGGCAACAACCCCGATTCAATCCGCCGCATGGTCACGCACAGCGCGATCCGCTCATCCTCGCCAATGGCGAAGCTGGCAACCGAAGCCGACTACCTGGCCGCTGGCGGCAAGATCGAGCGTGACCTCTTCACCGAAGATGGCGGCGAGACCTGGATCGATGCCGAGATCGCCCAGCGCATTGCCGGCGAGAAGCTCCAGGCCTTTGCGGCCGAGATTGCCGAAACCTCCGGCTATGCCTGGGTGCGCCCGATCCTTGAGACCCGCGTCACCTACAACGCGACCGAAGACCTCCACCAGGTCCATCTCGAACCGGCACCGCTCACCGACGAGGAACAAGTCGAGGCTGACAAGCTCCTCGAGACGATCTCGGCGCTGGAAGCTGAAAGCGAGACCCTCGACGAAGACGACGAGGCTGCCGCCGCCGAGTTCCAGACCCGCTGGGATGCCGCGAGCAGCGCCTACGACGCGCTCCACGACAAACCCCCGGTGATCCCCGAGGAGATGAAGGCGAATGTCGGCTGCTTCGTGATCATCGGCGCCGACGGCCAGCCCACGGTTGCCAGCGGCCTCTACAGCGACAAGCCGCTCGAACGCCGCAAGGCCCGCGGGGGCGACGCCGCCGAGGGTGCCAGCGGAACGGCAGGGGATGGCGGTAGCGCCTCGTCCGCGCCCAAGCCACTGTCGCAGAAGCTGGTCGAGGAGCTCGCGGTGCAGCGCCGCGACATTCTCGCGATCAACCTCGCCTCGAACCCGGCGATCGCACTCGACTACCTGATCTTCGCTATCGCGGACTCCCGCGCGCTCTACAGTGCGCAGGCGCTCGGAACGACGCTCCGCGCGCCGTCGCCCTCGATCTACCTCGCCAACTACCCCGAAAGCCCGGCGCATACGCTGATGGCTGACATGCGTGAGACGCTCGACCTGTCGTGGACCGAGCATCGCCGCACGGTCGACCGGTTCTCGGCGTTCAGCGCGCTCGACGACGATGCCAAGGCAAGCTGGCTCGCCTGGTGCATGGCAAAGACGCTGGAGGCGAGCATGGGGATCGACAAGAAGGCAGGGCAGTCCGGCCCCGAGCCGATCGATCTCCACGATCACCTTGCGGCGCTGATGGGGATCAACGTCGCCAGCCACTGGCGGCCGACCTCGGCCAATTACTTCGACCGCGTCAGCAAGCAGGCGCTGCTCGCCCATGTCAGCGAAGTCGGCGGCCCAACCATGGCGGCGAGCTTCATGGGCTCGAAGAAGGGCGACCTCTCGGCTTCCTGCGAGAAGCTGTTTGCCGGTGAGACCATCGTCGCCCCCGAGGTAAAGGAAGCCGCCCTCGCGTGGGTGCCAGAAGCCATGCGGTTCCGGGTGCTCGCGGCGAGCGAGCCCGATGACGAGGCGCCGGTCGAGCACGAACCCGAGAGCGATGCGGGCGACCTCGAACCTGCCGAAGAGCAGGACGCCGACGCCGGCGAGACCGTCGACGCCTGAGCCAGCCCTGCCGGCACGCTGCCCGCGCATCCCTTGCGCCCTGTGACAGCGTGCCGGCCCATCCAGGAACCACCTCATGACCATGATCACCAAGCTGCGCGCCCGGGTCTCTCCGCACGCGATCTCGAAGGTTACCCGGATCTTCAACGGGACCCTCGACGACATCTTCAACGAACTCTTCCAGAATGCCCGCCGCGCGGGTGCGACCAGCATCACCGTCACCGCGGAGCATCTGGCGGACGCCTGCCTCATCACGGTAGGCGACGACGGCGGCGGGATCGCCGATCCGGTCGACCTCCTCTCGCTCGGCCAATCCGACTGGTCCGACGAATGCCGCACCCGCGAGGACCCGGCGGGCATGGGCTTCTTCAGTCTGGCTGGCCTTGACACGGTGGTCAGTTCGCGAAGCGGGGGCGGTGCATTCTCGCTCGCGATTGCGGGGGATGCCTGGACCGGCGAGGCCGACATCGATGTGCTCCCGTGGGATGGAGCGCCCGGCACGACAATCGCCTTCCGGTTCGATCCGCAGCCTGACGGTAAGCTCGAACGCTGCGTCGAGGCGGCGGCGCGGTTCCTGTCGCTTGCCGTCAGCTACAACGGCAAGGACCTCGCCCGCGCCGATTTCCTCGCAGACGCGCACAAGGTCATCGAGCGGGAGGGGTTCCGGATCGGCGTGTTCCGCGACCGGTACTCGCCCCACATCGCGACACTCAACTTCCACGGGGTCACGTTGAAACAAGCCTTCCCGGTCGTGAAGGAAGTCCATCACACCCAGTGGTCGGTGCAGGTCGACGTGATCGACGCGCCCGATCTCGTCCTGGTGCTGCCCGCCCGCAAGGAAATCTACCGCAACGCCGCACTCGACCGGCTCGTGGCGCTCTGCCGCGAGGCGATTTTTTCGGTCATCCGCGAGGAACCGTTCCACCGCCTGAGCTTCGACAACTGGCTCGAGGCGAACCTCTACCACGACGACTTCCCGCAGGCGGCCCGGCAATTGCCGCTGTGGTACCCGACGCTCGCCCGCGACAGCTACCGCGAGGTGCCGCGGTTTGCCGACCTCGAACCGGGATCGGCGATCTATGACGACACTGACTCCTTCGACGCGGTCACTTTCGGGCGGGCATTGCGGCGCTCGAACGGCGGCGAGATGCACCGCCTCGGCGGCCCCGAACCGCGCGCGTTCTACGAACCGATCACCAACTTCATCGGCTATCCCTGGTACGATGCCCTCCCGGCCTTCGTGCGGACCGGCGAGCGCTACACCTTCGATGGCGGCATACCCGCGGGCGAAGCCGAAGCTGTCACCCTGCGCCCCGACGCGATCACCATCGAACTCACCGATCAGCACGACCGGCGGCTCGATCTCGAGACCGACTTCGCGATCCTGGAAGATGCCGACTCCTGGGGCGACCCCGACTGCGCGCGCATTGCACTGACCCGGACCACCGCGCTAGGGCCCGATGATCTCACCGACCTCATCATCGATGCGGTGTTCTCGCCTTCGGACGATTCCGATGCGGACAGCTACGACACCCAGGAGACCCGATTCCGCCACGATGCGGCGGTGCGTGCCCATGCCATCCTCGAGGGCGAGGATGCCGCGATCCTCGCTGGCATCCGCATGGCTTTCGCTGACCGGGTCGCCTGGCGCATCCCGCATGGGCGCACGCTGCGCCTTTCCTGGTCGAGCGCCGCCTCCGACCTCTCGCCCGATCCTGTGCCGGAGGGCCCGGCCCAATGACCCGTCACCCCAAACCCGACGTCGCGCAGGTCATCACCGACCTGATCCTCGAGAAGATCGCCGCGGGCACCGCTCCCTGGCTCAAGCCCTGGACCTCGACCAGCACGCGGCCGCTCCGCCACAACGGGGTTCCCTATTCGGGGATAAACACGTTCTTTCTTTGGGCGGTCGCCGAGAGCCGGGGCTACGCCAGCCCTTACTGGATGACCTTCCGCCAGGCGCTCGAACACGGCGCCCATGTCCGCAAGGGCGAGAGCGGCTCGTTCAGCGTGTTCTACTCCTCGGCGCGCAAGACCGACACCGATCACCAAACCGGTGAGACGACCGAGAAGACCATCCGGTTCATGAAGTGGAACCACGTCTTCAACGCTTCGCAGATCGAGGGCCTGCCGGCGCACTACTACCCCGAGCCGCCCGATCCCAAGGCGATCGGCGAGCTCTCGGCCGGGGTGCAGGCCTTTCTCGACGCGATCCCGGTCCGCGTCGTCCACGGCGGCGACAGCGCGCATTACACGCCGAGCACCGACACGGTGACCTTGCCGTCGCCAAACGCATTCCATTCGATCGAGGCTTACTTCTCGACCCGGTGCCACGAGCTCGGCCACGCCACGGGGTCGGCCAAACGGCTCAACCGCCAGTTCGGCAAGCGCTTCGGGGACGATGCCTATGCCTTCGAAGAAATCGTCGCGTCGCTGTGCCAAGCCACCCTTTGCGCCGAATACGGCCTCCCCAACGAACTCCACGACAGCCACGCCTCCTACATCCACCACTGGATGAAGATCCTGCGCGGCGACAAGACCGCCATCCTCCATGCGGCGGCCAAGGCCGAGCAGGCGGTGAAGTGGCTGCGCCAGTTTGATCCGGCGCTCGGTTCGCCCCTGCCGGACGAACTCAAGGAGGCAGCCTGACGGCGTCCGGAAAGCGGAGGCACTGCGGCCGCTCGCAGAGCGAGCGGGAAGGGGAGGGGGTGGGAGCCCGATGCGCCAGGGGGCGCAAAGGGAGACTTCACCGATGAACTACGATCTCGATTTCCGCTATCGCCGTGCCCTGCAGCCCGACGCACTCGCGACCATTGCCACCGCCACCCAGGCCGTCGTCGATGCGATGCAGGACGCGCGCAACGCCGGGATCGACCCGGCCCGCGATCCCGCGACGATCCTGCTCGCGCGTCACGTCGGCCGCATCGCGCTCGGCCACGCGCCCGATGAAACCTTCGCGGAAGACCTGCCGCTGCGCCGGCAGTGCCTCGCCAAGATCGACGAGCTGAAGTCCAAGCCCGCGCTTGTCGCGCTGGCCCGCCGCGGCATCGGCTACGACCCCGAGGCCAAGCGCGCCTTCCACCGCGAGGCGCGTTCGGCGCTGCGGGTGGCGGCGCGCCATCTGGGACTCGAACCTGACCAGTACGATCTGCGCAGCAACTTTGCGGGGCCTGCGATCTCGGGCGAGATCACGCTCCACGGTGACGAAATCTATGTCCAGGTCTCGATCCCCTGCATCCGTCCGGGCCGCGAGGTCATGTTCCGCCGCTGCAAGGGGCGCCAGGACTACCTCGGCGATCGCAACCACTTCTGCGACATCGCCGTCCTTGCCGCACCGCCCAGCTTCCGCGCGCTCGTCGTTCGCGAGACCGGCCTTTCGATAAATCCGCGCCAGCAGGCGCTCGTCTAGGAGACCCCATATGGGTTGGCTGTTCATGTCACGCGGCGGCATGGCCCCGTTCGCCACGCCGAAGGCTTATCTCGACAACCAGTGCACCTATCCGCCCGACCCCGACAAGGGCCGGGCAACGGGGCTGCGTGTCCTCAAATCCACCGTGCGTTCGGGGGCCTACTACGCCGCCTGCCAGAGCTACGATGTCGAAGGCCCGCGCGAGACATTCGCGATCATCTGCCTTGTCAAATGGAGCCCCGGCGCGCGCAGCGGCGAAGAGTTTGGATACAAGGATCTCACTGAAACGATGGGGCCCTACAATTACGACTGCCCCGCCGCGATCCTCGATCTGCTTGGGCCACCCGGCAACGAATATGCCGCGCAGTGGCGTGAGCACTGCCGCCAGCGCCTTGCCCTGACCACGCGCCGCAAGCCGGCGCCCGGCGAAATGCTGGTGCTGGCCGAGCCGCTGACATTCACCGACGGGCAGAGCGAACGCAGCTTCCGCGTCGTCCAGTCGGGCCGCAAGACTACCTTACGCCGGGTTAGCGACGGGGTCGGGGTGAAGATCAGCAAGCTGATGAGCCGGGCGTGGACGATCGTGCCGCCGCCCGTGGCCCCGTCAGCCTCGTGACCGGCACCCAAGCGAGTAGCGCCATGACCGATCCCACCCCACCACAGCGCTCGTCCAAGCGGGCGCGCCTGTGCAGCATCGAGAATGCCAACCGGATCGCCACCCGGGTTGCCGAGCACGTCCAGGGCGACACCGCCGTGGTCAAGACCGGCAATCCGCTGCAGCCCTTCCGCGTGGTGCTGGCGAGCAAGGCGGCGCCGTGGCGCACCGTCTCGCGGGTCGTCACCTGCAACGATGACGAGCCGGATGATCAGTAGGGACCTGGCCCGCGCTCGACGAACCACGATTGCCCGAGCTCGAAATCCGGGCTGGCCGATACGACCGGGCCATCGGGCGCTTCGCTGACATAGGGTGAAACGAGATCCTTGCGCCGCACCCGCATGCGGCTGAGCCAGGCCGCAGTGCGGCCGCGCGCCTTGAGCATCGTCAGCAGCCAATCCATCGCCGCGGCCATCTCGACCACGCCGCGCCCGGCAAGGCAATAATAGATCGCCCGCTGGAAATCGTCGCACTGGGTGCTGAGTATACCGGCGAGCTTTGCCCGCCCACCGGGGGCATTCTCATGCACCAACGACACTGCCTCGCGCAGTTCGCGGACCGACAGGTAGGCGTCGTCCACCCCGACCCCGATGCACAGCGCCGCGATCGCCCGGCGCACCGGCGGCAGGTTCTCCTCGCACGAGGCATCGCGCAGGCCGATGTCGAGATCGAAATGGTCGAGGTGGCTGGGAGCGGGCATGGCGTGATCCTTTCCAAAAGAACGTAGCGTGAACACTCAAACCCCGTCAACCGGACAGCGGAGGGGAGGGGGCACTCGGCGGGGGATCAATCTTGAAAGGAAGAACCCATGACCCAGCTTGCTCAACTGACGTCCGCCGCCGTTGACCACACTTCCGAGATCGCCCGGCTCAACGACGCTGCCCGTGCAGGTTCACTGCCAACTTCGCGCACTGTGTTCACCCGGGCACTGGCCGACATCCTTGCTGGCGACGCCGAGCACCCCGGCGCCCGCCAGGCCAATCTGATGCTGGGGCAGGCCGCGCTTCGCAGGCTTATCAATGAAACACCGATCGATCCGGGCAATGACCCTCACGGTGAGCGCGACTTTGGTGCCGTCGAGTTCCAGGGGCACAAAATCTTCTGGAAGATCGATGTGTATGCCAACGACGGGACGTTCTCCTGGGGGTCGGAGACGCCGTGGGATGCGCAGCAAAGCTTCCGCGTGGTCACGATCATGCTGGCGAGCGACTGGTGAGCCGATGAGCCGGTATTCGTTGAAACCGCTGCCGGAGTACTCGGACATTTTCGAGGTAGCCGTTGGCTGGGATCCGGGGCTTGATACTTATTTCGTGCAGGTGTTCGGAACGCCCGATGCATCCTCCGAGCCTGACGTCCGGCTGTGGCAAGGCACAAGCTTGCGGGAGATTGTGGAGGTTCAAGCGTTGCTGGCGATTGCAGGGAACTATGCGGAAATCTCTGGCGAAGTTTCCGCAATCCTTGAATGGGATCGCGGAAACTGCCCGCATGATCCAATGCGACCAATCGGACGGATTGTTGCCGAAATATTGGGTCATCAGACGCTTCGACAATAGTCGCCAACATTTCCGCCGATCGCCTTGACGCGGGAGCCCGGAAAAACCTAGCTCCAAAGTGAGCTAGGAGTTACCTATCAACAGACCTCCGTTCACCCGCCGTAATGGTCTTCCCCGCAATCGCGTTGTTGAGACCTGACCATGAATTTCACCGAGGTGTCGATCCGACCGGTCAATCTGCGCAATGGCGCGCAGTCGGGATAAGCCTCTGTAAGCTTTCTGCGAAGCTGCCCGAGCAGGTCGATCACGCCGACGCTGGTCGCGGCAACGGCGACAAACGGATCGTTTTCATTGATCTCGTGGTAATAGACGTCAAAGAAATCTCCATCGGACAGTTCCTCTCGCTCGATTTCCTTGCCGAGCCAGTCCTCCAACGTGCAGCGCAGAGTCTCAAGCCGCTCCTTGACCGACCAAGGCCGTGCGCCAGACCGCAGTAGTGCCTTGATCATACGGCCTGCCTCTTGGTGCCCGGGGATGCCTAGAGCCCCGATAGGCTTCCGGCGGCTGCTCCACATCGAACTGTAAGGTTCCGTCGTCTTCGATGGCACCTGATAGGTCGTGCCCTTCGCCCGCGCCCGCCGGTGGTCCTGTGGCGTGACTGCCATTGGCGAAATGAAAGTCTCGTGGCCGGTGACGGACACGCCAGGCCAGTGTTCGGCGGTGACTGGCGGGGCGAGCCCGTCAATCTGATGCATCAGGGCGCCGAAGTCGAAAGCGTCGTCCTTCGCAGCCGCAACGAATAGCGGACACGCGCCGGGACTGTAAATGCCAGGCCAGGTCGACGCCTGCAGATGCCAGCCGTTGCGCGACGCCCAGGCCGCACGATCGTCGCTGACGACGGCGGCGGCATAGGGTTCGTCAAGCATGATGTAGCGTCCGGTCCGCGGATCATTCCAGTCGGTGCTGTGGTCGCGCTTTGGCAAGCGCTCGTCGAGCGCTACCGTGGCTTTGCGAGCGTGGCGATACTCACTCGGCTCGAGTCCGGTCGCCTCCATGAAGCGCAGCGCGCGTACCGCCTTGCATAGTTCCCCGCGTGCGAAGCTCTGATGCTCGGTGATTGAATCAGACAGGAGATGATCGGGCGCGGCCAACCGCAATCTCGACAACGTGCGCTCCAGCTTCAGTCCGCGCTTGCTGCAGATTTCCAGCAGGGGTCGCGATAGTCGGATCTCGATTGTCTCACGGCCCGAGCGGTAGGGCTTACGTTCATACCAATAGTAGGTGAGGAACAACCGGTGACCGTTGGCCGCAGAATTGTCGTTGCTATAGAGGACGCGTCGCGCGTGCGCGAAGTTCTCGAACCCAGCCTTTTTCGAGGCAAGGTCGAGGGCCTCGCCATGGGTGATCCCAGACGCCTTCTTCGCCTGATTGGCCAGTCGCTTAATGCCAATGATTGTCGACGGACGGATTGCTTCCTTCAACATGGTTGTTCTCCATGCTCGCAATGAAGCGTCACCTGCCGACCACCTCGCAAGCCTGAACAACATGGTTGAACGAAGCAGCGGAAAGTACAGGGTAGTGCTGTCGGACAGCTTTGGAATGGCAGGTGCCGTGCTCCTACCGGGAGCCTACGCAATCTATGTCGAGGTCAAGCCGAGGTCAAGGGGCCGGCAGATGCACGGGAACTCTAGTGCGTGCCCTCTCAAAGATCTACCATAAGTGGCGGACGGTTCGCGGACCGATCTCGAAGCTTTCCGCTAGTACCTGCCGTACATTTACACGGTGGATTATGGATGAAACCGAGCACGTTGCGGTCAGTCTGCTTTTGGGTGCCGAAGGCGACATAGCTGCTGTTTGCTTTGCGGCTCCATCACGCCGCCAATGCGGATTGTACGTTTCCGGGAAAGAGTCTTAGGGCAAACGAATTGGCAATTTGTCGAGCGCTCGATTCAGACAGACCGGTCACGCTCCCGACCAAAGCGCTGCCTTCAAAAAAACTCTTGGGCTCAACGCCGGCAGCAATCAGCTGATAAGTTCGAAATAAAATCGTTCCAATATCACCATCGGCAGCTTGCCTGACCATTTGATCATACTCAGAATCCAAACTGATATGGTCCCAATGCACCGTGCAATACGTTTTTGCCCTGGATATATGTAGAAATGGAATCTTGCGCCGTTGGCACTCATAAAACCATGCATCTCGACCGGCGGAGTCTCGCTTGTCGAATAATCCCCAAGCTGGGTCTGGCCACTTGATCCCATTGAAAATGAATCGAAAATGTTCAGACGAGGTTCTGTCGTAACCCAAGTGGGCTGCGCGATCCTCGAAGGCATCGAAATTTGCATCGTAGACCGTCGCGTCTGACCAATGATTGGAGGCCGTCAAGTAAGCTAAATTGGATCGAAATCCGATTAGCGCGGCAATCGCTTCCGTGGCGTGTGCGGAGCGCATATCAAAATCACCCATAAGGACGGTCTTGAGCAAACGAATATTTGCAGATGTTGGCAACAGGATAGCCATGCGAACTCCAAGGGGTCACATCGGTCGCCATTTAATCGAGCTGACCACTGGTTTCGCGGGCAGACTGAAGAGTTAATCAAAACCTATTTAGCTTGGCGACAGGCATGGAGGTAAAGCCGTCCAGCAAGGCTGGACCTACACCCAGCCACTGTCAACCATTGTTCTGCATCTGTCCTAACCATTGCTGCGCATGCGTCCGGCCGGACTCCGTCGTCGGATCATGTGTCGGACAAAAGATGTGGGGAAGCCAACCTCTCAGCTTGTCCGGGAAGCACGCAACAGGTAGACGGGAACATAAGGAGATCATTCCTTGGGCGAATTGCTAAAACCCGAAGTGTTGGTGCTGTTTCTGGTCTTTACAGTACCAGGTGTGATCGCGCTTTATTTCCGCAGCCAATTCCTCGCCGGTCGGTTGCCGCCAGTTTCCGAAGGGGCACTTGCATACATCACGTTGTCGCTGGCCTACCACGCCATGGCCTTTCCTCTGGCCGAGGGCCTCTATACGTCGGGACGCATAGACGGCACCTATGGCCTTAGCTGGTTTGGTCTGCTCTTTGTGGCTCCCGCAGCACTAGGTGTGACACTCGGCCTCAATGCCCGCAAAGGCTGGAGCAAGGCCCTTCTCTCGCGCATTGGCATCAACACCGTCCATCCGGTCCGTTCCGCTTGGGACTGGCGCTTCTCCGCCTGCGAAGAATGCTGGATCATTGTCACCCTGAAGGACGAGACCAGGTTTTACGGTTATCTAGGTACGGGCTCATTTGCCTCGTCCGATCTGGCCGAGCGCGACTTGTTCGTCGAGTATGTCTTCGATTTCCCCGGAGAAGGCGAGCCTTGGACACCCCGTGGATCCAGCGTTTGGCTGGCCCATGGCGAGATCCGCTCGATTGAATACCTACCGCGTTGAAGGAGGCGCTCAATGTCCAGTGAACGCATGACGACCAATTGCCCGGCCGGAGCGGGTAACTTCGGGTACCAGCCAACCGAGACGCGCGGTCATCAGCCAGTTGCCGCAAGACCCCGTTCGTCTGGAGCAGAAGGCCCCACCGCAGCAGCCAGTTCGAGTGGACCTCCGGTCAATCCTCCCACGCAGGGCACCAGCGCCCGCAAGTAATTCCCCCGGCACAAAGGCAAAAGACATGAGCACCAAGGACGGAAACAGCGGGCGGACCATGGCGAACGACGGCTACCAGCCGCTCGGCAAAGGCTACCAGCCCATGGCAGTGACGCCGACAAATACAGCGCAGAACGGCCACCAACCGACCACAGGCCAAAGCGGCAATGGACCTCCCGCCAATCCCCCGACCCAGGGCGGCAGCGGCAAGAAGTAGGAGCGGGCCGGCACGACAGGCCAGCTTCGCCCGATTACCTTGCAATGACCATTGTCCGTCCCGTCATCATCGCGCCTGACAGCGCGCATTGGTCCCGCTGGATCGATGCGACGCTTCGTCCCCTTCACAGGGACCACGTGGCGGCTGCCACGCTTTACGACCGCCTGATCGCCGCTGGCCGCATTCCGCTCCTGACCTTCCACCACCTCGAGGAACTTCTCGCGATCGAGGATAGTGAATGGGCTATGCGCCGGATCGGGTTTATCCAGTCGCTGCCGTTGATCGGGTTCGTCCGCTACCCCGATAGCAGTCTGCAGACTGGGACGATCGTTGACATCTTGGCTGCGGAACTTGAAGCCGCTCTTCACGGAGCCGATGCAATGGCTGAGGTTCGCGAGGCCGCGCGAGGCCTGCTTGTCCGGACTGGAAGCGGCACCGATGTGATCGGCACCGAGATGTGGATCTGGCAGGTCGTCCGCGCGGAATGCCGTCGCCGCAACCGCAGTTCCCGTTCGATCGCTGCCATTCGCCGCATGGGCCTGTTCGACGACAGGCGCTCTGTCGGCGACATCGTGAAAGGCTCGATCCGCCCGCCCAGCGAGCGCCAGTCCCGCCTCGCCCGGATGTCCGGCGAAGTGACCGATCATGTCCGGGCCCGGGGTGATGTCCGGATCGAAGACCCCGCTGGAGTGGCGAACTGGTTCATGTCAGAAGTGGGCGAGGTCGATCTGCCGCCTGACATAGACGTGAGGGGCCTTTTGGAGTGGGCGCTCACCGGGCAGGGCCTCGACCGCGAGGAGATCCGCGACGATGCTCTGCTCGCCGACCTCAACCGCTTGGCCATCTATCGGACGCGCCTCAGGATTATAGCCGATCACCTTGGAGTACCCTATGTGCGGCTGAAGGCCATTGACCCGGCTATCCTGCCCAGCCTCTGGGTCCAGCACGGGCTCGAACGCCATGGCCAGGATCGGCAACGCCGGCCGGGAAGCGATCTTGCCGACGAGTGCCTTGCTGCCCTTGCCCCTTATGTCGACGAGTTGTTTGTCGATCGGCGTACGCGGGAGGATTTCAGGCGCCTGGGGCGGGCAGACAAAAGCCTCGTCAACCGGATCGGAACGGTCAGGAGCGCGGGCCAATTTACTGAGTTGCTCTCTTAGTCCGCTGCACTTTCGCCAGCGCCTCGTTGTGTGCGGTTTACGCAGAAACACACTGCTCTACGCCGTCAGACTGATCGCGAGGCCCTGTGTGATGAGTCGCTATTGCCCCTCCCTCGGCGCGTACTTGACGGTCGTAGCCCCATCAATCACCTGCACAATAAATCACCAGGACCGAGATATCGGACATCGACGGTATCGCCGAGCCAACCGACACTTGCCAGTGCCAAGCCCAGCCGTTCCGAGTTGAGCGGTTTGTCGAGACGCCCGAGGCGCGTGAAGTCCGCCGCATAGACAAGGGTTTCGCCACCTCCGTCGACGAAGCGCAGCGCTGTTCCAACTGGCGGGCCGAATTTATCCCATTTGACATCGATCTCATGGCTTGTCGACGCCCAGGTCCGCCGTCGTTCGGGCGCCATGTTCTCGATGAACTGAAGCCAGAGCCCATGCGATGCCGTCGTCGGCCAATCGGGATTGTCGCACCCACCGGCGACGGCGTCTTCGCGTAACCAAGCACGCAATTCCGACATGGTGGTAAAATCCGCCTGTGTCTGCGAAACCGCACTGATCGCCGCCAAGCGCGAGCTAAATCCCGCATGCATCAGCATGACCGCCGAGACGTTGAGCGAGCCAGTCTCGACGGCGCCCACCGCCACGCCGAGCTCAATATCCTCCATCGAGAGCCCGCCTTCGAGCACATCGCCGTGCGCTAGGCCGCGCACCCGAACGGCTTCCATCGCCCAAGGTAATTTATAGACCAGCGCCTGCTCGACGAATTTCAGGACCTCATCTTCCCTGCCGGCAGCAAGAGGCGCGAGCGCGCGACCTTCGAGCCACGCCTTCAGGACGGTTGGCCAGTCATCGGGCAGGTCGTCGGGGACGAAAGGAGCAATAGCGAAGACCTTTTTGGCGAACGCAGTCAATGCGGCGATCGCTTCGTCCGCATCATCGACGAGAATGGCACCATTGGCCCGGACCAGAAGCTCGTTCAGTTCGGCGGCATCAGCGTCGAGCGCTTCGCCGGTCGCAAGGCCGACGCCGGCAAGGAAATAGCCGCGACGCTGCGTGGCCGTCGTCCGGCCCCAGATGAATTTCGCGCGCGCGACCAGCCCGGTCTTGAGCAACTGCTGGACAGCAGCTTTGCGGTGCTGAAGGCGCCGCGTCCACAGTGACGACGTCAGCACGTCATCGAGCATCGCCTCGATCTGATCGTCCGGCACTTCCTGCTCGCCGAGCATGCTGAGCAGCGCCGTGTCGAGTGTGGTGAGATACCCCGACCAGCGCCCGCGTTCCTGTTCGTTCACATCGCTGCTTTCGGTCGGCAGCACCGGGAACTCCCATGCGGTCATGCCGGCAAGATATTCCAGGACCGTCGCCATCGACTTGGCCTTGGTCTTGCGGACGATCCGGCCCATCAAAGAGAGCAGCAGCCTCAACAGGCCACTCTCCATTTCCTTGCCCTTGGCGCTATCGACCATCCCCTTCCACTCGGCACGGCGACTGGTGAGCCGGTCGAACATTGGCATAATCACCAAGCCCTCGACATCGACATAGGCGCGGCCGGCACGCCCGACGACGTTGCGGAATTCTGCGATGTCGATCGGCTCACTTCCGCGTTTGAGGCCGTGGAAGATCAACGTCGTGGCCGACAGGTTCAGCCCCTGCGCGAGCGTCGGCGACGACACCGTCACCCGCAGAACGCCATCGCGGAGCAAGCGCTCGACTTCCTTGCGATAGGGCGTGGGGAGCGCGCCATGATGGATCGCGACGCCGAGGCGCAGACATGCCAGCACCGGACTATCAACGCCAAGCCACTCAGTGCCGATTGCGATCGCATTGTCCAGTACGGTCGGGTCGTGATCGAGCACCGGCACGATAGATCCGCGTTTGGCTAGGTCGACGATGGCTTTGGCGAATGGCTCAACCGATCGGCGTTGCGGACAGAAGATCAGCACCGAGTGCCGGTCTGCGACCAACGCCCAGGCAGTCGCGATGCACAGTTCGCGCTGATCACACGGGAAGAAGCGCGTCTTGCGACCCTTGGGCAGGCTGGCTGTCAGGAACCGCGGCACGTACGGTTTCTCTGCACCGACCGAGATTTCGAGCTTCGCGTGATCGCCACGCCATTCGACCTCGCCGTAGCGCAGGCGCGTTGGTCGCCAGTCCATCTTGATTAGTCCGTCGTCCTGGTCGCCGGTCAGCCACGCCGTGAAATCCTGCAACTGATCGCCATCGGGAAGGATGGCCGAAAGACAGACGATGCGCCGGGTCTTGGCGTCGCTGCGTCGCAAGAGGCGCTGGATCTGAACCTCATAGCGGACTTCGCGCTCGGTCAGTCCAATCATATGGCCTTCGTCGAGGACGACGAGGCCTACACTATCGAGCAGGTCAGGGTCGTTACGGAGGGCGAAATCGAGCTTCTCTGGCGTGGCGACGATGATGTCGCTTTCACGCAGGAAATCCTCGTCCACTTCGCTGACGCCGATCGCGCCATAGAGACTTGAGACCGTTTTTCCGAGCGGCTGGAAGGTACGCTGAAGCGTCACTTCGGTTTGCGCAGAGAGCGCGCGCAGCGGGGTCACGAACACGACGCGGCGCCCCGCAGCGAGACAGGCCAGGATGCAAAGCTCTGCGACGCGCGTCTTGCCCGCGCTCGTCGGCAACGAGATGACCATATTGTCGTTGAGATCCAGCGCCCGGGTCGCAGCATCGATCTGGGAAGGCCACAGGTCGATCTCGGAGCGACCGCGACGCAAGAGTGACGCGATGAACAATTCGCGGTAGGCGGCCCAATCGACGGCTGTACCGTCGTCCGGAGCCTTGGGGAGGCGGACGTGGAAGCTCGACGACCACAAATCGTCGAGCAGGTGGATCGTGAGCCGGTGGCACCACCAGCTCGGCACGATGTTGAGTTCGGCCGCAGAAGACAGGCCGGTCTTCAGGCGTTCGATCGCGGAGCCGATTAGCGCTTCGTCTCCCCGCTCGAACGCAAGCAGTGCGATGGCGAGCGCTGCCGTGAAATTGTCGGAAAGCGCCCGATCGACAACCTGCAGGAGCGGTTCGTGTACCGACTCGTCTTCACTGTCGTCCAAAGCTGGCGCGTCACCTGCGACTTCTCCCGCGAGGTGCGCGATCATCGCATCCTCCAACGCGTTGTCACGCTCCTCGCGAATCAGCGTTTCGAGCGTCATCAGGTCCCGCAGCATGAGGAGCGCGACCGCGCGTTCCGGCACGCTGAGATTGGCCTCGTTCAACCCCTCGTGCAGTAATGAGAAGGCCCGTGCGGCATAGCGGGCAAGATGATAGCAGGCACCTGCCATCAGCCGGTGGAAATCCCGGTCATTCGTGATGCGGCCACGCGCTGTCGCCGCCTCAATCGCCGATGCGGCATGTTCGAAGGCACTTCGCGCGGCACTAGACTCGGCCTGCTGATCGAGCAGCCGCAACCCCTGGTTCATCAGCGAATAGGCGTAACTCAGGAGATCATAGGTCAGCATGGTCGAGAATTGCGGCGCTTCAGGCGGCACCACGCCGTCGCGCCACACCATCGCCCGCGCCTGTCCCTTCGCGAGCAAATCGTCACGGAACCCGGCGGCCGTCGCCTGTGCGATCAACTGGGCGATTGCTTCAGGGCTTGTTGCCATCGGCGATCACCTTCTCGAAGACCTGTTTGATGAACGCCTGATGGGTCGATACCCGCAGGCCGACCGCAAACTGTGGGATCTTGCCGCTGTAGGCGTTAAGATTGGCGGTGAGCAGTTTGCTCGGATTGTTGCCGGTGAACATGAACATCAGGTGCGACAGCTGATTGATTTCGATCCGGGCCTTGATCTGAAACTGGTCGATTACCTCGGCCAGCGCGGTTTCGCCCGTTTCGAACAATCGATCCGCAACGAACGCGAGCGCGTGCGGCGTCGGCCTCCCATTGCTGGAAGCAAGCGCCGTCCTTGCTTCATCGACCGTCTTCTTGCCAAGCGCTGCGCGGCTTTTGACCTCGCCCTTCAGAAATTTGACCGTGACCCCAGGATCGAGCCTGATACCCAATATATCGTCACCCCGCATCGCCATCTCGCGGTGGTCCGACCACCGCAACTTGAAGACGCCGACCGAATAGCCGGTGAATTCCGACACATAGCTGGCAGCAAGAATCTCCCCCAGATCGCCCGACCGTGATTTTGCACCCTGCGGCAACTTGGTTTGGATATAGTCTGCCACCGCCGACTTCCCGAGCCGCCGCAGGATGTCGCCAATGCGATCGGGTGCGGCATAATGCCCGGGAACGACAGCAGCCACCGATGCGACACCCGTGCTCACGAGGGCCGCCGCGTCAGCCTCAAGATAGACGAGGCTGTGCGTTTTGACCTTTGTGACGGTCTCGCCGCACCAAGATTTGATGTTTGCCACTTGGCACGTCCCCCTTTCTGACGGCCCTATCACAGCAAGATGCGCGACTGCATCATTTAAGCGAATGGTATCGTGGAAGATTTCATCGACCTATCAGGTCTACCCGTGTGGCACCTTGGCGGCCTTTTCCCTTGCCGGTCTGTCTCCCAAGTTTGGTGGTTCTGTTAGGCAATGAGCTGACCCGTCGAAATAATTTGCGGTTTGGAAGATCTAGCTCCCCCTGCGGGCAAAGCCCGCAGCTTCGGCCTGACGGCCGGGAGGGAAGGGGGGTGGGAAGAGAGTGATCGAACAAGGGGTTCGGTCGCAATCGATCCACCTAGGAGAACGTCCATGAACATCGGTGAAATCCGCAAGAACGCCAACGGCCAGCTGATCGGCTCTGTCGAAACGCTCACCATCACCCGCACCATCGGCCTGCGGCCGGTGACCTCCAGCAACCCGCGCGCCCCTCGCTACGAGATCGTCGCGCTCAACGACCAGCGCCGCTGGGTGATCGTCGGCGCGCTCTTCGAGCTCTCCTCGAACTCGACCGGCGAGAGCTTCTACCAGGGCAAGATCGACGATCCGTCGATGGTGCAGCCGCTCTACATCGCCGCGTTCCCGCGCGAGGATGGCACCATGGCGATCGCCTGGCAGCGTCCGCGCCGCCGTGACAACCGCCTCGGCACCGCCGAATACGGCGAGAGCGACATGTTCCCGGCCGACGATGCCGGCGGCGATCGCCGCGAGGAACAGGCCGGTGACGGCCTGGGCGAAAGCACCGCGACCCCGCCCGTCAAGCGCGGACGGGCGGGTGCCAAGGACGGCGCCGAACACGATGGCGCACTGCCGCCGCTCGTCGACGCCTGATCGGCAAGCCCAACTCCAACCGGCGGGGGCCCCAAGCGGGTCCCCGTCCCCGTGCAAAGGCCGCGGATGAGCCCCCCGCGCGGCCTGAGGCGGAACGCCGGCACTGCCCCCCGCCCGGCGTTCCGCCTCTTCATTTGCATGGGGATATCCGGAGAACCAAAATGCTCACCGACAGTGAACGCTTCGCATTCACCGCCCGGCGCCACCACGCCTTTGCCAGCACCGGCAATGCCTACGACGCGGTCCAGTGCGACGAGGCCATCAGTACCGGAGACACGCTGGTCGTGCTTGCCGAGGAGGTGGTCGGCGTCGCCATGACCTGGCCGTTTGCCGTGACGCAGGCGCACGGGAATCTCCATGCCCTGTCCGCGCCGCGTGAAGGTGAGACGCTCGCGTATCTCGCCCGCTCGCTCCACGTCAGCGCTGCCGACTTCGAACACGCCGCCGAGATCGCCAGGCGTTTCGGATTTACGCTCGATCCGCAGATCGAGGCGCTGCTGGCCCGCCCCGCGGGCTGAGCAAGCGCGCTTCAGAGCGGCAGGGTGGACTGCTCCAGTGACGGCGTAATGACCGGCGCGTCGACCGCATCGGCAATCACGCGCGCGAGTTCGAGCGCGGCATCCTCGCGCAGGCACGAGCTTGGGGCCGTGATCCCGACCCGCGCCCAGCCCGGGGCGTCCAGGATCGCATGAGCGACAGCAGACGTATCGATTCGTTCCATGCCGTCAAAAGAACATAGAGGGAACGATTTTGCAAGATGGCGGGCGCTGCTGCTCGTGCTGATTGACAGGGCAGGGCGGTCCGCCGAGCATCGGGGCATGTGCAATTTGTACCGCATGACCAAGGCCCCTGCAGAAATCGCCCGTCTGTTCGGTGCGCGCAGCGCCGCGGGCGCGAACTTCGCCGCCGAGGTCTATCCGGGCTATCCCGGCCTCGTCGTTGCCGAGGGCGAGACGCGGGTCATGACCTGGGGATTCCCGCTGATCCTGAAGGGCAAGAACGGTCAGCCGCTGAGGCCCAAGCCCGTCAACAACGCGCGCGAGGACAAGCTCGGCACTGCATTTTGGCGCCCAAGCTTCGAGCGCCGCCGCTGCCTGATCCCGGTCAGCGCCTGGGCCGAGGCTGAGGGCATCAAGGGGCAGATGACCCGGACCTGGTACTCGCTGGCGGGCGAAGAGGTCTTTGCCGTCGCCGGGCTGTGGCGCCCGACCGAGGAGTGGGGCGCGGCCTATTCGATGGTCATGGTCGATGGCTGCCCGCAAATGACGGACGTACACGACCGCATGCCCGTCGTCCTCGCCCGAGAAAGCTGGGAGCAATGGCTCGCGGGCACGCCCGCTGAAGCCTTCGCGCTGTGCCAGACCTGTTCCAGTGAACTCGCAGTCGATCGCAGCACCGAGCGCTGGGGTGCTGGAAGGCCCGCGGCGACGTCACAGTGAGGGGAGGGGGGCTTCGCCGGTCGGATCAGACCCAAGCGAAAGGACCTAGCCCATGGGCGACCGAGTCCCCGTCCACATCACCATCGGCGGCGTACTGCCGCGCGAACATCTCGAAGCCTTTGCCGCACATGCGGCGGGCTATGACCTGCGCACCGAGTGGGACGGCGAACCCTTCGATCCGGCGGAGCTCCCCCACGGCGAACCGCTCGAGCTTTACGGCACCGAACTCAACGGCGGGCAGATCCCCGAGATCGACGCCTTTTGCGCCGAGCACGGACTGCCGTTCCGCCGCTGGTCGGGTGGCTGCCCCGGCGCCTATCTTCCCGAGATCATCCTGTTCGATGGGCAAGGCCAGATGCGCGACTACACGGCGAGCGAAGACGAATACGTCCTCTTCCCGCCGTCGTGGATCAACAGTTTCACGCGGCTGCGCGATCTCAAACGCGAGATGGGTCGCGCCGAGCTGACCATCCCGGCCTTTGTGGTGACCGGAGGTGCGAGCGATGACCGTAGCTGATGGGGCCCTGCGGGCCACCTCGCGCGAGGCGGTGCTCGCCCGCTTCCCGCTATCGCGGGTGAGCGAGTCCTTCTTCGACGACATGCTCGGCGTCCTGCCGCCGGCGCACATCGCGGGCTTGCCGGGCTTCTTCGTCATCGAGGCGGTGAGCGAAGACATCCACGCCCAGTTCGTTGCTGCCGGCGGCCGCTTCTACGGCGGCTATGTTGGGCTCAAGGATCGCGCAGGCCTGATCACCCATGCGCGCATTGCGGCCTTCGATGCCGCCCATCCCGACGCGGTGGAACTCGCCTGGTATCCCGACGCCTGCGAGGAGGCAGCGCGATGAGCCGGCACCGGATCCTCGAATTCGGCGCCGGTCCCGCCGATGAGCCCTGCGCGCAGCTCGGGCAATGCGCAGACTTTGCCGCGGCCAACACCCTCGAACTGCTCGCCTACAAGGCCGCAATCATTGCCATCAACGGCGAGCCGCCGCTGCCGCTCGGCTTTGCCCTTGTCGCCAATGTCCATGATTTCGGGACATACCGGACCTTGTGGCTGGTCTCGGCGGAAATGCCCTTGCCGGAAGGCGCTCAGGCCTGGCTCGACGACCTTGTGGAACCAGCCACCTGGATCGCGGCGGGATTTCCGCAGCCGGTGACCTACGAGGGCTCGCGCGCCGTCATGCGCCCATTCCGCGACGTGGTCGCTGCCGCGCTCCAGATCACCCGGGCGAACGCCGACGGCAGCTTTTTCCCCGCTGCGAACGCGGTGCTCCACCGCAACCTGCTCGCCGCCTACGGTCCTGCCAGGGTCGCTGCCGCCGACACCGGGTAAGGGGAGGGGGCTGGAGCAGGCGTTCCTAAAGGGAGTCCAAGTCCATGCCTCGCTTCTATGCCGGGATCGGTGCGCGCGCGACACCGCCCGAGATCCTCAGCCTGATGACCCGCGCCGCCTTCGCGCTCACCAAGCGCGGCTATGTCCTGCGCTCGGGCCACGCCATCGGCGCCGACAGTGCGTTCGAGCGCGGAGCCGGCCGCGATGCGCAGATCTTCCTGCCGGCGGCGGGCTGGCGCGGCTCGGCAAGCGAGTTCCATCCCGAGACGCTCGGCGACCAGCTCTGGGGCAGGGCGCGCATCATCGCTGCCGCGCACCATCCGGCCTTTGCCGGGCTCTCGGCGTTCGTCCAGGCGCTTCATACCCGAAACGCGTTCCAGGTCTTGGGCTGCTCGCTCGATAGCCCTGCGGAATTCGTGTTGTGCTGGACCGCCGACGGCGAGGCTTCGGGCGGCACCGGCCAGGCGCTGCGCGTTGCCGCCAGCCACGGCGTCCCCGTCTTCAACCTCCAGAGGCCGCGGACACGCGCCCACGTCGAGCGCCACCTCATCCTCTGACCCGTTCAATTCCGCGCGGGTCCGCCGTTCTATCCCTTGCCTTGGCAACGGGACGTGGGGCGCGCGCTGCAACACGAAAGTCCCAGCCATGTCCTCGATTACGCTCACGCTTGAACTTGCCTGCACCCGCGAGGAAGCCGCGCGCTTCGCCGCGGTCGAACTGTTCCTCGCCGAAATGGCTGAGAACGCCGAGGCCGAGCCCCCGGCCGAACTCGACGCGGTCTTCGGCGTGAGGCCTCGCGAGACGATCCTCGGCCTTGCCGGCCACCCGCAGCCGCTTGGGATCACCTGCCGGTACGACCGCGAGGGTGGCGTAATGACGCTCGCTGCGTCGGGCGGCAAACCGAACCTCGCCGCGCTCCCGGTGCTGCTGCTCTGGCTCTATCCCGACAAGCTGCCCATCGCCTACTCGGTCCACGTAACCGAACGGCCCGAACTCGCGGTCTGGACGATCGTGGGCCTCAATCGCATCGAGATCACCCAGCACGAAAGCGAGGTCGCCGCGCGGCTCGAGGCCTTGCGGGCGATTGGTGACACGCCCCGGCGTCTCGACCTGCTGCCGACCAAACCGCTGCCCCGATCGGACGACTGAGCCTGCTCAGGCGGCCTGCTGACCATCCCAAGTTCGCCGCGGCGGCCGGCTGACGCGGGCCGGGAGCGGCTCGCCTTCCTTCCACAGCAAGTGTGCGACGCCTTGCCCGGCGAGCAGCGCTTCCAAGGGTTCGGCCACCTCGTTGTCGCGGTCATGGATGTGGATGGCACTCGCTTCCTCGCCGGTGTCCTTGAGTACCAGACTGGCGATCGGCGTGTCGGTGTCGAGATTGACGCGCAGGCCCTTCACGAACCGCCGCTTCTCCGCCACCGCCTTGCCGACAAGATAGCGCTCGTCGCTGGTTTCGTAGGGGAGCCATTCTCCCGTTACCGGCATCAGCGCGACCTCAATGAGGTCGAAAGTGCCCTCTCGCCGCCGCGCGAACGAGCCGGCGAGAACCAGATGGCCGCTTTTGCCGTTCGGCCCATCCTGCGCTTGCCACAGCGCAAGTTCGCCCGCGAACCGCTTGTGGAAGCGCCGCGCCATGTCCTGGTCCATCACAAAGGGCATGTCGCCGACATGGCGCAGGACGATTCTTTCTGCGCCGTGCGCGGTCACGATCTCCTTGATCTCGCCCACGACCACCATCATATCGCCCTGCGAGGCATAGACCCGGGCGAGGGCCGCGCGGCGGCGGGCCCGGATCTCTTCCTTCTCTTCGATCTTGAAGCTCTCGGGCACGAACAGCACGTGGGGCAGGGCTTCCTGCTTGGCCCGGCAGCTTGCCGCTGCCTCGAGCAACGCGCGGCGCACGACGAACCATGTCCGCTTGCCCGCCATCTTCGGATGCCAGTGTGTGAGTTCGGCCCGATCCCAGAGGACGTGCAGCAGCCCCCGCATCGACAGCTTCTGGCCCGAGGACTTCACCGTCGGCTTGTCGTTGGTGAGTGCCGCGGGGGCGAGCCGGGCGGCCCCGCGCGACAGCGGGAAGCCGAGTTTGAGGCTGGTCTCGCCGCTCGCCTCATCGTCGAGCACGGCTGACCCACGGACCTGGCCCATGCCGGTGAGATAGTCTGGCGCTTCGTAGTGATCGCAGGCGGTCGCATGACGCGCGCCCGAGCCCGGCCAGCGCGCGAGCACGTAGCGGTTCTGCCGGTGCGAGATGTAGAGGGGGAGCTCGGTTCCCTTGCGGCATTCGCAATGGACCGGGCTTTTGCGCTCGTAGGCGTCGCGCAAGATGAGCTGAAGTTCATCGCCTTCGGCCACGCTGCGGCCGAGCACACGGTATCGCTGGATCATTGGGTCTCTCCAATTTCTCGCGATCGACGCTGCCCGTTCGACCTCTCGCGCATCTCCTTCAGGTTTTCGCGGCCCCGGATGGGCACGCTGGGCTCAGACTATGATAGCCGCTCGGTCGCCGCAAGCCCGCCGAGCGGGCGCCTCGAGCCTGCCGCTGCACAACCGTGGAGGCCGCCGGCGGTTTGCTGGCGTGGCGGCATATGCCGCGCTACCGGTCCTGTGATGGATAACCTTTTCGCTTCGCAGCCCATCGCGGGCGCCACCCTGGCGCGCAGCGACATCGAGCGCCTGATCGGCGGGGCGGCGCGCACACTCATCGACTGCGACCTCGAGGAGGCGGACCTCTCCGGCCTCGACCTCACCCGCTGGCGCTTCGAACGCTGCAACCTGCGGCGCAGCGATCTTGCAGGGGCAAAGCTCGAAGGCACGGTCTGGCAGGGCTGCCGGGGACCGTTCGCCAACTTCTCGGGTGCCAACCTCAGCGAAGCCGAGTTCATCGGCGGTGACTGGAACAATTGCGCGATGCGCCGCGCGAGCCTGACCTCGACCCGCTTCACCGGCTCCAAGCTCACCGGCGCCGATTTCACCGAGGCGCGCGCCATGCACATCCACTTCGAGGAAGTGCTGCTGGTCTCGGCAAAGCTGCCCGGTTTCTCGTTCCGCAAGGAAGCCCTGCGCCGGGTCGACCTGTCCGGTGCCGATGTGCGCAAGGGCGATTTCCGCATGACGGTGTTCGAGGACTGCTCGCTGCGCGAGGCGATGGTCGCCGGATCGCGCTTCGAGGGCTCGGACCTGCGCGGCGCCGACCTTGGCGGGCTGCGCCTGGTCGATGCCGGGCTGTTTCGCGGAGCGACGATCTCGCGCGAGCAGGCTGGGCAATTGCTCGGCGAACTGGGGCTCAACGTCCGGTAGGATCCGAACCCCGGGGGCGGATCACCGGTCCTGCTGTGCGTCCCGTTCCAGGGTCTCGGTCACGCCTTCGGCAAGCCCGAGGCACAGCGCGGCTTCCTCGCGGGTGAGCCTGATCTCTTCAGTATCCAACACGCCTAGCTTCGTGCGCAGGACCTGCGCCATCGCGCGCGCCACCTGCAGGGCGCTTGGCATCATCCGTGGTTCAGGCATGGGCCGGAATCCTTTCCCTTCGGCGGCTCTGCCTGCGGCAGTTGGGCCGGACAGGTCGCATTGGAGCGCATTAATAACGGTTTTGCCGGGATGTGGCGAGGTGAGGAGGGAAGGGGGCACCCCGACACCCGCGCCCCACGCGGGCACCGCGGCGACCCGCTCTACTTGCTAGGGCGGAGCGTCGGCGCTGTCGCACCGCCGCCCACCCAAGCTCGCCGGCATGAATGCCGGCCCTTCGGGTGACGATCGGGGCCAGGGGGGAGATGTGGCAAGGCTGGTTGGCGCAGGCGGGCGAGGGCGCTAGGTTCCGCCTCATGCCGATCCTCCTTGCTGCCGCCGCGCTTTGCCTCGCTCCTTCCGTCCACGATGGCGACACGATCCGCTGCGGCCGAGAGCGGGTCCGCATTGCCAGCATCGATGCGCCCGAATTGCCGGACAGCCCCAAGTGCCAGGACCGACGGCGCTCTTACGCATGGTGTGACTTTGCCGCGGGCGAAGCCTCGCGCGCTGCCCTGACGCGGCTGCTGTCGCGCGGGCAGGTCATGATCACGCGGCTTGGCACCGACCCCTATGGGCGGACGCTCGCCACGGTCTCGGTGAACGGCGTCGACGCCGGCGACTATCTGGTCGCGCAAGGCCTCGCGCGGCCCTGGCGCTAGGCATCCCTATCGAGGGGGCGAGCCTTACCCGCCTGCGGGCGCCACCTTTTGCAATGGACGGGTCGCCAGACCGTAGCGCGTGACGCGGGACGGGGAGGGGCTAGGTGCGGCCTCGTGTGACCCCAGGCGTCTCTAACCGGCATGGTGCGGGGCGAGGGAGACAACGCTCGCTGGCGCGGGCGCTGGCGGGTAGGAGCAGGTCCTGCCGAAAGGACCGAGGCTGACGGGTCTGAGCTTTGCGGGGATCCGCAGGCTTGACCTGACGAAACCGCCCTTCGTTTGCCGATGAACCGATGCGGCGCCAGTCCCTGGCCGCAACCCAAAAGCAGCGGACCGTGAAGCCCTTGCGGGCTTGCCGCACCACTCCTCGCTTTTGGGTTTCCCGCGCATGCGCGCGGTGCGGGCCCGGGCCTATCGGCGCCGCCTGACCTGTTCATCGGCGGGCGGTTCCGCCGAGTTCAAGCCACGGAGATAACCCCATGAAGAACCTCGTCATCCTGATCGGCCGCATCGCCGCCGCTCCTGAAACCCGCCACGCTGGCGAGACCGCGATCACTTCGTTCACCCTCGTCACCGATCGCCCCAAGCTGGTCGACGGCAAGACGGTCAAGAACGAGGCCGGCTACACCGAAACCCTCGCTGAATTCCACCGCGTCACTGCCTTCAATGGCCTCGGCACTTCGGTCGCCAAGCACAAGAAGAAGGGCGACCTGGTCGAGGTGCAGGGCCGCCTCCACTACTCGAAGTGGACCGACCGCGAGGGCGTCGAACGCTACGCGGTCGAGATCGTCGCCGAGGAAGTCCTCTTCCTCTAGACCCGAGCCCGGGAGGCGGCAGCGCCGCCTCCCATTGGGCCAAGGCCAGTCCCCCGAGCACTCATGTAGTTGCTGCGAAGGGCGAAACAGCGGTTGCGAAAAAGGCAACGCGCGGCGTCTATTTCGCACTTGCAGCATGAAGGCGCCCGACCCATATGAAGGGTGCCTTTCAGGCATCCTCTCCCAAAACTTTCCAAGGGGCTGGCTCACGCTGGCCCCATTTTTTTGCCTGCCGGGTCGGGCTTGCACCCTTCCAGGCATGGCATCTGTGACACTTTGCCCTCGCGTGGAGTGTCATTTTGCATCGCCCGCGTGACCAGTGCTGAGGGCGATCCGGCGATCGGGCCAGCTTGAGGATCCGAATGGCCGAGAGATCGGCTTTGACGCGACTGGCCGCGCATGTCCGGCAGCGCCGCTGGGTGAAGTGTCACGGGCGACAAACGACATGGCGGAGTACAAGGGGGATTCACAGGATTCACCTTTTGTGCTCAATACTGCTCAATGGAACGAGCCCAAGAAATCACTGGTGTCGGCGGGATCTATGCGGTCCTGGTCGAAGCCTCGAACCGCCCGCGCTACGCCTTCCTTGTCCTCCAGCTTGTCGCCGAGATTGCCGACGGCCGAGGGCAGGCCGGGCCGTTCGTCGCGCAAGGCGGCGTCCCGGTGCTCCTGCGCGAATGGCTCTGCTCCCAGCTTCTCCCCATGAGCGCGCAGCCTGCCCGCCGCGCGGCGTTGCGCGCACGCGTTGCCGAGGGGCTGAAGGCCGACCTTACCGGGAAGCCGGAGTTCGACGCGGCGCGGATCGAGGTCGCGGTCGAGGAGCAGGTCCAGGCCGTGGGCCGCGCCAATGTCAGCCGCGCGATCTCCGATCTGGTCCGCGCTGGGCTGATGACCCGGCACTATGCGGGCTACGCCACCAACCACAAGAACCGCGGCGGCGGGCGCCATGCGGTCTATGTGGTCAAGCCCGGTGTGCTTGCGCTGCTGCGCAGGCCCGCGCCGATAAGGCGACTAGGTGCGGCGTCCTCAAATCCGCAGGGCGACCTCTTCGCGGCCTGAACCGGACCATCGAGCCCTCAAGCCGCGCCAGGCGCGCGGCTGCGCGGCCCCTCTGGCGTGGTGGCGACCGATCGCCTAGGAGCCCCTGATCCGGGAATTGGAAAGGTCTCGCCCGCATGGAAAACGAAGCACTGCTGGATCATGTCGCCGACATCGTCTCTGCCCATGTCAGCAACAATTCGGTGGCTGCCGCGGACCTGCCGGGCCTGATCCAGGCGGTCTACGCTTCGCTTGCCGCGCTTGGACAGGCGCCGGAACCGGCCCCGGAAGAGTTGAAGCCTGCCGTTTCGGTGCGTTCCTCGGTCAAGCCCGACGCGGTTACCTGCCTTGAATGCGGCGAGAAAATGAAGATGCTCAAGCGCCACCTCGGCACCGAGCACGGCCTGACGCCCGCCGAATACCGGGCGCGCTGGAGCCTGCCTGCCGATTACCCGATGGTCGCGCCCGACTATGCCGCCAAACGCAAGGAGCTCGCGGTCAGGATCGGCCTGGGCCGCAAACCCGGCCAGAGCCCGAAGGCTGTGGCCAAAGTTGCATCGGAAGCTGCGGCCGGGGCAGCACCCAAGGCGCAGCCCAAGGCCGCCGCGGCCCCGGCAAAGCGCAAGAAGCTCGGCGTCGCCTTCGGCTAGGTCTGAGCGGCGGCCCGTGGGCCGAACTTGACATTTTGCGCCTTCCGCCGCATATACTGCCTCATAAATCGGCAAATGGTGAGGCACATGGCAAGCGCGGCATTCCTGAGCGAAGTCACCGGCGAGAAAGGCGTCTCGCCCGACCGCCTGTCGGCGGCCTTGCACATCACCAAGTCGGAACTGGCGCTGGCGGCCGGATTGTCGCGCGATGCGGTGTCCAAGGCTGCCCGCAGCCAGAGCGTGGTCACCCAGGCGCGGTTGCGTGAGGTGAGCGAAATCATCAACCGTGTCATCCCCTGGGCGGGTAGCGAACTGGCTGCCTATGCCTGGTACCGCTCGCAGCCGCTGCCTTCGTTCGGTGACGCCACGGCCGAAGAACTCGTCCGCCAGGGCCTCGGCGAGAAGGTCCGGGCCTATCTCGGCCGGATCGCCGCCGGTGGGTTTGCCTGATCGGCGGCAATCTCAAGGTGGCGCTTTCCTTCAGCCGGTTCGACGGCCTCGTCTACCGCGCGCATCATCCGGCCTGGGCCTACGATCCTGTATCCGGCGAAGGTGCAAAGCTCCATGGCGGACGGTTCAACCGCATTGGCACGGCCTGCTTCTACGCGGCGCTGAGCCTCGAGACGGCCTGGCTTGAAGCCCAGCAGGGCTTCGCCTTCAAGGCGCAGCCGCTGACCATCTGCAGCTACCGCGCCGAGATTGCCGATGTGCTCGACCTCACCGATCTCGCGGTACGCGAGCGAGCCGACGTCACCCTCACGCAACTGAGCTGCGCGTGGGAGCGGCTTGCCGCTGATCGCAAGCCGGTTCCGACCTGGGAGCTTGCCGACCGGCTGATCGAGGCGGGTTGCGCGGGCGTCATCGTCCCGAGCTTTGCCTCGCGTGCGACACCCGACGATCGCAACCTTGTGCTGTGGTCGTGGGGCCGCGAAGCGCCGCATCACCTCGAAGTGATCGATGACGAGCAGCGCTTGCCGCGCGATCAATCGTCGTGGCAGGACGGTCCTAAATCCATCTAAGACATTGATATTATTTAACATAAGCTTTATTATCAAGCTGAGCGATCGTGCCACGATGTGCCGTTCGTGACACGTTTGCAATTTTGTGGCATATGGCCCCTGAATTGGCTCACGCGCGCGCTTCGCGACGCGTTCGCCGCATCAGGAGCAGTGCCATGACGGTACAAGTGACGATCACGCCCAATGGCCGGATGAGCCTGCCGGCCGAGATCCGCAAGCGGCTCGGCCTGGCCGGCGGCGGCGCGCTGCTGGTCGAGGAAACCGAGGACGGCGTGATCCTGCGCACGGTTGCGCAGTCGATCGCCCACGCCCAGGCGCTGGCGAAGAAATACACCGAAGGCAACGCTGCCGCATCGGTCGATGCCTTTCTTGCCCGCCGCCGTGAGGAATCGGGCGAATGAGCGAAGTCGTACTCGACGCCTCCGCGCTGCTTGCCCTGCTCCGGGACGAGCCCGGCGCGGGCAAGGTCGCCGATGCGATCGGCGCCTCGCGCATGTCGAGCGTCAACTACGCCGAGGTCGTCAGCCACTTCATCCATGCTGGCATGCCCGCCGACCAGGTCGACGCCATGCTGCGGCCCCTGCCGATGGCGATCGTCGAGGCAGACCAGGCGCTCGCCACCATCGCCGGGCGCCTGCGCGCCGCGACGGCCGAGGCCGGCCTGTCGCTCGGCGACCGTTTCTGCCTGGCGCTCGCGCGCCGGGACGGTCTTCCGGCGCTCACTGCCGACAACCAGTGGCGCACCGTCGCGGACGCGGCCGGTGTCGCAGTGTCGGTGATCAGGTGATGCCAGGCAATTCCATGCGGTCTTGCCGCAGAGTCCAATGCAAGACTACTAAGTACCCATGACGCGGGCGGCCATCCATCCTGAGCTTCTGACCTGGGCGCGCGAGCGTGCAGGCAAGAGCCCGGAAGATCTGGACCACCGCTTCCCCAAACTTGCCCTGTGGGAGGCCGGAGACGCGCAGCCCACGATCAAGCAGTTGCAAGCCTTCGCCGATGCTGTCCATGTGCCGGTTGGCTATCTGTTTCTTCCTGCTCCGCCTCATGAGCAATTGCCGATCCCAGATTTTCGGACGGTCGATGGCCGCGCCATTCACCGCCCCAGTCCCAACCTCCTCGACATGGTCTATGCCTGCCAGGAGCGCCAGGGATGGTTCAAGGACTATGCCCGGGCCGTGCGGCTGCCCGAACTCGCGTTTGTCGGCAGTGCCTCGCTGAATGACAAGCCAGTCGCTGTGGCAGCGCGGATGGCTGAAGCGCTAGGCTTCGACCTAGAAGCGCGTGCTGCCTGCCGGACCTGGGAGGAGGCTCTGCGACTCTTCATTGGCCACGCCGACGCGCTCGGCGTACTGGTGATGGTAAGCGGCGTCGTTCTCAGTAACAATAACCGCAAGCTCGATCCGGAAGAGTTCCGCGGCTTTGCCCTTGCCGACACCCAGGCGCCACTGGTGTTCATCAACGGATCGGACAGCAAGTCCGCTCAGATGTTCACGCTTGCCCATGAACTCGCGCACCTCTGGCTTGGTGCCACTGCGATATCGAATGCCAGCGCCGCGCCGGTCGCGGGTTTCCGGCGTGAGGAAGTCTGGTGCAACGCGGTCGCAGCTGAATTACTCGTGCCATTGGTAACGCTACAAGCCGATCTCGTCGCGGATGAAGCAATTGACGACGCCGTCGCTCGTCTCACGCGTCGCTACAAGGTCAGCAGCCTTGTCATTTTAAGACGTCTTCTCGATGCCGGTTGGCTGACCCGGGCTGCCTTCGAGGCCGCATGGGCTGCCGAGCGCGCCCGACTGCGAGTGATCGCAGAACGAAGCGGCGGCGGCGGCGACTTCTATCGTACGACCCTGTCTCGCGTCAGCCGCCGTTTCGCCCGCGCCCTGGTCGAAAGCACGCTTGAGGGCCAGACCCTTTACCGTGATGCCTTTCGTATGCTCGGTGTTGCGAAGACCGAGACCTTCAACCACATCGGGCAGGAAGTAGGGGTGCTGGCTTGACCCGTTACCTGCTCGACGCGAACGTCTTCATCCAGGCAAAGAACCTTCACTATGGCTTCGATTTCTGCCCTGCCTTTTGGGAATGGCTGGTAGATCAGAACGCAGCCGCGATTGTCGCAAGCATCGAGAAGGTCAGCGACGAACTCGTAGGCGGCGGTGACGAACTTGCGAACTGGGCCCATGCCCGAGGCAAGGGCTTTTTCTTGCCACCCGACGACGCGGTTCTCCCTGCCTTGGGAGAGGTGAGCGCCTGGGCCACTGGGCAAGCCTATGAGCCCGCCGCAATCGCGACTTTCTTGCAAGTCGCCGATTATTGGCTGGTGGCACATGCCAAAGCCCACGACTGCGTCGTGGTGACTCACGAAGTGCCTTCGGCTTCGGTACGCAAGATCAAGATCCCAAATGCATGCATCGGTCTCGGCATTACCTGCATGAGCCCATACGAAATGCTCCGCCGTGAACGAGCAAGGTTCGTATTGGGAGCAGCCGTCTAATTCGTTCCTGGAATGTGTTTTGCGGTTAACCCCGAACGCCCCAATGGGGTTCGGGGGCAAAACCGTAATCTCTCTCTCATCTCGGTGGCTGAGCGAAATCAGCATCGCCATAGCATGACGCCTGGGAGATTGGCGGCCGTCAAGGATCGCGGGTGCCCCCCGATTTTGGCCTGCTGCGGCTACCGCCTTGCGAGCAAAAATCGGCTCCCCCCACGCCCGCGACACGCGGCGGCAGCGCGTGCGCGCCGCCGTCCCTGACTGCCTGACTCCGGCGTCCTTCCGATGGGCATCTTTCATCAGCGTGATGAGAGACAATTCCTTTTGGAGGTTATCATGACGGACCGTTTCTCGAACTTCGCCGACCTTGCCGAACACTATGCGCGCGAAATCGCCACGCCCGACTACGCCCGGGCATTCATGGAGCAGACCGAACTGGCCAAGCTCTCGATCGAGCATGAGCCGAGCGCTGCCGAAATGCCCGACCCCGAGGTGGCGCAGGCGGCAATCGAGATGATGCTGGCAACGGTCTTCGACCTGTTCCGCGACACCCGGATGGAGGACTTCGCGAGTGAAGTCGCATGGGGCGTGGCCAACAGTTTCCATGTCGTCGCCAAACGCCTCGATGACCGCGAGGATTCCATGGCGAACCGGTTGCAGGAGAAGCTGCGCGAATACGATCCTAGCGAGGTCTACGCGACTGACCTTGAGGACCTCACCATGCAGGCCCGCAGCCTTGCCGAATGCCGCGATGCGATGGAGTGCATGCGTGACCATGCCGCACGGATCTACCTTGTCGAAACCGGGCGGCCCTTCTCGCCGGTGCGTGGGTCCAGGGTGTCGTCCAAGACCAATGCCTCGATGATCGAAGCACGCGACTATCTCGCGGCACAGAAGGCGCAGCGGCGCGAACAGTTTGCCCCATCGGGTCCGGTCGTGGTGTTCTCGGGCGGACAGCAGTTCACCGACATTGCCCTCGTTGAAGACTATCTCGATGCGATCCATGCCCGGGTCCCGTCGATGGCGCTGGCCACGACCGCACAGAACAAGGGCGCGGACGTGATCGCGGCAGCCTGGGCATCGCGCCACAATGTGCCAGTGATCCTGTGCAAGCCAGATACCTCGCGGGGACCTTCGGCACCCTATCAGCGCAACGCACGTATGCTCGCCTTCAAGCCTGTCGAGGCGGTGGTGTGCAGCGGCGGCGGCATCCAGGCGAACCTTGCCGACCGGCTCCGGGAAGCACGCATTCCCCTCCACATCGTGCGCGACGCTTCGGTCCAGAACGACACTCCGGCGGCGCGGACCAATCCCGCAGCGCAAGCTGAGCGGCCTGCGATGAAGCGCACGGCATGTGGCACCGTCAATGGCGATGAACTCCCGCCGTTCTGAGCGGGGCCTGCTCTGATTGCATCAACCAGAAGGGTGTCCGGCCTCACCGCCGGATGCCCTTCTTTTGTGTCGACCCGGACGCACACTGTCATGGCCCGGCTCGCTCGCTTCTTGCCCTAGCCAGTAACGGCCTGACGGCCTGCTGGCGGGGGCGCGAAGGCTTCGCATCGGCCGGGCGGACGAGACCCGTGCCTGGGACCACCGGGGGTGCTGCCCAACAGGGTTAAACACTCTCGTAGAATTCCAAGCATGATGGCCGCCATTGGCCCGCGTCAAGAAGGGCGGTTCCCCCAATTTTTACGCCTGAAGAAGGCGAAAAAATCGGCTCCCCCACCCCCGCTGCGCGGCGGGCCGCGGGCGGCCCGTTCCTGACCCGGGCCAAGCTCGGCCATCCCGGAGGAGACCTCTTCAATTCCTTTGACAGGAGGCTCACATGAACGCTCTTACCAAGACCCTCGAAATCCCGGCTTTCGACTCCATCAGCTATGACGCAGCAGTGCGCGCCGCGACTATCCGGGCCCAGCACAGCTTCTTCGATCAGCACGTCATTGAGGACGCGTTCGGCTGCTATCTCGCCATCGACGAGGGCGACTACAACGCCCTGCCTCAGGACCTGATCGACCGGATCGTCCATTCCGTCCCAGGCATGATGGCCGACGACTTTGACGAAGCGAACATCGCCCGCGCCGCGAGCTTCATGAGCGTGGTGATGGATCCCGAATGGGACGCCGACTGCCCGTTTTGAAATGATCATCGACCGCAGCGCCGGAGGGCACCGACAAGGGGCTCTCCGGCCCCTTTTTTGCGTGTCCAGATAAAGCACAGCCGGGGCCCCCTCGCCTGCCTGCGCAAGGCAGGCAGCAACTTTGGGAACCCCGGCTGCGCTGGCCTCTGTCGAGGCCGGTTTCAGCTTGCCCGAAGGCGCTTCTCGGCTTCGTCCAGACCGAGCTTTCCGAGAGCGGCGAAGAATGCTTCGACCCTCTCGAACGGCGCCTTGCCGAGAACCGACTTGTGCATCAGCTCGACGCTTGCCGCCCGCTCGCTTGTCCGCAGTTTCGCCTCGCGCGCTTCCAGCGCTTGACGCTCCTTTGCGATTGCCTGTCTTTCGGCTTCGAGACTTCCTTTTCTGGCCATGGTTGTACCTCGTAGGTTGGTGCTGAAACCTCCCGCGCGCGAGGATCGGCATCTCGGCCCGCTTGGCAAGCCCCCTGCCGCTTTCTGCCTCGGTTGCCCCTGCCGATCCTGGGCAATGCCGCAGCGCCGGCATGCCGCTGACAGGCCGTGCAAAGCCCGCCCGGATTCGGCTTAGATCCCCCAAAACCACGAGCCATCAGAGCTACAGGATCAAAGGGAAAGGGTGCAGACCGTACACGGCAGTGCCGTCCCAGAACTGGCGGAAATGCGTGCGTTTACAGGTGATGCGATATGATGCGCTTTGTAATACAGTAAGGCGCAGGCGTCCGAACCTCCTGAATATCCGGGATTCTAGTGGTATTACAATGTAATACGCGGGCCCTCAGCCATGCCTTTGCTTGCCAAGGTTTGGAGGATCGCCTAAAACAGGCATCGCGCAATCCCCGCCGGGTCCTTTTCGAAGGGTTTGGCGATGACAGAAACAGTTCTGATTACGGTCCGGCTTCCGCAAGCCTTGGCCGATGCCGCGCAGGCGGCGGCGAGCGCAAAACAGGTCTCCCGTTCCAACCTGCTGCGAATCGCACTGGAGCATTTCCTCGGGACCATTTCGGGAACCTCGGAACAGGACCGGCGCCGGCAGTTCTCGTCCGAATATCTGTTCCTCGTTGCCGACCTCATTGTCCAGCGCCAGTACCCCGACGTTCATACCGCGCTGATCACCGAAGCCGAGGCGCGGATGGAGGCGGTTTGTGCCGCGTCCTGACACCTGGTCGGACCAGGCGCGGCCGGGCAAACTCCAGCACCATTCGGCGCGCGGAAGCATGCCGCGCAACGCCGGTGATTTCACCCGCGGATCGCAGCTCATCACCCACGAATTCATGATGTGGTTCGCCTCGGCGAAGATGCCGCTGTTGGTGTGGTTTTTCACCTTCCTCCTGGCGCTCTCGATCGTCCTCGCTCTGCTCCTCCACGAGCACGAGGTTCAGATGATCCTGATGCGGATCTACGCCGGGGGGTGGACCTTCATGGAGTTCAATCCGCGCAAGATCCTCAACTTGACGCTGCCCTCGGGCGAAGTGATCCCGGCGCCCGTTTCGATGATCGCTAGCCATCCCGATGTCGTGATCGCCTGGAACAAGCTGATGCGCGCGATTTGGGGTTCGCTGTTCATCTCGCTGTTCGTCGCCGTGCCGATCGCGGTGTGGTTCATCGACTTCTCGAAACGGCGGGGCAAGTCGATCCTCGAAGAGCGACACCAGCGCGGTGCCATGCTGGTTGATGGCGCCCAGCTGGCCGATGTCATCAACGCCCACAACCGCGATATGCTCGGGCTGGAAGTCGACCAGAGGTTGCCCGGCCGAACGCTCCAGGATGTCCTCGCGATGCCGCTCATCGAGCGCAAGGCTGCGGGCATCCACCACGCCTACTCGATGGCCGACGTGCCGTTCCCGTGGCGGACCGAGCAGGCTCATACCATCATGATCGGCTCGACCGGAACCGGCAAGACGACCCAGATGCGCGCTCTCATCGCGCAGATGCGCGTGCGGCGCGACCGGGCAGTCGTGTTCGACCTGACCGGGGCCTACGTCGAGGCGTTCTACAACCCCCAAACCGACACCATTCTCAACCCGATGGATGAGCGCTGTCCGAGTTGGTCGGTGTTCGCCGAAGCCAAAAATCACGCCGACTTCACCGGGATCGCCGCTGCCCTGCTTCCCGCCGACGGCGGCGGCGCAGAACCCTTCTGGATGCTGGCGGCGCGCACGCTGTTCGTCGAGACGTGCATCAAGCTCATCAAGCTTGGCGAGGCGACCAACCAGGCACTCGCTAGCCGGCTGATGATGGCCGACCTCAAGGAAGTCCATAAGCTCCTCGAACATACCGTAGCTGACCCGCTGACCGCGCCCGAGGCAGCCAAGATGGCCGAGTCCATCCGCGCCGTATTCAACACCAATGCCCAGGCGTTGCGGTTCCTGCCCGAAGGCAAGGAACCGTTCTCGATCTCCGATTGGATCCGCGCCGAAGACAAGCCGGGCGCCATTCTGTTCATCACCTCCTCGCACAACGAACTGGTGCTCAACCGGGCGCTGCTGTCGCTCTGGATGAACCTTGCGGTCCACACGCTGATGCGCCTGCCGCGCACCCGGGACCTGCGCACCTGGTTCTTCTTCGACGAGGTCCATGCGCTGCACCGCCTGCCCGCGATCGAGGACGGCTTGCAAACCGCCCGCGGCTTTGGCGGGGCCTTCGTGCTCGGCATCCATTCTTTCGCCAAGCTGGCCGAAACCTATGGCAAGGAAGGAGCGCAGAACCTCGCCTCGCTCGCGCGAACCAAGCTGATTCTGGCTGCCGCCGATCGTGACACCGCCGAGCACTGCTCGGACTACATCGGTCACCGCGAAGTGCGGATGATGGATGAGGCCTACAGCTACGGCTATTCCAACATCCGCGACGCCGCGACGATCACCCCGCGTTCGGAAGTGCAACCGCTCGTCCTGCCCGATGACATCATGAAGCTGCCTTCGCTGAGGGGCTTTCTCGTGTTCCCCGAAGGCTTCGATGCCGCCCGGATCAAGCTTACCTACAAGGACTATCCCAAGGTGGCCGAAGGCTACGTTCTGCGCCAGCATGTTGAGCCCATCGAATTCAGGCGGGAACCGCAGGCTGATGACGGCGATGAGGCGGGCGGCCGCGAAACCAAGAACGAGCCCGAACTGGCCCGGGACACCGAGCCCGATGAGGCTTTGAGGCACGCCCGTTCTGTCACCCCGAGCCAAGAAGAACTGAACTTCCCGGTACCGCCGCCGATCGGTCCCAGCGATCTCCCGGTGTCGAGTTTGGGGCGCTCGATGATTGTCAGCCAGCAGATCGCTGGTGGTCCGTCCCAGCCCCATGCCCGCGATCCCGAGGCGGGACCGAAGTCGGTCCAGCAACCGGCAAAGACTGCGCCCCAGCGTCAGTCGCAGGCCGCCCGTGAGCTGGGCGAAGCGGTCGAAGAACGGGGCCGTGATGGCCGCACGCGCGAGGGCGCCAAGGAAGCCGAGCTGGATAGTCCCATCCCCGATGACGGACCGGAGATGTAGGCCATGCATTCCATCGCATCCGTCCGGTCGTCGAGCGGCGCAGCCGACTATTTCGCGAGCGACAACTACTATACGCCTGAGGAAAACGCGGAAGCTGGGGTCTGGGGCGGAGAGGGTGCGCGCGCACTCGGACTTGAGGGTCAGGTCGAGCGGGATCAGTTCGAGAGCATCCTCAATGGGCGCCTGCCCGATGGTGAGACGGTTGGACAGGTCGAAGGGCGACGCCTGGGTCTCGATCTCACCTTTTCGATGCCCAAGTCCGCTTCGATCCTGGCACTTGTCAGCGGTGACCGACGGATCCTCGATGCGCATCTTGCTGCCGTCAAATCGACCATGTCGCAGCTTGTCGAGAAGCAATTCGCCGAGAGCCGCAACTACGAGCGCAGCCGCAGCGGCGAACCCCAGAAGACCGGCAATCTCGTCTATGCCCTGTTCGCCCATGATACGAGCCGCGCGCTCGATCCGCAGGGGCACATCCATGCTGTGGTCGCCAACCTGACCCGCGATCCCAAAGGGACGTGGAAGGCGCTGTGGAACGGCGAGATCTGGAAGAACAACACCACTATCGGACAGTTCTACCATGCTGCTTTCCGTGCCCAATTGCAGAAGCTTGGCTACGAGACTGAAGCTGCCGGCAAGCACGGCTCGTTCGAGATCAAAGGCGTCCCCGCTGAAGTCATCAAGGCATTCTCGACCCGGGCCAACGAAATCGAGGCCAAGATTGCCGAAACCGGCGCCACCAGCCTTGCGACCAAGAAGCAGATAACGCTCTATACCCGCGATCCGAAACTAGCGCCCGAAGATCGCGGCGCGTTAGTCGAAGGCTGGCAGCAGCGCGCCGCCGCCCTTGCGTTCGATGGCAAGGATCTGGTGGCCGAAGCCAAGGCACGGGCTGAGGTACAGGCCCGGCCCACGTTCCGCGAAACAGCCACAGCCGCATTCGGCGAGATTGCCACCCGCATCAACGCGGCGCTGCGCACCCCAAGCCCGCTCGCGGTGAGCGGGGCGGCAGCCCTTTTCATGCCTGCCGAAACGATCAAGGCCCAGCACGCCACCGCATCGGCCATCCGTCACCTTTCCGAGCGCGAAGCCGCTTTCTCGCCGCAGGCGATCCTGGCGAGCGCGCTCGGGTTCCAGATCAAGGGACTCGAAGGGGGCGCAGTGATTCAGCGGATCGGCGAACTCATGCGCGATGGCCACCTGATCCCCGGCAAATCGGACCGGCTCGACGGTCACTTCGACCTCGTGACCACGCCGGCCGCATTGGCGATGGAACAGAAGATCCTCGACACGATCGACCGGGGGCACGGCGAGGGCCGGGTTTTCATGCCGCCCGAGACGGCGATGGCCCGGCTGCAGGAGGCTGCGCGCGAACTTGGGCAGACCCGCGCCGGGGTCGATAGCTGGCAGCTCAACGAAGGCCAGTTGGCCGCGGGCGTAGCTATCCTCTCCGGAGGCGACCGCTTCCTCAACATCCAGGGCGTCGCGGGTGCGGGCAAATCCACCCTGCTCGGAGCGCTCGACAAGGTGCTGGGTGACGAAGGCGTCAAGCTCGTCGGCCTTGCCTTTCAGAACAAGATGGTTGCCGACCTGCGCGGCAGGGGCGGCCAGGGCATGTCGGCCGACCAGATGCGTGAGGCGGGAATCGAGGCTTACACGATCGCCAGGTTCCTCAGCACCTATGCATCGGCTGCTGCAGCCGGTTCGGGCGAACGGTTCGAGGCGGCCAAGACGGCTTTAGCCAATACCGTCATCATCACTGACGAGAGCTCCATGGTCTCCTCGCGTGATATGCTACGCCTGACCACGCTCGCCGAACAACTCGGCGTCGCCAAGGCGCCGTTCATGGGCGACCGCCAGCAGTTGTCGGCGATCGAGCAAGGCAAGATGTTCGCGGTCTCGCAGGCTTCAGGCCAGGCGACTGTGCGGATGGACGAGAACATCCGGCAGAAGAACTCCCCGCTGCTTCTCGCTGTCGCCGGGCTCTCGAACGAGGGCCATGCCGGCCTCGCGCTCGAACTCCTCGCCGCGCACGAACGCGTGATCGAGGCCGGCCCCGACCACGTCGCCCGCGCCGCCGAGCTGTGGCTGTCGCTAAGCCCTGAGAAGCGCGAGGTGACCGCGATCTTTACCGCCGGGCGCGACGACCGCGCCGAGATCAACGCACGGGTGCAGGCGGGGCTCCTGAAGGAGGGCACGCTCACTGGTGCCGGCGTTGCGCTTACGACGCTGCAAAGCGCGAACGCGACGCGCGAAGAACTGCGTTTCGCCTCGACCTACCGGGTCGGCCAGGTGCTCGAGGCGCGGATGGATGTGCGCGAGATTGGCCTCAGGCGCGGCGAGTATCAGGTCAGTGAAGTGCGCAAGGACGGCAAGGTCGTGCTCGAGCGCGATGGCAAGCGAAAGGCCATCGATCCGGGCCGCATCAACCCCGACCACCGCTTCGACCGGCTCGGGCTCTACGAGCAGAGGCAGATCAGGATCCACGACGGCGAGACGGTGTTCTGGCGCGACAAGGACGCAGGCCGAGACATTGCCAAATCGACCTATGCCACGGTGCTCGAGGCTCGCGCCGAAGGAATCCGTGTCGAGCTGGCCGACAAGCGGCAACTGGTCCTCGCGCCCGGCGACCCGATGCTGCGCCGCCTCGACCTCGGTTATGCGCTCAATGCCCATATGGCGCAGGGGATGACCAAGCCGGAGGCGATCGAGGTGATCTCGTCCGCGCAGCGCAATCTCGCGACCCAGCGGACCCAGAACGTCCTCAATACGCGCGCGACCGACGACATGGTGGTCGTTACCAACAACCTCGAGTCCCTCAAGCAGCAGCTTGACCGCACCCCCGGCAACAAGACGTCCGCGCTTGAAGTCACCGGCAAGGTCGAGGTCGAGCCGCGCCATTCCAATCCGATCGATAGTCGGCAGGTCCCCGAACTCCGCATGAGCCCGGAGCTCAAGGCCAAGCTCGATGCAGTACTGGGGCCTGCGCCCCAAACGCCGGTGCGCCAGCTCCCCGTCCCTGAAAAATCGCTGGGGCTCGACCTGTGAGGGCGCGGTTCACCGTTTCGGCCGAAGCCGCAGCGCGCGTGTTCGACCGCGCGCATTCGACGCTGGTCTGGCTCGCGGTCCTCGTTGTCGTCCTGCCCGAGCCTGCCGTGCGGGGCCTGGCGATCGCGGCGATGGTCGCAGTGGCCCTGGCGGCGAGCGTCGTCGCCTGCCTTGCCAAGGGCGGCCCCCCTCACCGCCCAGCACCGCAATCTGGAGACTGATCATGGCCTATGAGCATGATGAAATCGGCGACTTTGCCAGCGAGCGCGATGCGCAGGACTGGGCCGAACGCAACAACATCGATCCCACCGATCTCCACTTCCGCGACCGCGGAAAGCGGGGTGTCACCCTGAGCGTGCGCCGGTCGGCGCTCGGGGATTCTTCGAACGCCGACCTCTCGTTCGGTCGCCGAACCGGCTTTTTCTAAAACCCAAGGAGCCTGAAGATGAAGCGATATCTCTGCCTGATAGGAGCCATGCTCGCCGCCGCGGCCACCCCTGCCTTGGCCTCGGAAGCGCGGCCCTCAGGGCCGACTGCCCACGTTGCTGCCCAGCGAACCGCCGATCACCAGGTGATGTCCGAGCAGGTCCGGCAAGGTCTCAGCCAGCTGCGCGAGACGCTCGAGGCCCGCAAGCGCGAAGCCAAGCAACGGGCGGCGGCCGCCCAGAATGAAGCCAGCGGCCTATGCTCGGACTGCCCCGAGAAGAGCGCCGAGGCACATCACCATTCCGTCAGCGAAGAGCGCGAGGCCGACTGCCCCGAGTGCACCGACCGCGCGATCTACGCCTGATGGGGTGCGGCGCGGTTCGGGCCACCTCCCACCGGACCGCGCCGCTTTCCCGGCTGCATTCCTTGCATTTCTACATCTGACACCGGGAGTGCGCGTTGGCAGGAAGCTGTCGTTGGGATTTTGCCTCGTCTGCTGCTAGAGACGTCCTTGCTTGGAATCGCTTCCTGCAATGCCCCCATCACCCGCGAACCAGTCTTGCCTATGAACCGCCCTGTCCGCCTTACAGCCAACACGATCATCGGAACGCTCGAGGCCGGTCCTCGCGGGCCGATCCTTCGCGACGCTGAAGGCGTAGCCTGGCGACTGCATTTCGGTGAAGAACCGGTGCCTGATCGCCTTGATGGAAAGGTGAATGTGCGCGGCAAGATCGTTCAGCCCGACAGGATCGATGTCGAATTCTGGACGCCGCTGGCCGGTGAGTGATGAAATTGGGTTGGCAAAGTTTGGCCGTCCTTACCAGCTTATTGAACGCTTCAAGTTAGGCCGGGCATTACAACACTGAGGCGGCCAGATTGATTTCACGCAGTCAAACGACATCTCGATCCGGGCACCTACCTAACTCGCACCATTTCAGAGGCATTATTCGGCAAATTTAACCTGGTGAAATATTGACAGATTCCTGCGATTGAACAATCGTTTGCGTGATAATGGGCTTCGGGGGCGCCTAGATGCGAATGCAGCGACTGCTGATCGATCGAAGTACGCTCGACCTGATCGCTGCCGACGCCCAGGACTTCCTGAACGTGCTCACCGCATCCGGTCTTCATCAGGCTTCAGCAATGATGCTCGGCGTGTTGGAGCAGTTGCAAGCCGATCGGGCAAACCTGCTGGACGAGCGCGGTGACGCCGCGCAACCCCCCCAGCCTACCTGAGATTGCCCGCCGGCACGCCGAACGGGATGACCCGGCCGTCCGCGCCGGCTTCACGCGTCCCATGCGCGTAGACCCTCCCGTCCAGTTCAAAGGTCGGCGCGAACCGGACGATCGTCGCCACATCGGCTGCCTCCACAACCGCCAGGGCCGCAAGCGCGCCAAGCACGCTCTCGCGCGAGGAATAAATGTCTTCGCGCATCAATAGCCGCGCCATCGAGGCCGAGCGTTCGCCAATGGCAGCCGCAATCTTCTGGTGCATTCGGAAGGACTGTTCGGCATCGTCGGCCCGCTGCGACCAGGCAATCCGGCGATGAAGCGCGTTGGGCAGCACCATGCGCGCCATATCGGGCATCAGCGTAATGCGGGACATCCGCATCACTTCAATATGGAAGCGAAGGTTCTCGAGCACCACGCGTTCAAGCGCGTCGGGATCGCCCGGCGATGCTTCGCGGGCCTCCAATGCCAGCGCGTCCAGCAGCGATATTTCTGCGGCGGTTGCGCGTTCTGCCGCTCGGAATGCGGCGAGCCCCTCGAAATTGGCGCGCATCTCGAAGAGATCCTCGATCTCTTCACGGCCCCAGGTGCGCACCGCAAATTCGCTGCGCCCCTGACGGGTAAGGTAGCCTTCATGGGTCAGCGCATTGAGCACTTCAGCCACTGCGGCCGGGCGGCAAGCATAGACGTCGGCCACGTCGGCCTTGGAAATCACCTGCCCGGGCAAATAGCGCGCGGACAGGACCCCGAATCTGATTTCGAGGAACATGAGTTCAGAAAGAGACTGTGCTCTGGTCAACCGACCTCCCTTGTGGACGGGTTCTTGCCCGCCGCATCATTGCAGGCAACCTAGCACAAGATCGATTTGATTTCCGAATCCGCGTGGTTCGGATTATCCGGATTGCGTCGTTAGAGTGCAATTTGAGGCATCGGTGGCGAAAGCAAAGTTGCCAATCCTGCGAACGATTGCCTGCCCGGCGCAGGTTGTCTTCGCTTTGCTTCGAGAGCCGCGAAAGCGGCAGCGCTATGACAATCCCGGCGAACTGCCCGGCTTTCAAGATCTTACTGAAGGCGATGCGCTGCGCTTCGCGCAAGAGCTCATCGATCTCGGCCTTGTTGGCCGCGATCACGGCCGCTTCACAATCGTCGACTGGACCATCGAGCGCATCGTCGAGCATCTGGCGCTTGCCGGATCTATCCAGGCCCTGGCTGCGGCTCAGGTGGCTGCACTGCAGGGCAAGGTCGATTTTGCTTACCTCGAAGACATCAACGCGGCGCTCAAATCCTACGAGACGCAGGCGGACAACCTGCTGCAAGGCGCCTTTCTCGATTACCAATGGCATCTCGAACTTGTCCGCCTCAGCGGCAACCGGGTGGCCCTTGCCACTTATGCCAAGGCAATCCCGCCCGCGGTCTGGATTGCAGGAGCGAACTACTTCCAGCTCGACGAGGCGCGAAGCTCGTTGATCGAGCATGACCGCCTGGTCGCCTACATGAAGGCCGGGGATACCCTGCGTGCGCGGGACGCCGTGTCGTTTCATGTTGAGGAGGCGGCGATGCAGATCCGCCGCGCAGGGGCAGCGCGGATCGAGAGTTATCCGGGCACTTCAACCTAGGATTTCAGCGCATCGGCGCTGCGAGGGGAGAGGGTGCGGACATTACGCGGGGGCTCGACTTGTTCCTGGCACATGATTGAAAATTCAGTCCGATTGGGGTAATCATGGCCGGGGCGAGGAGACCCTCGATGGACCATGATCGTTACGGACTGGATGGAATGCCGCTCTCGTGTCGCGGCGCTGACTGCGATCCCGTCACGGGTATCTCTTTCCCACGGGTCCGCGGAAAAAGTAGCACCGGAATCCCGCATCTCAGGGTAATTCTCGCAGGTCTGATGCTCGCGTTCATTGGCTTCTTCGCATGGCAGACGCACCTGCTCGGCTGAAGGCTTAGGTTCGCCTCCGGGCGACATGCAGGTGATCACGTTCTGGTTTGTCGGGGAAACGCTCGAACTGGACAGCATAGCCCTCGCCCAGACGGTCTCGAACCTGCTTTGCCCAGCGCTCCCCCTGTTCATCCGAGATGTTGTTGCCTCTGAAGTCGAGCGCACGGTCGGCGTAGTGCGCGGATCCCGCCATATGCTGGGTGCTGTCGTTGCCTGAGGTGACTACCGGCGCCGGCAGACCAAGTGCGCGCGCCTCGTCCGCGACCACGCCCAGCGCAGGCACCAACCCACCATCCATACGGCTGAGCCGAGCGCCAGGTTTGACCGTCATGCCAAGATCGCGTGCATAGGCCGCCCCATCGACTGGGCCTTCGGGGATGGCGAGCAAGGTTCCTCCCTCAAGCGGTGACGGCACGAGCCTATCGGCGCGCGCAACCTGCGGTAGTGATGGCGCTTGTGGCATGCCCAGACCGGCGTTGGTGCCCAGCGAACCTGTGCCAGAAATGTCGGAGACGTCAGTCAGCTCGTTGATCCGGTGCGCCCTTAGGTCGCCCATCAGGTCATCCATGATGTAGGTGATGGCCTGGTCACGGCGGGTGAGGTCGCGATAGTCGAGCCGTGGGTTCGAGATGTCCGGCAGGTGCCATTCGGGATGATCACGCTGCAGCGTCTCGTAGCGATCCTGGATGAGGTTCGACATGTCGCTCGAAATCTGGAAGCCATGGCTTTCGGCATAACTTGCCTCGGACATCATCCGAGTGCCGATCTCTCGATAGCGGGCGGCGGCAGCACGGCGTTCTTCCGCTTCTGCAACTCGCCAGTCATTACCTTCTGTATTGGTCCGCGAATGGCTATGATCGGAATAATCCGAGCTCTGGCTGTAGGTTCCCGACGACTGGATATCGCCGCTCGAACCGCTGACGACCACCCGATCGCTGGTCTCTTCCGACTTGTCTGTGCCGCGTGTGGTCTGATTGGTGGCCGAACGTTCTGTGCCTGCCCGTGCGTCGTCGCCAACTTCCTTCCGGCCGAAAATCGAGCCTTGGAGGGTCGCGGATAGGCCGCTGCCAGCAATATCCTTGCCCGGAGTGCCCAGAGTTCCGGAGCCAGTCAGGCTTGCGGACGAACCGAAGGTCCGGCTCGCAAAGTCGCCAGAAGACCTCGAATTGCCTTCCCGCAGGATCAGATCATTGTTGGTGACCTCTCGCGTCGAACTGCCCTTAGCCCCCTCAACCACCACGTTGCCACCGACATTGTGGGTGTCGGAAGCCCGCGAGCCGCTTTCGCGCCGCGCGCCAGAAACGTCGCTGGATGCAGTAACAGCGCTGCCGAACTGGCCCTTCGAACTGGTCCAGCTGGTCGATGTGCCGTTCTCGATCTTGTCTGCTTCGCTAAGGTACCACTGCCCCTGCGACCTGAGATCAGTCGCATAGCCACGGGTCATGGTCGGCTTGAACGGTAGCTGCGACATTGCGGCATTGGTATCGATGACCGAATGGCCTGAGCCATATTCGTTGAACATGCGCCCGTCCGCCTCGCGGAAACCCGCATGCCCGGCACCTGACAGGAGGTTGGGCGCCATGTTCCATTGCGACATCTGCCGGTTTTCGGCGTTGAGATTGCCGTAGCTGACATCGCCATAAGCGTAGTTGCCGGTGGTCCGCTCGAGCGCCGCGGCGTCCGAACCGGCCTGGACCGGAGCGAGCATCGAACCCAGGTTGTTCGCCACCGACATCGTCCCGCGCATGACCATCAGCGCCAGGACCGGCACCGACATCATCAAGAACCCCGCCATGGTGGCGACGTCCTGGTTCACCGCGTCAATCCCCGCCCAGTTGGCAAGGCTTACGCTTCCCGCCGAAACCGCATTGGTCTGGCTCGCCAAGCGATCCATGATGAAAGAGTGAATGAGGACGTAGATCGGTCCCCAGGCCGAGAGATAGAAGAAGCCCGAGAAGTAGCCCTTCAATGTCGCGATGCCGCTGCGCGGGAACAGCAACAGCGGGAAGACGATCGGAAAGAGCGCGTAGAAAACGACGGTAAGGACCACGCCGAGCACTGGAATCCAGATAAGGCCCTGCTCGGCCGCGGTCGTCATGGCGTTGCGGGTCTGAGTGTCCGCGCGCTGAAGCGCGAAGGAGTCGGCGTCGGCATTGCCGAAATCAAGTTGTGCGGCTTCGAAGGCATCGACCATGCTCTTCTGCTTGAAGAACTGGTTCCGGGTCATCGCCGTGCCGGTGAGCAGCTGCGAAACGACAGGCACGTCGGCGGCAAGCTTCGCGCCAGCGGCGGCTTTGGTGAGCTTGGGATACATCGAGTGCGCGAACGGCAGCGCATAGGCGTTGATCTGTGCATCCCACTGGTTGTTGATCAAGGTCCAGGCCTGCGCACAGGTCTTGCCCTCGATATCGACCGTGCCCGCACCCGTATCGGTCAGATACTTCATGCCGCGGTTGGTCGCGGCATTGACCCCGAGTTCAGCCCAGAGATCGGGCGCTTCGCTCAGAAGCTTGAGGCTCTTGGTGCCCAGCAGAATGTCGTAATAGGCGCACTGCTTGAGGTAGCCGTCGAGATTGGCCTTGAAGACGGGATCACGGATTTCGAAGCCGCGAACCTTGTCCCACATCCGCGCACCATAGACGAAGCCCCCGGTCGAGTAGCCCAGCGCAGCGGGCATGACGAAGACCGTCTCGGCGGTGCGGGTCAGGTAGTCGCTGATCTGGCTGGTGAACGAGGCCATTGCGGCAAGCCCGATCGGCACGTTGGCAACGGTGGCGGGCGCGAGGCCCGGATTGACGCGGTCGGTGACCTTGACTGTCACGGTCGGGACCATCAGCACGAGGTAGATCAGCGTCGACTGGACGAACCAGCGAAACCACGCCTGCCAGTCGAGGTCCATGGCGGTGATGAGGAGCGCGTAGATCAGCCCCATCACCATGCAGACGCGGATCAGCGCCTTGAACCCACCCGATCCGGTCCAGGCGGCGATCGCGTTGAAGGTGTTGACGAGGTAGTCGCCGCCCCCGACCGTGAAAACCTCGAGCATGGCCGAGGCGCTCCTACTGGACCTGGCTGCCGAGCGTTCGCGAGAAGCGAAGCGCGGCCGACATTTGCGGAGAAAGCTGGGTGCGGAGGGTCTTTTCCAGCATCTGGGTGCGCTGGATGAGCGCGAAAGTCTGGTCAAAGCGCTGCGAGGTGCGCGCCGCGATCCCGAGGAAATTGCGCCGCGTCTCGTAGAGACCCTCTCGCCATTCGCGCAGGGAGTCCGCGTCGGCACCGTTGAAGTCCGAGCGCGCGTTCACCGCCATGTCGATGAACCGCATGGTCATGGTGGTGACGAGATCGACCGCGACGATTTCGGAGAGGTCGTTGATCTCCTGGGCTGAAATGCCAAACTCGGCCGCCGCGCTCACGGTGATAATCTTGTAGACAGGCACGCTCGCCATGCCCAGAAGCTGGATCTCTGCCGGGGTTAGCGAGGCACCCGGATCACGCACCTTCAGGGCCATGCTCTCGATCAGCGTGCGCACCCGCGCCTTGATCGCAGCATTAGGCCCGATGACCATGTCGGTTTCGCTGGGCGCCATGCACTTGGCCGCATCGCCGCCGCAGCTCCAGTATTTGTGCGGTGCCTGCGAGGTGCCATCGAGCATGGCGCTGATCAGCGCGGGATCGGCGGGGCCGATGAACTGGACCCGCGGCTTACCGCCGTTGCCGGCAGGATCGTAGATCACGGTGCCGACCAGCGTCATCAGGAACTCCCGGAACTGTGTGTCGAACCCGCCGTATTTCTTGCCCAGCGCCTCCCAGGTGTAGTTGTTGGGCATCCCGGCCTGTTCCTTCATATCCGGGTCGGAATTGGCGCCCTTCAGGGCTTCGCGCTGGCCGCCATTGTTGCATTGCTGGCGCGCGCGGGCCCAGTCGGAGACTGCGCCCTGGCTGTTGGCGATCGCCTCGCAGATGACCGAACTGGCCGTATCGCTCGTGGGCCAGAGCCCGCCGACCAAAGCCTGTGCGGTCTCGCAAGAGGAGATGTTCATCTGGTTCATCTGCTGAACCTTCTGCGCGAGCTCATCCATGACCTTGCCGATCTCGGGCGAGATTGTGTCGATGGCGAGCTTGAAGGCGAAACCGAGTGCGTTGTTTGCGGTGGCCTTGAGCATCGCGACAAGCTCGGCTGTATTGATGAACGAGAAGGACCCGGCGAACAGGTCGATGCCCCCGCACCCGGCCCGCGCATGCGGCAACTGGATGTTGAAAGGCTGGATGTTCTTCTGGGGAAAGCGCGACCACACCGAACCCATCGAATAGTAACCGGCCGACTGGCCCTGGTAGGCGCCCGGGCCAGTAACGTTGGCCTGGACTCCCATGTCGGACATGAAGCTCTGCATCTCGCCTTCGACCCCGGCTGAGGCAGGACTGGGCGAGGCGAGCAGCACGGCGGCGCCGACCACGGCGCCAAGCGCGCGCCGCGAGACCTGGTGGAGGTGGACCGTGATTTGGCGCGCGCGCATCAGTAGTCGCTCCCAGGCTTGACCTGCGTCAGCTGAAAGACGCGGTCCATGATTTCATCCTGGCTGAGGATCCCGTAGCCGATCGGCATCGGCTGCTTGGTGACGGAATCGAACAGGACTAGCGCGGGCACCTGACGGTCGGTGCCGAGCCCCAGCTTCTCGTATTGGCCGCTGTCGACCATGTATCCGGGGAAGGTCGCCGAAGGCCCGCCGTCGGTCGAGACCGCGAGTACCGCAAGGCCGTATTTGTCCGAAACCGCTTTGAGGATCGGCGAGAAAATATCGCAGGCCCCGCAGCTCGAGGCGAAGAAGTAGAACACCCCGTAGCGCTGCGAGAGACTGGCCATGACGCGGTCGCGGTCGGACTTGCGCTCATCGATCCACGCGCGCTTGCCGAGCGTCGAGACCGGGCGTTGCAGTGTGTAGTCGAGTCCCGGATCCTGCCACAGAGCGCGCTGCCAGACGTCCGCAAACATCGACGATCGGTCGAGCTGCTCGCGCTGGTAGCGGACATAGGCGGTGACGTTCTCCGGGCTCGGCTCAAGGATTGCGCGTGCCTTGAGTTCCTCGAGCTGGGTTCCGATCGCGGCGAGGCGCTCGCGCGCCGGCGGCTGCGCGGGTGCAGCCTTGCGGGGTTCTTGCTTGGGCTTTTCGCAGTAGAACCAGGTGCCGAGCTTGCGCTCCTTGCAGTAGAGCGCGTCCTCGGACTGCTGGACCTCGACGCCGTCACCGTTCGACGCGCGCAGCGGGGCGGTTCCGGCAAAGGCCAGGCTGGAAGCAGCAAGCAGGGCAATGCATTGGCGGTGGTTCATGATCCGCTCCTCTCGAATTCCTTGATCAGTGACATGAAGACAGCGACATCGAGCAGCCGGCGGCCCCCATCGAGCATGCGCACGAGCGCGCTGTAGAAACCGCGCAGCGCTTCGGTTCCGGTTTCGCTCAGCGTGTAGGTCCCGGCCTCCAGGCGCGCCCAGCCCCTTGCTGCGATGGCCTTGAGCTGGCCGTTCAGCATGCGGCAGCGCACCGGCCTGTCGAGCCAGGTGGAGACCTCGCCCGCGATCTCGCGCGCCGTCAGGCTGCCGCGGCGGGCGAGCGCCAGACACGCGCAGAATTCGAGCACGGTCATGTCGGCTGCGGAGCCGACCTCGCTTAGCGCCACAACGCGTCCCCCGGAAGAATCGCGGGCCGGTTGGCCACGAGGGATTGGGCCCACTTCAGGGCTTGTGCGCGGCATAATAGGCCTCGATCTTTGCCTGGATTTCGATGAGCGTGGCGGCCTCGTCGGGGAGCTTCGCCGCATCGACGAACTCCGCGTAGATTTCGGAAAAATCCATCACTGAAAGGTCGAGTTGCTGAAACTCGAAGATGGTGAAGCCGTCGCAGACGGGCTTCTTGGGCGTCCCCCAGCTCTTGCCGAGCTGCGGGCGGCCCTGTTCCTGGAGGATCCGGCTGATCTTCGACTGGAAGCAGCAATAGACGTCGCGTTTGGAGAGGCAGATGCCGAGGAAGCTCGACGAGCAGTAGGTACCGATCTTGTGACAGAGCCCGGCATCGTCCTTCTGGTCGAGCAGGACTTCCGAGGGGCTGCACAGCAGCGGAACGAGGAGCGGGACGCCTTTTCCTGAGCAGCAGTTGGCAAGGCCAAAGACCTTGTGCGCGCAGCTTTCGGCCGTGCCTTTGAACAGGGTCAGCGTGGACCCGTCGAATTCGGAATTGGCCTGACCGAGCGCGTTCAGCGCCACGACCGCATCCTTGAACTCGTCGGATGCTTCGCGGACGATCGGCTCGCAGTCGCCATTGACGCAGTAGACGTCGCCGCCGCAGATGTACTGTGCTGGCTGCTGGGTGCTTCCCGGGATCGGGCACTTGTAGACACGCTCGGCTACCTTGCACGAGCCATCGCCGCTTGGCGGATCGTCGAGGCAAGTCTCGTGGTCGAAGGTGCAGCCGGGTGCCCTCTCGAGCTTGCCGCAGTCGTTGCCGCCGCCAATCACGGTTTGGCATTGATAGGTCTTGGTGCTCTCCCAGCAGGGCCGCGTTACCGGCACGCCGTCGATGAGCCGGGTCTCGCCCGGCGCAGTGCAGGTCTCGCTGGCGAGTGTGCAGCTGCCGAGATCGACCGAACAGGCATTGTCGGTCCAGGTTTCGGTGAACCACTTCGCAACCGAGCTTTCGGGGACGATCCCGGCGACATTGGAACTGCAGGTATAGACCTCTTCGGGTGCCGCCGGCTCGGCGCAAGCGAGGTAGCCCCCGCCGCCGAAGGGATCGCCGATGAAGTCCCAGGTCTTGCACAGCTGCCGGTCGGTCAGGCCTGCGGCGCTGGCGCTAGTCCGGGTGCAACTGGCTTCGCTCGCGAGCGCACCGCACTGCTGGAGCCCCGTCACATATTGGAGCGGGAAGCCGGTCACCGGATCGAACGTCAGCGCGGCGGTGATCCCTTCGTTGTTGCAGCGGTAGACATTGCTGACGACCTGAAAGGCATTGGGTGGCGGCGGCTTGGCGACAGTACCCATCAGGTAGATATTGGGATCGGTTACCGAGCCATCACAGTCGTAGTAGTCAACCGTCAGGCTGTATTCCGGAACGGGGAACGTGCCGGTCTGACGGCAGAGGGCATTGCCCGCGAGCGATGCGCAGCCCGGAAAGCCAGGGGCTGTGACGCAGAGATATTGATAGACGGTCTCGTTCCAGGCCGCGACGGTCAGGCTGCGGGTGCAGGTCTTGGGCTGGAGGGCGACCGTGGAGCCGACGTTGCAGGTCCATTCGGCCGTGTTAGCGGTGCCGGAACCTGGCGGAAGCGGTACACAGTTTCCCGTCGAGCCGTCGGCGTTCATCCCGGACAAGTAGGCGTTGGGATCCTCGGTGACTGTGGTGGCGCGCGAGAGGTCGCTGCGCTTCACATCAACAGTCGGCCGCGCGGTAGAATTGGCGGTGCGATAGGCATCGCTGTTGTAGCCTGCCGTCGCGCCATCGGCATACATGTTGCCGGGATTGTCGTAATACTGGGTGAGCCCGGGATAGTTCGCCTGATAGCCCGGAATCTGACCGGCAGCGCCCGGCGCGTTGGTGATCCCCTGGCTGGCGCCCCGGACCGCCGATCCGAGATCGCGGGCCTGCGTCTTCGCTTCGTCCCAGGTCATGGTAGCAGGCGCGGAAGGAGGTGGGGGTGCTGGCGGGGGAACGCCGGGGTCGATTGCGGGCGGAAGCGCGGGTTGCGGCTCGATGAGGTCGTCGGGCGGCGGGATATAGACCTGCGCGTGTGCACCGGTTGGTGCGAGCAGCGCGATCGTGAAGAAGGAGGCGGCAAGAAGGGCCCCGGTTCGCCAACGATTGCGCAAACCCCGCCCATCCATCTCACTGGCCCTTGGTCAGTTGGGTGAGCGCAATGCGCGCAACACCGGCGCCGGGCCCCCGGCCGCTGGCGAAGGTCTCGAGCGCGTATTCGACCGTGACGTTTCCGGTGATGCGGTCATGATCGGGCGTCGCGCTGGTGCAGTCGAGCCCGTCGCAAAGCTCATATTCGCGGCCAGCGGCAACGAAGGTCGGTGCGGCGCTGACCTTGAAGGCGCGGAACAAGCGCGGGTCGATCGCCAAATGAGCCTCTTGGCCCTCGCTGGTCACCACCCGCTTCAGCCCTTCGGCGAAGGCCTTGGTGCTTCCCCCCGGAAAGCCGCGGAAGACGACCACCCCGCCCGCCCTCGTCGTGTCGGCAATCAGCCGGGTGAGCGATGCCTCGGGCATCGACAGGCTGGCGAAGACCATGAACATCGGCCCCTCGCCCATCGGCGTCCTGGTATTGGCGGCGGCCCCGCTCAGAAGTTCATCGAAGTCGACTGCGCCGTCCGGCCCTTTGGGCAAGTCGGCAGGATTGATGTTCGCGACAACCGCCATGCCGTGCTCGCGCAGTTGCTCGGCTTCGGCGCGGTGGGCTTCGCCCTTGCCCGCAACAGCATCGACCAGGGGCTGCGCATCGGCCGTGGCCTCGGTTCCGCGTGCCCTAATCGCCTTCAGGTCGAGGCCCCCGACATCTTGGGCGATGGTCTGGGCAAGAGCGGCCGAGACGGCGGTCAGGGCGAGGAAGCCAGCAAGTCCGAGGAGGCGGGATTTGTGCGGGAGCCGCGCGAAAGTCATGGGTGTCCTCACAGCATGCAGCAATTGCGCTTGCGCCAGACGAGGTAGCCAAAGTCCTCGCCCTTGACGGGGTAGCCCTTGCCAGTCTGGGGAATGATAGTGGCAGCACCAACCGGCGCGCAGGCATATCGGCCCTTCACCATCGAGATCGGGTTGGTCATCTGCAGCCGGTATTGCTGCTTGCGCATCACCGGCATCAGGTACTTGTGGCATAGCGCCTTCGAACCCATCGTGCCCCAGGCAAGCGCCTCGCGGTGCATCTTGTAGAGCATGCGTTCGGCGACGAGCCGCGAGGCCTGGATCGGGGTGACGTGCGCCGAGACGTGGCCGTTCAAGGGATACATCCCGCCGTTGCAGCCCGCGCACCAGAACATCTGGTCGATCGGAAGCTTCGCGGTTGCCGCGACGCAGTCGGCGGCGCAGGCCGCGGTGGCAATCGGGTTGGCGAAAAGCGCGACCTCGGGGTTGATGATTGAGGTCAGCGCCGAATCCTGCCACAGCGGGTCGATCTCGGTCACATAGGCGACGTCGAAGGTGGTCTGCTCGAAACAGAGGAAGTCGGTCAGGATCTCCATCCAGTAGAGGAGCGGATAGACGTAGTAATGCGACTGCCACTGCGACGAGTTCTGCGTTTTGCCGCCGATCTGGCTGCGCCCCTGAACGTGGCCGTGCCCGATGTCGAAACCGGGGTTGAGCCGGATCCCGCCGAGGTTGGGAAAACACCACGACTTGTTGGTGACATCGACGAGGCGCACCGGCTCCCAGAATCCCACCGAAATGCCGATGCGCGGGATTGGCGAGCCGCAGGCGCACAAGGGGAACGAGGGGTTCTTGGGATCGGGCCGCGAACCCTTCCAGATCGAGAGCCCGCCGATCGAGAGCGGAAACAGGCACGACCAGCAGACATCGGTGATCGGGTTGATGAACTTGCCGTGGCAGGTGACCGTATCGGCCCGGGCCGGCGCGGCTGCGACACCGGCGAGCGCCAGCACGGCGAGAAGAACAGCGATCAATCTTGAAGCGCGTTTCATGACGGGTTCTCCCCGCGACAAGCCTCATCGGCGAGGCTCTTGGACCGGAAGTAGATCAGCCCGTGGACCGGGACGGCGAGCACCAGCAGCAGCGCGGGCAGCGCGCCCCACTTACCCACCAGTGCCTTCGAAAGGGGCAGCAACAGGACAGCGAGCGCCAACCCCCAGCACAAGCCCATCCACCATCGCCGCATGTGGCGCAGGCGCGAGGTTTCGGGGGCAGCCATCGGGGTCTTGAGGAAGGTGATCAGCGGATGGGTCATGAGATCTTGCCTCCGCCCGCGGGCGCGACCGGCGCCGGCGGCAGCGGGAACTCGCTGATCTTGAGGTTCGCGCCTGCGGCCGAGACAACCGCCGGGGTATGGCGAATGCCGAACTTGCCCGTGAGCGTCCCGCCTTGATCGAAGTAGAACCGGCGCTGCCAGGGCTTCATCGCGTCGAAAGGCGAGCCCGAGACAAAGATGATCTTGGCCCGGGCATCACTCCAGGTCTTGACTGCCCAGGCGAGCTCCGCCGCGTTGTCGCCGTCGATAAAGACAAGCGCCTGGTGCAGTTGCACCATGTCGAGCGGATTGACCCGGGTGCCGCGCGCCGCGATCAGATTGCCCTTGGCGTCGACGATATCGTCCTCGGTGACGATCGAGGGATCGAACAGCCACTCGCGCTTGGTGATCGCCGGGGTCATCCCATCGACCCGCTTGGGCCGCCGGACGCTCGCCACGGCCTGTTCCTGCATCTCGCGCTGCAGCCGCTCGATCCCGCCGTTCGCCTCAAGGGTCCTGAGTTTGGTCTCGATCGTCGTGAGCAGATCGGCCTCAATGATCGGAAAAGTCTGGCCCATCTGGCCATAGTCAGCGGCCCTGACTGCCGAGATAAGCGGCCAACCTATCAGCAGAGCGGCACTTGCCGTGGCGGACAAGACGGCGATCCGGCTCACAACAACGAGTCCCCGGTGCCGATGATGCGTGCCGAACAGACGAAGCCGATATCGGCATAGCGACTATCAAGCCCGTCCTTGTGCTCCGTGCCGACATAGTAGCAGTGCTCGGGAATGCGTCCTGTGGGGCCCGGCTCCAGCGGCTCGCCGCGCGAACTGACCGGCTTCAGCCGCGAGACTTCGGTGCCGTTGATCCGCACAACGCTGCCCTCACGGGTCACCATGTCTCCTGGCATCCCGTAGACACGCTTGGCGAATGGCGGCGAGACCTTCCCGAAATGCGCGGTGATCAGCGGCGTTTGCGGGGCTGAGAAAACCACGAAGTCCCCGCGTGCCGGGCGGCGGTGCTTGTCGATCCAGAAGGCCCAATTGGGGAGCGACCTCGTCGTGTTGATGAGAATTGCATGGTCGTCGCGCCAGCTCGCCAGCGAGGAGCTGGCCGCAAGCGTCGCCGCAAGCGCGCCGATCACCAGCCATCGCCGGGTGTGCAAGGATCGCGGCGGGAGAGGCTCAGTTGACGGGAGCACTGGCCTGTCCTCCATAGGCGGCGCCCGGCATCGGGGCCGGGGCGGCTCCCTGCGGGGCCCCCTGCCCGTTCATCGCCGCACGCATGGCGCCCATGACGTCACCGGCAGGAGCATTCGCCGGCTGCGGCATTTTGATGTGTCCATAGACTTCGCGGCGAACCTCGGCGGTGATGTCGGGGACATTGCCGGCCAGCACGGCTTCGCCCACCAGCACGATCTGGCCCGTCGCGCCGCGGCGCTCGAGGTTTTTCTGGACCTCGCCCATGAACGCCCGGGTCTCGGTAGTGACCTGCTCGGGCGGTGTGGCCGAGCGGGCTTGGGCCTGGACATATTCGCCCACGATGCCGGAAAGCTGGACCTTGGCGATGGTAGGTGTGTCCCCAGCCCCCAGCACGGTCTTGGTGACCCAGGCGCCCCACAGCCCTGCGGCAACCAGCGTGCCGACAAGCGCGACGGGAATAAGTCCGATGCGGGCCCGGGGCGCGGGCCGACCTGTACTCACTTCGGCCTCGAACAGCGGACCCGCGGTCGTGCTGGCTGCATGACTTGAGGGCGTTCGGGGGCTTCTAGCCATGGGTGATCTCCCTGGAATGTGAGGTGGCCGCACCGCCCGGCTGCGTGAGCGAGTGGCGGCGAAAGAAGCCGACTGCGACGAAAAGTCCGGCGCTGGTCAGCCAGAAGAAGCGAGAGAAGTGGTCCTGACGCTCGGCGCTCGCGGCGACATAGCGCGAGGCAAAGTTCTCGATCTGGAGTACTGTCCCGCCAAAGCTGAAATTGCCGAGCGCGGCGAAGAACAGCAGCCATAGCGCGGCGACGCAGCCCAGCGTGACCGCGAGCCATCCTGCGAGGCGCAGGCCGTGGTAGCAGGCATCGGCAAGGTGCCAGGACTGGCGGGCAGAGGCGTGAGGCGTGATCATTCGGCCGCCTCCGCCAGTTCACCGTCCATGAAATCGGGGGCTCCGGGCTCAGGCGGTACGAAGTCCGGGAAGGCGACCCGCTCGATCGCATCGGGGAGCGGCAGGCCGGCGCGGACCTTTTCCTCGATCTCCGAAAAGACCCTCGGGCTCGAGGAATAAAGCGTTGCCGAATAGGGATCGAGCACCAGTCGTCCGACCGCGAGTGTCTCCGGGCCCTTGATCAGGACGTCGGAATATTCGGTGCCGTTGCGTTTCAGCGAACGCAGCAGGCTTTCGGTATAGTGATCCATCTCGAAGCGCTGATGCTTGGCGAGATCGTTGATCGTCTCCTCCTTCTGCTGGAGGACGATCGACCAGTCCGAGTTCTCGAGGGCAGCAAGCGAGCCTTCCGACTTGTAGAAGTCATTGAGGGACTGGGTGGCGGTGATAAGCGAGCCGCCATACTTGCGGCACGTGCGGGCATAGGTCTCGATCGCCTGCCCCATCTGCCCGCCGCCGAGCAGCTGCCAGGCTTCGTCGATCATGGTGAGCTTGGGCACAGAACGGTCGAGATCGCGCATGACGCGCAGCGTCAGGAACATGAGCGCGGTGAGCGCGACCGAACGTAGTTCCGGCTTCGATGAGAGATCCGAGAGCTCGAACACGGTGAGCCCGGCGGACAGATCGATCGAGCAGGCGCCTTCGAAGAACCGACCATAGGTGCCGCCGGTGAGGAACGGCGACATGGCGTCGGCGAGGTCCCCGGCATAGGGCGAAGGCAGTGCGCGGAGCGCAGCCGCGACATCGTCGATCGTCCCGGCGCGCTGCTTCTCGCGCCAGACCTTGCTCACCGCGGAATCGATGAGGCCGCGCTCGGTGTCGGACAGCCGGTCCTGCTGGCGCGCCATCTGACCGACGATCGATTTCAGCATGGCGAGGCATTCGACTTCGTAGTCTTCGCCATCCTCGTCGCTCGACAGCGCCTCGCCGTCGATCATGTCGAAGGGATTGAGCGAGAAGCCCGAAGACAGTTTGAACTCAACGAAGGCGCCGCCAAAGGCCTTGGCCATGTGCTCGAACGAACGGCCATCATCGATCACAATGACCTTGGCCCCGGCACCCGACATCGCCGCGCAGACGTCCTGCAGGAAGACCGACTTGCCCGAGCCTGACTTGCCGAAGACCGCGACGTTGTGATTGCCGGCGGCATTCTGGAACGGCGACCAGAAAAACGGTTGCCCGCGCCTGCCGATGAGCAGGACATGCGGAATGTGACCACCGGTATGCTCGCCCTGGAGCGGGGCGATCGATGCCGCGGTCGTCGTGAGCATGGTCTTGAAGCGCTTCATGCGCTTGAGGTCGGCCGAGAGACCATTGGGCAGCGACAGCGGCATCGCCGCGAGGAGGCCCATCACCTGGAGGTAGCGCTCGTCGATGAGGTCCCACCCGCAGGCTTTGTAGACCGACTTCACCATGCGTTCGTTGATGTCGCCCTTGCCGAGCGGCGAGAGTGCGCCGACGCCGTAATAGACCTGCGCGAGTTTACGGCCCTGGCGGATCTGTCCTTGCACGTATTGCCATTCGTCGCGCTGTTCAGAGAGTTGTGGCAGGAACCGCGCCGAGCGGCTGTCGGCGAGGCTGGTGGTGCGCATGACCTTGAGCCCGGCGCGCGACGCGACCGCGTCCTCATCCTGATAGACAAGCCCGAGCACCGTCATGACATTGCAGCCGAAGCGCAGCTTGTCGTTGATGACGTCGCCGATGATCTTCTGGACGTCCCACGGTGCCCACTGCTTGGGCAGATTGCGCACCGAGAAGAAGCGCCAATCGAACTTGTCGGGCACGACCTCGCCGATGACCGGCGCGCCGTCCTCGCGCTCGCCAGTGGGGCGAAAGCGCTCGGTATGGAGCACGATCCGGTCGGGGGTGACCTGCGTTTCCAGATCACGCCGCACGCATTGGACGTTTATGGGATCGAGCTCGGAATAGTGCTCGGGCTTGTCGGCGTTATCGACCGCCGGGCAGAGAAAATCGTCGAGGAAGGCGATCAGTTCAACCGGGGTCATGTCGCGCGCCGGGATTGAAAGCGCCTGCAGCGTGCCTCGCAGGCTTTCGCGCACCGATACGAGCGTGTCGGCCCCGATCGGACCGCTGAGCCGGGCACCGATCGAGAGAATCACGCGGGTGTTGCGCAGGTAAAACGGGGCATCACGGGAGATCGACATCCAGGCCGCCCGGCGCAGCCAGCGCGCGCGGTGCATCGCGGCGCGGCCGTAGACGCCCTTGGCGACAACGCGCGGCATCACCCAGTCGGCAATGCGCTCACCGACCGAGGGGCTTTGCCAATGGATCAGCTGAATCTCGCAGCCGGGCGGCACCGCGTCAGAGAGGAACTGGGTGAGAAGTTCGCCGCTGCGTTCGTCGGCCCCCATCATCGGTGCCAGCTCGAGAATGAACCCGATCGAGTCCGTGTTGATGAACATGCCGTGCTTCTTGTCGAAGCTGCGATAGGGCAACCAGTTAGAGAGCATCGGAGCGCCAAGTATCGGGCGTGCCGCCTCGGGATGCGCGCTTTCGCCGAACAGCATGTCGAGGAACCGATCCCAGAAGCCGCGCGAGGTCATTGCCGCTACTCCTCGACCTTGGCAGGGAAGGCCGCCGGTGCATTGGCCGGCGTTGCTTCAACCGGGGCGACCGATGGCGCTGCAGCAAGCGGGGTAATCGCTCCACCATTGGCAGGAGCTGTGGGCTTTACTGCCGATGGAGTCGGCGCTTTTGCAGTGTGGGCGAGACGCGCCTGGACTTCGGCGCGGATGGCATCGACCGCATTGCCGGACTTGATCGCAGCGGCCTTGGCGCGCGCTGCCGCGACGGCTTCGGGCGTCGGCAAGGTTGCCGGTGCGGCGTCGGCCGGAGCGGCGATGGGCGCGTCGCGGCCAGCGATGAGGGAAGCAGGAACTCCGGGCGCGGGTGCTAACGCCGAGCTGGCGAGGCTGACCGCCCGGCCCTCGACTTGCTCCCCCAGGTTGGGCTCGCCCGACGATAGCTGCATCCAGGCGCCATCGTCGACCACCGCATGAACGATACGCGGCTCATGGAGATTGCCGCCGCCATCGACGAAGGACGGGAACACGACCTTCAACACCCGGCGCTCGCGATGGATCATGCCATTATCGGAAGCAGCGAGCCTGCCCGAACCGGAGGGGGTGTAGGCAGCGGTGACAGGCCTGGCTGCCGCCGGTTGACGAACATACGGCCCCGCTGGCGAATGTCCGGGCGTCATGGGCCGGGCATTCTGGATCACCGACAGCGCTTGATCGTCGATCAAAGTCGAAGGCGCGCAGGTCCCGCCCGGCGCGCTGCAAGCGAAGCTTCCCTTGATGTTGCCGCCGAACAGCGAAGTGCAGGCTGCAAGCTGGGTCGCGGCGAGCCCAACCGCGGCAATGTTCGCCGCCCTGGCCAGACTGCTTGGGGCGCGATGCTCGGCGAGTCTGCCAAGGCGCACGGCAAGGCGCCAGAATGCGAGGCCGGATCCGAGCGAGATCGTCTCGCCGGCAAGGCTGGCATGGCCCGCCGAGCGGGCCCAGGCGTGTCGGCGCAGCTTTGTCAGTTCGAAGGGCGTGAGGTCCCGGCCGATTGGCTCTCCGAAGGCGAGCACGAGATCCTGCCACAGCCGGATTGCCTCGCCGCGTTTCAACTCAACGCGTGGCAACGAGATTGCCCCGCGCGAGCGCCGCGCGACTGCGCGCAGGAAGCGCGCATGCTGTTTAGGGTCAAGCGTGGTCACGACTTGGCGCCCTTCAGCCATTGCTCGAGCACCTCGCGCGGACGGAATCCTTCGATTACCGCGCCGTCTGATCGGACGATCACCGGGGTTCCGGCAAGGCCCTGCTCGCGAGCGAAGCGCTCGTTGGCATCGAGCGGCGAGGTGTCGCAGGCGCGCGTGTCGGTGATCGGCGTGCCGGCATAAGCGGCTTTGACGGCTTTGCGCCTATCGCGCGCGCAAAACACCTGATTGGCAAGATCGCGGCTGCCGAGCACCGAGATCGGCCGCTCGATCACGCGCACATTCATGCTTTCAAGCACGCCCGACAGCGCCCGGCAGTAGCCGCAGCGGAAATCGCTGAACACAGTGACAGACGGACCCGAGCTTGCTCCCCAGACAATGCCGCCCGCCTCGGGCAGTGCGGCGAGCGACATCATCCGGGGGGCACCGCTCGCCGTCGGCGTGTTGGCGCCGCGGCGGGGGGTCTCGACTTCCTGCGCTTCCTGCTTGCTGCCCGCCGCACCGCCAACGAGGAGATCGGGATTGACCTCGAGCAGCCGGACTGCGGTCAGGTCCTGGCGCGTCTGCATGTCGTAGACACGCCCGATGAGCAGGTAACGCGCGGTCCTGTCGACATAGAATAGCTGAGATCCGGCTGTCACTTCGCAGACCCCGTCGACCAGCTGGCAATTGACCCGGCTCACCTGGGTGCGCGGCAGGCGCTGCTTGAGGAGCGCCGTGACGGCCTGGTCGGCCTCGGACGGCGAGTGAATTGCACTTGGCGCGGCGTTCCCAGCGCCCTCAGCATTGGCATTTGCCCAGACCAGCGATCCGCCGCTGCCGAGCACGATTGCGGCCAGCGGCATCAAGGTTTGGCGAAGGCGGGGTCTGCCCAAGTTCAGTGGTTTCAGCTTCATTGCACCCTCCTCATCCATTGATGAACACGCCCTCGAGAAACACGATTTCGACATCGATCCCGGTCGGCATTTCGATCACGGGCTGGTACTGCTCGGCCCGCTCGATCAGATATTTGCTGACCATGTCGCCCGAGGTGGCGATGCCTTCGCCGAGGCCGCCTTCGAGAATGTCGCCGGTGCCAAGCTTCTGGCGCTGGCCGTTCACGTTGACGTTGGTGCCGGTGAGCGTCGAATTGGTGTTGGCGGAAAATCCGCGCCCAAATCCGCCCGCGAGCCCGGCGAGGAAGGCCTGGCCGATCAGCGAGCCCTCCCGGCTCACCACCCTGCCCCTGACCCCGGTTTTGCCGCCGAAGGCGATGAAGCCCTTCACGTCAGAAACCGCGTAGCGCCCATTCGGCTGCGGGCAGGTCATCCGCTGCAGCTTGACGTAGACCTTCTCACTCGAGAGGTCGCCGCGCGCCGCGCCGTTGACCAGGCAGCCCGCTATATTGGTCGTGAGCAGCCGCCCGTTGTCGTAGACCGAGCGCGCGGGGCCAGTAATGCGCAGCACGACCGGCAAAGGATCGGTCTGGCTCTGGACGCCGGCAGCGGCATCGACCCCGACGATGACCTTGGCGACCGCGATCGAATTGGGCGGCAAGTAATTGGCGCTGTCGGTGAATACGGTGTTCCCCTTGGGCACTGGACTTCCCGTCCCGCTGGTGCCTTCGCCAAACGAGACCAGGCTCACCTCGCTGCCGCGGCCTCCTGTCATGCCAGCTGCCGTCATGGCCGCCTGACCGGCAGGGGTGCCCGGCGCGCTCTGGTAGCTCGGCGGACTGGTCCGCCCATAAAGCGCATTGGGCCCGGCCGAAGTCGCGCCTGGTCCGACAATAGGCTGGCCCATGATCGGCGACTGGCGCGCGGCGGCGAGCGCGGCCTTCAACTGCTCGTTTTCGTTCTGGTAGGCCGACAGCACCCGTTCAGTATCGGGCGAAATGCCTGCTACCCCGCCGCTGCCCCCGCCTCCGCTTTGGGCCTGGCTCTGGGCCAGCTGTGCTTCCAACTGGTCGGCACGCTGCGCCCGGGCGGCGAGCGCGCGCATGTTGTTGTCCATCGACATCATTTGGGCCTCGGACTGGGCGCGCCATTCCTTCTCGGCCATGTTCTTGTTGACCATCTCGTCGACCGAGACGTCGGCGACCTGGCGCTTGACGTTGCCGTCTCCGCTCTTGTCTTCGCCTGCGAAGATCCACGACGAACCGATGATCAGGGCGGCGAGCCCGCCGGCACCAAGCAGCAGCATCTGCTTCTTCTTGACCGCCTCGTTGGCGACAATTGCATCACCAAGCGGCGACGCATCGCTGCTGTCCGGATCGGTTCCGTGACCATCTGCCGAAGGACCATCGAGCGCCTTGGGACCTTTGCGGAACGGGTTCTTCCAGTCCATCACTGGCCTCCATTCGATTGGATGAGGTAGACGGCAGCCGACTGGCCAGGGGCGAGTTCGCTGACCGGGGTCATGAAGGCGACGCTGCCGCGGCCTGCGAGCAGGTTCTCATCGAGCGGCATGGGACCTTTGCCCATGTTGCGAACTTTGAGAATCAGGCCCTTGAGGTCCGCACCGCGGTATTCGCCGACTTGCTGGACCTCGAGTTTGCCGACTGCGACCGGCTCGAGCACGCTTTGCCGGATCTCAAACCCTTCGATGGTCTCGCTGCGATACATGGCCTGTGCGAGGCGTACTGCGGTGTCCTCGGGCGAGGAGCGCACTTCCCAGTCTCGCGCGGCTTCGGCTTTGACTGCAGTGTTGGTGACGAACACCTGCTCCGCATCGTTACCCCGAACCTGGCAGAGGAACTTGTAGACGAAGCCCTTGCGGGTCGTGCCGAAGAACGAGAGGTTGGGCTTGGTGAAGCCATCGGGCACCGAGATGTATATGTCGCCGCGCAACGGCTCATTGACGATCTTGAAGTCCTCGGCCGGATTGCCGGTGGTGATTTTGGAAACTGAGGCGAACTGGTCGCCGGCGAGGCTGATGCGGGTCAGGTCCTTGGCCGAAGCGGTGCAGGCAACCGTGCCGTTGTCGGCCGCCGGGATGCTCTGATCCGCCATCGCGGGGCTTGCCGTCAGGCAGAGCGCGCCAAAGCAGATGAGCGCTGCGCCTACCGGCCGCCCCGCAATCGCCAAGGGGCGTCCTGCCAGCACTGTCCCGGCGCCGATCGCGCCCCAAGCCAGAACGGCCATCACTCGTCTCCCCCATCGGTGCTGTTGTTGGCGCTGGCGCGTCCGATGACTTTGCCCGCTGCATCCTTGGTGATGCGCCCAAACCCGGCGAGCTTCAGGCTGACGCCCGAATAGCTCCACACGTACCGGAAGGTCCGGGCTTCGGAGGTGACCTCCTTCGAGCCGACAACCGTATGCAGCACGCCATTCACCTCGCTGGTCAGCGCATCGGGATCGACGGAGAGGTTTTCGATCGTGAAGAACTGCGAGACATTCGAGCCGTTCTGCTCGTTGAAGATCTTCATCAGCTCGGCCTTCATCCGGCCGTGGGTTCTGGGATCGGTGATTTCGAGGATCGAATCCATCCAGTATTGCAGGTTCGAAGGCGAACGGTTGAGCGTCAGCAGCGCAGCATCGCGCGTGACCAGTTCGAGATAGTCCTTGTCGACGTGGCTCGATGACAGCGTCAGCGGCTTGGCGAGCACCGGCTGCAGCACGACCTCGCGGTCGCGGCGCGCGGCGGTCAGCGTCAACACGATGCTCAGTGCAAACAGCCCGGTCGCTGTGATGGCCAGCAGGTTGCGCTGCTTGAGGAGCCGCTGCGCCTGGCCGTGAGAAATCGAGAGGTCCATGACTGTGTCGTCCTCAACCCGCCATCAGGCGTAGATGGGAGGGCGGCGTCGCTCTCAGCCCCATGAAGGCACCGGGCAGGTACCAGTAGGCTGAATGGATGATCCACGAGACGGCTCGTCCCGCCTTCAACTTGCGCAATCCCCACCAGGCCAGCACGCTTGAAATCAGACCGATGAAAATATGTTGAGACAGGATGCCCCACGCGAACGGGATGATCATTGCGAGGAACTCATCGAGTGTCCAAAACCCGATCAGCTCCGGATCATCGAGATGCGCGGGAACTGTGTAGTGATTCATGAGCGGCACCGCCCTCGGTGATGTCCGACCGGATGCACGGATGCTTTGTCCGGACGGAACGGGGTTGAAGGTCAGATCGTCGCGGTGACCGCAGCGGTGACGATGGGCACGCCCGTGCCGGCACCGACGCCGACCCCAACGGGAATGGCGACCTGGCCAAGGCTGAAGCGACCCGAGGCAAGTCCGACGATGCCGCCGGCCAGGCTGAGCACGGTGATGATCTTGCCGCCCGAACCTTCGAGGAAGCCGGTGAACGAGGTCAGCGCGGTGTTGAAGGTCGTGTCCGCACCGGCCATTGCGACTTCGCTGCCGAGCAGGCTGGCGACCGCAGCGACTGCGACCCCCTGGATGAGCGCGGCGCCCTTCCCTTTCATCGTGAGTTTCATATTCGTCATGTCCTTATCCAAACACCGTGATTGTCACGGCATTCAGAATGAACAGATCAGCGCTTCCGGTAGCAATTAAGAGGCAGTTTAGGCACGCAAACGAATCGCAAGATTTCCAAATTGCGGACTTCGGCTCGTCTACTATTTCCCCATGAGGGAAATGCGTTTGCTGTTAATGGAACCCTGTTTCCCTTTTGGGGTGATGTTGTTTCCCCGCGCGGGAAACCCAATTGCCGAGACGGGAATTCGATAGTCCGACTCGAAGCTACCGCCACGGATTCGCCAAATTTACAATTTTGGATCATTGTGTCGGGCGACACATGCCCTGGATAACCCGTCAATGGCCGCAGGAACGCGCAACGTCCGCATATTCGTGAGCCAGCAGTGCTTTGAACTGCTGGTGGACGCGATGGCCGCGTTTTCCAAGCAAACCCGCCGTTTTCAGACTATGCGGATGACCGTTCAGGCCGCCTGCGCAAGGCTCAAACCCCACGGGATTTCTAGGTTCGAGCTTGAAGAGTTCCTCGCCGAGTATCCCATCGAAGGCGATATCCGAATTCATCTTGAGGTCACACCCGAATGGTCTGCCGACTACGATCTTATGCGAGCCAAAGTGAAGGGTATCAGCGAAAAATCTGGATCAGATAAGTCTCTCGTACCCTTCGCAGTTTACCTCGCGGTGAAGCATAATCTTTTGTAGGTAATTTCCGCAGGCGAGCCCACGCGCTTTTTAAGACTCTTGACAGCTTATGCCATCCCATAGACGTTCGCCTTGGGAGGGATGGAGCATGCCTCACAGGAACTTGACGCCTGAGACGGTTTTCAAGCCAAGCAGCCCACCGGGCAGTGAACCCGTCTTCGCTTTTGCCAGCCCTAGTCCGGGACGGTGTGAGCAGGATCAATACAAGCAGCTCATCAATGCTGAGCTTGCGCGCCAGGGCATACTTCCTGCGCACCTCGCAGATCGTATGTGTCTCTCGCGCCCCAAGCTCCACAAGATCCTCAAGCAGACCAATCCTCTTACCGACGACCTTCGTGACCGCATTTTCGACGAACTCGGTATGGACCACGTTCGCGCCAAGATCAGCGTCGCTCTGCTCCACGATCCGCGGGCCTATGCAGAGCAATCGGTCTTCCTGGCCACAGAGAGCCTGAAGAGCTTCTATCTCGAGGTGCTGACATGCCGGCGAGGCTCGATCGAGGTGGATCTGCGTCCGGCTGTAATCCACGAAGCCGCGCGGCGAGCATATGACTTGCTTCTCTCGCACCAGGAGCGGGTCATGCAGAACAGCCAGACTCTTCAGGCCTGATCGAGTACGCATGGGGCCCGAGAACATCGCAGCGTGGACTCAACTCTATGCCGCAGTTGGGCTGCTCGCTGCGATTTGCTCGGGGTGTGCGCTCCTCAAGACGATCTACGACATCCGTACGGGATTGATCGCGCCGCCGACGGGGTCAGTGCTGCGCTGGTTGCTGTGGTTCCCGAAAGTTTGGCTGCATTTCCAACTCAGCTACCTCTGCGGGTTTCCAAGCATTCTGGCCATCGCGATCCTGTATGCGCACTATATCGGGTTCGCCGCATTCGTGCCTTCGTAGGTTATGAGGGACACCTCGCGGTAGCCTGAGGCTCGTACTGCGATGTTGGCTGCCATAGCCCGCGCGGCAACGACCGAATTTGAGCTCCCAAGTTTAGTGAGGCGCACCCAGTTGGTTGTGATGGTCTGCACGTAATTGCGGGTCTCCGGGATTTCAGGAATGTTGCCCAGCGCGAGTGAACGACGTTCTGGCCCCGCATTGTACGCAGCCAAGGCCAGATCCACGCGTCCAAAGCGATCAAGCTGCTGACGGAGGTAGCGTGCCCCCGCCCTCATGTTGGCCAGCGCATCCCAAGGGTTACTTAGCTCCAAAATTCTTGCTGTTCCCGGCATGACCTGCATCATGCCCATCGCCCCCGCCCCACTTCGTGCCCAAGCCTTGTATCCTGACTCCTGAGCAATGACCGCGTCCAGAAGGCTCTCGGGAAGCCCGTTTTCGCAAGCTATCGCGGACATTGCTGCAAAATAGGCTACTCGGCGGTTCTCCACCTCAGGAGACAACCACCAAGTCGGGCGATACCCATTCTGCAGGCACGATGACGAGGTGGAAGCCGCTAGGATGGCCGGATGATTCGGTTCGAAAAGTCCTGACGGGTCGTTTTCGCCAATAGCGTGGGTACTCTCACCGAAGCGGCGCGCATCGGCCAGCTCGACCAACCCTTCAAAGTGGGTGCTTAGCGCGAGTCCGACGGCCCCCTGCTCATTTTTGGCGGTAGCGGGAAACGGAGAAAAATGGACAAGATCGACTTCCCTAGCCTTCGCGGCCGAGACGCAAATCATTGCGGCAACGACGATCAAACTACACTTGGATGAAATCACAACACAACCTTCCTAGGTTGCGTGCGGATCCGATCGGGAATGCGCGTCGCCAGGAAATCAAAGATGGAACGCCGAGTCAATCTCTGCGTACACACATTAGGCGAGCCAAGCATCTGCTTTATGGCCAGCCCATCAAGCTGACGAGTAGCTACGACTTCAATTGGTCAGATCTTGCGTCAGCCATGCCTTACATTTTGATCGAAATACCGCCTCAGCGGCCCCGGGCATGGAATGGGAAGTTCCATACGGCGGATCTACACCGCCCCCGATTGATCTAGATGTTTGGTCCCGGGATTTGATGGTGCGGGTCTGATCTGAATCGCTGGGTTTCTTTTGTCCAGCATTTGCAGATGAACTCGTGTGGCGTGAGACCCTGCAGGGTCTTCAGCCGCTTGGCGAAGTTATAGGCAGCGACGAAGTTGGCGAAATGGTCACGCAACTGGTCGTGCGTCTCGTAGTAGAAGCGCTTGACGGTCGCCTCCTTGATGATGCGGTTCATCCGCTCCACCTGACCGTTGGTCCAGGGATGCTTGGGCTTGGTGGTGCGGTGATCGATGTCGCTGAGCGCGCAGGCATATTCGAAAGCATGAGCGCGGAAGAGCTCACCGTTGGCGATCGCGTCCTTGATGAGCGGCACGGCCGAGCCGCCGGCACCCGGCGTCGTGAAGTGGATGCCATTATCGGTTAGCACCGTGTGGATCTTGTATGGAACGGCAGCGATCAGTCGGCGCAGGAAGTCGCGAGCGGTTGCAGTCTTTGCCCTTTCGTGCAGTTCGACGAAGGCGAACTTGCTGGTTCGATCGATCGCCACGAACATATACAGCCTGCCCTGCTCGGTCCGAACCTCGGCAATGTCGATGTGGAAGTACCCGATAGGATATGAGCGGAACTTGCTCCGCTTCGGCTTGTCACCTTCGACTTCCGGCAGCCGAGAGATGTCGTGCGGCTGGAAGCAGCGGTGCAGCGACGATCGTGTCAGGTGCGGGATCGTCGCTTGGAGGGCGTAAAGGCAGTCGTCGAGCGGGAGGAGCGTATGCCTGCGGAAGGTGATCGCCTCCTCCTCAACCGACAGCACGGTCGACCTCGGCTCCTTCGGTCCGGTCTTCCGGTCGTTGAGAGACCGACGCTGGCGCCACTTGGTCACAGTCTTGGGGTTGATCCCATGCTGCTTGGCGAGTGCCCTCAGGCTCTCTTGACTATCTTGTATTGCTCGACGGACTGCCGCTGTCGTGCGGGCGCTCCCATCAAGGATCTGGCCCATAGTGCATCCTTCCATTCCTGGCCGAATAATGCACCATCAAATCCCGGGACCAAACATCTAATCGAGAGCTTCAATGCTCGCCTTCGTGACGAATGCTTGAATGAGACGCTGATCACTAGCCTTGGCAATGCCCGCCAGGTGCTGGCTGACTGGAGGCACGACTACAACCACTTCCGGCCCCACTCGACCCTGGGGAACAGGACCCCAGCCAAGATGGGAGCCGGTTCAATCGGCAAACCGGGCGCACGCTCGACTCGTAGTTGGAGGAAGGTCGTGGCTCAGACCACTTCCGGGCAGATAAAGTTGCCAGAAAGCGGTGAAACGCCTTTGGTCCCGGGATCGATCTTGAACTTGATCGCTCGTTGAGATGCTCAAAGAGCACGCCACCAGCGAACGCCGTCGGAGTCTACTTCGTCTATAACCAATCCCCTGCCTCGCAGGCAGGCCAAGTGGGCAAGACTCTCGCCGGTAGCCAGTTCCAGCATCATTTTGTCGATGTCGCGCTTGAATAGGACAGGAAAGACATCAATTGCGCGTCGCGGGGTTGTCAGTTCGAATAACAGCCTCTCGAGACGGTGCTCATGCCCATTTAGCAACGCGTCGATTCGCGCGTGTAGCCCGAAGAAAGGCCTCCCGTGAGCCGGGAGCACTAGCACGTCATCCGGCAAGTCATTGCGGAATGCGCTCAGAGAAGCGAGCCATTGGCTCAATGGGTCAGCCTCCGGTTCCACGGGTTGCACGGAAACGTTGGATGAAATCTGCGGCAGTACTTGATCACCGGAGATCAGCAGGCGCTCTTGCGGACAGTGCAGAGAAGCGTGCTCGGGCGAATGGCCGCTGCCGACTGCGACGATCCACTCGCGGTCCCCGATAATCACGCGCTCGCCGTGTTCAATCGCCCGAAAGCTGTTCGGGGGCGGGTAAAGCATATTTCTGAAGTCGACGACGCGCGCGCGATAATGGTCGAGGTCGTCTTCGTCCCAGCCGACGCTCTTGTAGAATCGAATCGTTTCTACGGGTACTTGGTCGACTGTGTGGGCGCCCAGCGCGCGGAGGGTCAGATACTCCAGCCTCGTCATCCAGAGTGGAGCAGATACCTTTTGTGCCAGCCACCCTGCCATGCCACTGTGGTCCTGATGGAGATGAGTGACTATTATTCTCAGGATTGGGCGGCCATCCAGTGCACGTGTGAACGCGTGGTGCCAGGCTGTAACCGTTTCCGCGCTCCTTAGACCCGTGTCTACGATCGTCCATCCATCGCCATCCTCCAAGGCCCAGACGTTGATCCCATCGGCGCCCATCGGCATGCGCAACCAATAAACACTTTCAGCAATTCTAGTAGCGAAGCCTTCGCCGATTGGCGGCAATCCAATAGCAGGGAACGACAGTTGGCTTGGCATGCGGGCATCCCTATAATGCATTTGTCCTGCGCGCTTGGCGCAAGGGCGTCGATATCCCGCCGGCATATCACAGCTCGCGCTAACCTAAGTTGGTTGCCGCACGCGTCATGCCTGCTAGCGATGAAGCCCTGAAGCATGGGGAAATGACGAAATTTGGCCACCTATCCAAAGAGATGTGCGGCTATCTTAGGCATCTCGCACACTCGTAGTCAGCTTGGCATGCCCTTCGCTTGCGCAAAGCGCCATGTGATGCAGG
>NZ_CAVK010000012.1 GCF_000382885.1 Sphingobium indicum BiD32
AGGGTGACACCCCTCCGTCAGCACTTCGTGCTGCCACCTCCCCCACAGGGGGAGGATGAGCGCGCGTCGGATGCGTCAGGCGCATTATCACCGGCCGATTGAAAAGCCTATGGAAGGGTGACGGGACCGCCTTGGCCGTTTGCTGGAAAATCCTCTGACGCCTCAACGTCAGGTGGGGACCATATAGATCGGGCCGGAGCCCGCCCAGGGACAGCCCCCTAGGATGTGATTATCGCCTCAGGGATGTTCGCTAAAGCTCGTACCAGGCAGTACCCGTCCACCCCAATCTAGGCGTCCGCAGCGCGGGCGGCAAGCCCGTCGCGCAGCTTTTCTATGCGGTCCGCCAGCGCCTCTATCGCTTGCGCTGCCAGTTCGTCGTCCGTCTCCAGCGCCAGACTTTGCTGGCGGGCGGCGGTGTCGCGGCGCATGTCGTTCAATTCATCGGCCAGGAACAGCGCGGCGAACAATAGGCTGCGCACCTCCGTCATGCCAGGCATCCCCTGCTGCGCGGCCCGCGCCTTCTCCTCGATCAGGCTGGCGAGATGGGCAAGGTGCGCTTCTTCGCCATCGCGGCATCGTATGTCATAATGGCGTCCGGCGATGTGCAGCGTGGTTTCAGCCAATGGTCCGGCCCTTCAGATCGGCGATCAGCGCATCGAGCGAACGCAGCGCCGCGCGGGCGCCGTCCACATCCATATCCTGTCCGCTGGTGGGGAGTGGGGATGGGGCGACCGCAAGGCGCGCCACATCCTGTTCGAGCCGACCCACTGCACGTTCCAACGTGCCAATTGCCTGCATCATGCGCTCGCTTGCCATTCCTCACGCATAGCGAAACTTGGCGCGGCACAAAAGCGATCATTGGACCGACAAGAGGCCGCTTTCACGCCTGCCGCGGTTGACGCATGGGGCTTGACGAGACAAAGGAGGCGCGATCTCGACTCGCCCGCAAAGCTTGCGGGCTGTTCAGTGTTATTCAGGCCAGTCCTGTTCAGGAAAGACGCACGCTGCCGATGACCGTTTCCGATAAGTCGCTCGCCAACGCCATCCGGGCGCTCTCCATGGACGCGGTACAGGCCGCCAATAGTGGCCATCCGGGGATGCCGATGGGCATGGCCGATGTGGCAACGGTCCTGTTCAGCGACTATCTGAAATTTGATCCGACCCAGCCCAAATGGGCCGACCGTGACCGCTTCGTCCTGTCGGCGGGTCATGGTTCGATGCTGATCTACAGCCTGTTGCACCTGACCGGCTATGCGCGCCCGACGATCGAGGACATCGCCCATTTCCGCCAGCTGCACAGCCCCTGCGCTGGCCATCCTGAAAATTTCGAGCTGGCGGGCGTCGAGGCGACAACCGGTCCGCTGGGTTCGGGCCTTGCCACCGCCGTCGGCATGGCGATTGCGGAGCGACACCTGAACGCGCAGTTCGGCGACGATCTGGTCGATCACCGGACCTGGGTGATCGCGGGCGACGGTTGCCTGATGGAAGGCATCAACCATGAGGCGATTGGCCTGGCCGGTCACCTGAACCTTGGCCGCCTGATCGTGCTGTGGGACGATAACAAGATCACCATCGACGGCGCGGTCGACCTGTCGAGCAGCGAAGATGTGCGCGCCCGTTACGAAGCGACCGGCTGGCATGTCGTGTCGTGCGATGGCCATGACGTCGCCGATGTGCGCCGCGCGCTCGCCGAAGCGGTCGCCGATCCTCGCCCCTCGCTCGTCGCCTGCGCCACCAAGATCGGCTATGGTTCGCCCAACAAGGCAGGCACGTCCGGCGTTCACGGTTCCGCGCTGGGTGAGGCCGAAGTCGCCGCTGCGCGCGAATATCTCGGCTGGGACGCCGCGCCCTTCGTCATCCCCGCTGACATTGCCGCCGCCTGGAAGGCGATTGGCGCAAAGGGTTTCCAAACCCGTTGTGAATGGGAAGAGCGTTTGCGGGCCGCCCCAGCGCACATTCATACCGAATTTGAACGTCGAATGGGTGGCTTCCTTCCAGATGACTTTTCGCTCGAAGCCTATATCGACAGCCTGATCGCCGCGCCGCAAAAGGTCGCCACCCGCAAGGCCAGCGAACTGACACTGGGCGCGATCAACGATCTGCTGCCCGAAACGCTGGGTGGATCGGCCGACCTCACCGGTTCCAACAACACCAAGACCAAGTCGACCGGCCCGCTGACGAAAGACGATTATTCGGGTCGCTATGTCTATTATGGCATCCGCGAATTCGGCATGGCCTGCGCGATGAACGGCATGGCGCTGCATGGCGGCGTCATCCCCTATGGCGGCACTTTCCTGGTCTTTTCTGACTATATGCGCGCGGGCATCCGCCTGGCCGCGCTTCAGCAGCAGCGCGTGATCCATGTCCTGACCCATGACAGCATCGGCCTTGGCGAGGATGGTCCGACCCACCAGCCGATCGAGCATGTCATGTCGATGCGGATGATCCCCAATCTGGACGTCTATCGGCCTGCCGACATTGTCGAGACGGCGGAGTGCTGGGAACTGGCATTGAAGGATGCAACCGGCCCGTCTGTGCTGGCGCTCACGCGCCAGAACCTGCCGCAGTTGCGCACGCAAAAGAGCGAAAACCTCTCCGCCAAGGGCGCCTATCGCCTCGTCGCGGCTGGCGCGGATCGCAAGGTCGTGCTGATCGCCACCGGTTCCGAAGTCGAAATCGCGGTCGATACCGCCAAGGCGCTGGAAGAACAGGGCATCGGTGCCGATGTCGTGTCCATGCCCAGCTGGGCGCATTTCGACGCGCAGCCGCAAAGCTACAAGGACGACCTGCTGCCGCATCATGTGCTGCGCGTGTCGATCGAGGCCGGGACGACCTTTGGCTGGGAACGCCATACCGGCATCGCCGGCCTGCGCTTTGGCATTGACAGTTTCGGCGCATCCGCACCCGCCGAAGCGCTTTACGACCATTTCGGCCTGACCGCCGCGAAGATCGCGCCGCAGATCGTGGCCGCTCTCAACAACTGACCGAACAACAACTTCAGGAGGCTAGTGCAGTGGCAACGAAGGTAGCAATTAACGGTTTCGGACGTATCGGCCGCCTGGTGGCGCGCGCCATCCTCTCGCGCACCGACCATGATCTGGAACTGGTCAGCATCAACGATCTGGGCGACGTCAAGTCCAACGCCCTGCTGTTCAAGCGCGACTCAGTCCATGGCAACTGGACGGGCGACGTCAGCGTCGACGGCGATTTCCTGGTCGTCGATGGCAAGAAGATCAAGGTGACCGCCGAGCGCGATCCCGCCAACCTGCCGCACGCAGCGCTGGGCGTCGAAATCGCGCTGGAATGCACCGGCATCTTCACCACGAAGGACAAGGCGAGCGCGCATCTGACCGCAGGCGCCAAGCGCGTCATCATTTCCGCGCCCGGCACCCATGTCGATCGCACCGTCGTGTTCGGCGTCAACCATGATGCGCTGACCGCCGACGATATCGTCATTTCCAACGCCAGCTGCACCACCAACTGCCTGGCCCCGCTCGCCAAGGTGCTCAACGACGCCATCGGCATCGAAAGCGGCTTCATGACGACGATCCACAGCTACACCAACGACCAGAATACGCTGGATCAGTTGCATAGCGACATGCGCCGCGCCCGCGCCGCTGCCCTCTCGCAGATCCCGACATCGACCGGCGCTGCGCGCGCAGTGGGCGAAGTTCTGCCCGAATTGAAGGGTAAGCTGGACGGTTCGTCGATCCGCGTGCCGACCCCCAACGTGTCGGTCGTGGACCTGAAGTTCATTCCCAAGCGCCCGACCACCAAGGATGAGGTCAACGCGCTGCTCAAGGCCGCGTCGGAAGCTGGTCCGCTCAAGGGGGTGCTGGGCTATTCGGACGAGCCGTTGGTCTCGATCGACTATAATGGCGATCCGCGCAGCTCGACCGTCGATAGTCTGGAAACCGCAGTGGTCGACGGCAAGCTGGTCCGTGTGCTCAGCTGGTACGACAATGAATGGGGCTTCTCCAACCGCATGATCGACACCACCGGGGTGGTGGCGAAGTTCCTGTAAGACAACGAACGGACTAACCTCCGTTCGCCCTGAGCTTGTCGAAGGGCCGCACTTCTTGAAAAAGAAGGACGAGGCTTCGACAGGCTCAGCCCGAACGGGGTTGAGCGCTCAAGGGAAGATATATGACCAAACCGTTCAAGACACTCGACGATATGGGCGACATCCACGGCAAGGCCGTGCTGGTGCGCGAGGATCTGAACGTGCCGATGCAGGACGGTTCGGTCAGCGACGATACCCGCCTGCGTTCGGCCATGCCGACGGTGCTGGAACTGGCTGATCGCGGCGCAAAAGTGTTGATCCTGGCCCATTTCGGCCGTCCCAAGGGCCAGAAAAACCCCGAATATTCGCTGTCGAAGATCACCCGCCCGCTCGCCCAGGTGCTGGGCCGCGAAGTGCAGTTCATCCCCGATTGCCAGGGGGAAGCGGCGACAGACGGTATCGCGGTGATGCGCCCCGGCGACATTGCCATCCTGGAAAACACCCGCTTCCACGCGGGCGAGGAAAAGAACGATCCTGTTCTGGTCGATGCGATGGCCGCGATTGCCGACTTCTATGTCAACGACGCCTTCTCCGCCGCGCACCGTGCCCATGCCTCGACCGCAGGGATCGCGCACAAGCTGCCGTCTTTCGCTGGTCGCGCGATGGAGCGGGAACTGGATGCGTTGCAGGCCGCGCTTGGCACCCCGGTCAAGCCGGTGGCCGCTGTCGTTGGCGGCGCGAAAGTCTCCACCAAACTGGATGTGCTGAACCATCTGGTCACCAAGGTCGATCATCTGATCATCGGTGGTGGCATGGCCAACACTTTCCTCCACGCGCGCGGTGTCGATGTCGGCAAGTCGCTGTGCGAGAAGGATCTGGCCGACACCGCCGAAGCGATCTTCGACGCAGCGGAAACCGCCGGTTGCACCATCCATCTGCCCTATGACGTGGTGGTCGCGAAGGAATTTGCCGCCAACCCGCCATCGGTCCGCACCTGCAACGTCCATGAAGTCGCGGCCGACGAAATGATCCTCGACGTCGGCCCTGCCGCTGTCGAGGCACTGGCCGACGTCCTCAAGACCTGCCGCACGCTTGTGTGGAACGGCCCGCTCGGCGCATTTGAGATCGCGCCGTTCGACACCGCGACCGTCGCGCTCGCGCGCACCGCAGCGGCGCTGACCAAGGAAGGGCAGTTGACCTCGGTCGCCGGTGGCGGCGATACTGTGGCAGCCCTCAACCATGCAGGGGCAGCGGCCGATTTCACCTTCGTCTCGACGGCGGGCGGCGCTTTCCTGGAATGGATGGAAGGCAAGGATTTGCCGGGCGTAAAGGCCTTGATGGCCTGACGACCGACCAACGATAGCGCCGCTTTGGAGAGAGCGGTGCTGTCCCTTTTAGAGAGAGTATGTGCAGATGCTGGATCAGGTTCAGAAGCAGAAGATTGCGACAGGCGAAGGCTTTATCGCCGCGCTCGACCAGAGCGGTGGGTCGACGCCCAAGGCGCTTAAGGGCTATGGCATCGAGGAAGGTGCCTGGTCCAATGACGAGGAAATGTTCGGCCTGATCCATGCGATGCGCAGCCGCATCATCACCGCGCCCGTGTTCACCGGCGACAAGGTGCTGGGCGCGATCCTGTTTGAACGCACGATGGACGGCACCGTCGATGGCAAGCCAACCCCGCAGGCACTGATCGAGCGTGGCGTCGTCCCCTTCATCAAGATCGACAAGGGTCTGGAGGATGAGGCGAACGGCGTTCAGGTGATGAAGCCCAATCCCGACCTCGACGTCCTGTTGCACCGCGCCAAGGCGCTGGGCGTGTTCGGGACCAAGGAACGTTCGGTCATTAACCTCGCCAACCGCGAAGGCATCGCCGCCGTGGTCAAGCAGCAGTTCGAGATCGGCCAGCAGGTATTGGCCGCGGGCCTCATGCCGATCATCGAACCCGAAGTGAACATCAAGTCGCCCGAACGGGCCGAGTCCGACGCGATCCTGCTCGACGAACTGGTCAAGGCGCTCGACGCGCTGCCCGCCGACCAGCAGGTGATGCTCAAACTGTCGCTGCCTGTGCAGCCGGGCCTGTTCGATCCGCTGGTCGATCATCCCCGCGTGCTGCGCGTTGTCGCGCTGTCGGGCGGCTTCGCCCGTCCCGAAGCCTGTGTCGAACTGGCCAAGAATCGCGGCATCATCGCCAGCTTCAGCCGCGCCCTGCTCAACGACCTGCGCCACCAGATGAGCGACGATGAATTCAACGCATCGCTCGGCGAAGCGATCGACGAAATCCACGGTGCATCGGTCGCGAAAACGCCGGTTGCGGCATAACGGGGTAGCCTGACTTACGGCCTGACTACCGCCTGATCCTCCCCTTGTAGGGGAGGTGGATGGCCGAAGGCCAGACGGAGGGGTATCACCCTATCGATAGGGCGACACCCCTCCGTCACGCGCTGCGCGTTACCACCTCCCCTTGCAGGGGAGGAGAGGAAGGAAAGCGACAGGCTTTCGTTACGGGGCTGGCTGGGCTAACACCCCGCCATGACCGATTTTACCGATGAAGAGCTGGCGCTCGATCCGCATTTTGCCGACCAGTTTGTTCAGGGCTTCCGCCCCGCCTGCCAGCTTTACCTGATATCCCCGCCGACAATCGACGCGACCTTCGCGGATTCGCTCGCTGCCGCGCTCGACGGCGGCGATGTCGCCGCATTCCAGTTGCGGCTCAAGGGACTGGACGAGGATGCGATTGCTGCGCTGGCCGCGCCGTTGCAGGCGCTCTGTGCGCAGCGCGATGTCGCCTTCATCATCAACGACAGCGTCGCGCTGGCGCAGCGGCTTGGTGCCGACGGCGTGCATCTGGGGCAGGGGGATGGCGACCCGCGAGAAGCGCGCAAGATATTGGGGCCGAAGGTACAGATCGGCGTCACCTGCCACGACAGCCGCCACCTGGCGATGGAAGCGGGCGAGGCGGGTGCGGATTATGTTGCGTTCGGCGCTTTCTACCCCAGCACGACCAAGGAAGTACTGCACCACGCCGAACCCTCGATCCTGGGCTGGTGGACCACCATTTTCGAGCTGCCCTGCGTCGCGATCGGCGGCGTGACAGCGGATAATGCAGCCCCGCTGGTCGCGGCAGGCGCGGATTTTCTGGCGGTCAGCAGCGCGGTGTGGAACCATCCGGCGGGACCGGGCGCTGGCGTCGCGGCCTTTGCCGATGTGCTGCAACAGGCCCGCGACGGAGCGCCAGACCCGCTATGACCATCATCGTCCATCACCTCAACAACAGCCGGTCGCAACGCATCCTGTGGCTGCTGGAGGAACTGGGCGAACCCTATCAGGTCATCCGTTACGAGCGCGACCGCAAAACCATGCGCGCACCCGCCACGCTGCGCGCCATCCACCCGCTGGGGCGCTCTCCGGTGGTAGAGGTGGACGGTCACGCCCTGATCGAAACCGGCGCGATCATGGACTATCTGGTCGCCCGCGCAGGGCGCTTTGGCCCGCCCGCCGATGCGATTGGCGCAATCCGCTATCGCCAATATATGCATTATGCCGAAGGATCGATGATGCCGCCGCTGCTGGCTTTGCTCATCATCGGCAAGCTCGGCCTGCTCGGTCGTCCCGCGCGCCCGACGGTGCAACGTATGCTGGACGATCATCTCGACTGGCTGGAAAGCGAACTGGCGTCGCGCCCCTATTTCGCGGGCGATGAATTTACCGCCGCCGACATGATGATGAGCTTCCCGATCGAAGCCTCCCGCTCGCGCGGCGGCCTGAACGAATCGCGGCCCGCCATCATGCGCTGGCTGACCGAAATACAGGCGCGCCCGGCCTATCAGGCTGCCCTCGCAGCAGGCGGTCCCTATGCTTACGCCTGATCGCCGCACTGTGCTCGCCTCCATGGCGGGGTTGGCGGCCAGCGCTGTCACCCCGCGCCTGTTCGCGCAGGAGCGGGCGGCGGAAGCCCTGACGTCACTTACCGGCACGGTCGCACCCATCGGCCGCCCCGAACGCGCCGATCGCCTGATCCGCGCGCAGGCGGCCATGCAGCGCGCCGGGATCGACGCGCTGCTGATCGAGCCCGGCGCGAGCCTTGTCTATTATAGCGGCGTCCGCTGGTGGCGCAGCGAACGGCTGACCGCCGCGATCATCCCCGCAAGCGGCGCGCCGCTGATCATCTGCCCCTTTTTCGAGAAGCCCTCGATCGAAGAATCGCTCGGCATCGCGGCGGAGGTGCGCGTCTGGCAGGAACATGAAAGCCCACACGCGCTGATCGCCACTGCCCTGAAGGAACGCGGGCTGGCGCGTGGCCGCATCGGTATAGAGGAGACCGTGCGCTATTTCGCCGTCGATGGCCTGAAAGCCGCACTCCCCGGCGCGAACCTGATCCCCGACAGCGTCACCCGCACCCTGCGGATGCGCAAGACGCCCGCCGAAATCGCATTGATGCAGACCGCCGCCGACGTCACCATGGCCGCCTATCGCTGGACCTACCCCCAGGTGAAGGCGGGCATGACCCCCGCCGACATCGCCGCGCTGATGACCGCCGCGACGACAACGCTGGGCGGCAAGCCCGAATTCAATCTCGTACTAGTCGGCGAAGCGGCCGCCTATCCCCATGGCTCCGGCAAGCCGCAGGCGGTGCGCGCGGGTGAGGTGGTGCTGATGGACTGCGGCTGCACGGTCGGCGATTACCAGTCCGACATCAGCCGCACCTTCGTCCACGGCGCGACGCCCACCGCGCAACAGCGCAAGGTCTGGAACGACGTGTCGCGCGGCCAAAGCATCGCGATCAAGGCTGCCAAGCTCGGCGCACCCGCCGGCTCGGTCGATGACGCGGTGCGCGGCTGGTATGCAACACAGGGCTATGGCCCCGGCTACGCACTCCCCGGCCTGTCCCACCGCACCGGCCACGGCATCGGCATGGAGGGGCATGAGCCGGTCAACCTGGTCCATGGCGAAACCACCAAGCTGGACGTCGGCATGTGCTTTTCCAACGAACCGGGTCTGTATCTGCCGGGCGTGATGGGCGTCCGCATGGAGGATTGCTTCCACATGACCGCGCGGGGACCGGTGTGGTTCTCCAAACTGCCAGTGTCGATCGAGGACCCGATCGGGTAATTCCTCCTCGGCAAAGCAGAGCAATTGCATGTGACTTTTCGTTATTCTTTCAACGTCATCCTGAACTTGTTTCAGGATCCATCGCGCCCCAAAAGCCAACAATCGTGACGAGAAATGGATGCTGAAACAAGTTCAGCATGACGAAGTAAAATGAGATGCGGCCTATATGCGATAGCCCTGCCCGGCATTGGAAGGGATCGTTCATCTTGTCGCTGCGTCCGGTCGCTGCCCCCTCCGCCAGGGCTACGCCCCGGCACCTCCCCGTACCGGGGAGGAAAAGCCGAAAAGCCCCGCTTGTGCGGCGGGCCGCTTCCCACTAAATCGCCCCCATGACATCGACCAACGACATTCGCCGCTCCTTCCTCGACTATTTCGGGGCCAACGGCCACACCATCGTCCCGTCCGCGCCGCTGGTGCCGCACAACGACCCGACTTTGATGTTCGTCAATGCGGGGATGGTGCCGTTCAAGAATGTCTTTACCGGGCTTGAAACCCGCCCCTACAAGACCGCGACGTCAAGCCAGAAGTCGGTTCGCGCGGGCGGCAAGCATAATGATCTCGACAATGTCGGCTATACCGCGCGCCACCATACTTTCTTTGAAATGCTGGGCAATTTCAGCTTCGGCGACTATTTCAAGGAACAGGCGATCAGCCATGCCTGGACCCTGCTGACCAGGGAATGGGAGCTTCCGGCCGAGAAGCTGACCGCAACCGTCTATCACACGGACGACGAGGCGTTCGACCTGTGGCGCAAGATCGCCGGCCTGCCCGAAGAACGCATCATCCGCATCCCGACCAAGGATAATTTCTGGGCGATGGGCGACAGCGGGCCGTGTGGTCCCTGTTCGGAAATCTTTTACGACCATGGCGACCATATCTGGGGCGGCCCTCCCGGTTCGCCGGAAGAGGATGGCGATCGCTTCGTCGAAATCTGGAACCTTGTGTTCATGCAATATGAGCAGGAAGCCAATGAGATCGTCAGCGAACTGCCCAAGCCAAGCATCGATACCGGCATGGGACTGGAGCGCATCGCCGCCGTCATGCAGGGCGTGCATAACAATTATGATACCGACACGTTCAGGGCGCTGATCGCCGAAAGCGGCGCGATCACCAGGACTGCGACGGATGGCGACCATCAGGCCAGCCACCGCGTCATCGCCGATCATCTCCGCTCGACCAGCTTCCTGATTGCCGACGGCGTGCTGCCCGCGAACGAGGGCCGCGGCTATGTGCTGCGCCGCATCATGCGCCGCGCCATGCGCCATGCGCACATCATCGGTGCCAAGGACCCGTTGATGTATCGCCTGGTCGGCAGCCTCGTCTCCGAAATGGGCGGCGCCTATCCCGAACTGGTCCGCGCCCAGCCGCTGATCGAGGAAACGCTGCTGCGCGAGGAAACCCGTTTCCGCAAGACGCTGGAAAACGGCCTGCGCCTGCTCGATGAAGCGACGACCGGCATGGTCGAAGGCGGCACGCTGCCCGGCGAAACCGCGTTCAAACTCTATGACACTTACGGCTTCCCCTATGACCTGACCGAGGACGCGCTGCGCACCCAGGGTCTGGGCGTGGACCGCGCCGGTTTCGACGCCGCCATGGCCGAACAGAAAGCTGCCGCCCGCGCCGCCTGGAAAGGATCGGGCGAAAAAGCGTCGGACGAAATCTGGTACGACATCGCCGAAACCCTCGGCAGCACCGAATTTGTCGGTTACGCCTCGACCAAAGGCGAAGGCGAAGTACTGGCCATCGTCAAGGACGGCGCGCGCGTTGATAGCGCGACGGTCGGCGATAGCGTCGCCATCATTACCAACCAGACGCCTTTCTATGGCGAAAGCGGCGGCCAGAATGGCGACGCGGGGACGATTACCTCGCTCGGTGGCCTGACGGCGCAAGTGGCGGACACGTCCAAGCCGCTGGGCCGCCTCCACGCGCATCAGGCAGTGATCAGCGCGGGCAGCGTCAAGGTCGGCGACACCGTCAACCTGACCGTGGATGTCGAGCGCCGCGACCGCATCCGCGCCAACCACAGCGCCACCCACTTGCTCCACGCAGCGCTGCGCAAGGAACTGGGCGCGCATGTAACGCAAAAGGGGAGCATGGTTGCGGCCGAACGGCTGCGCTTCGACTTCTCGCACCCCGAAGCCCTGACCCACGCCCAGATCGCCAAGGTCGAGGCGGATGTGAACGCGCAGATCCGCCATAACGAGGAGGTCACGACCCGCCTCATGACGCCCGACGACGCGATTGCGGCGGGCGCGATGGCGCTGTTCGGCGAGAAATATGGCGACGAAGTCCGCGTTCTTTCCATGGGGAAGGGCGACGATCTTCATTATTCGGTCGAACTGTGCGGCGGCACCCATGTCCGCGCGACCGGCGACATCGCCCTGCTCAAGATCGTGTCGGAAAGTGCCGTCTCCAGCGGCGTCCGCCGGATCGAGGCACTGACCGGCGAGGCCGCACGCCTCTGGCTGGTCGATCGTGAGGACAGACTGCGCCAGTCCGCTGCCACGCTCAAGACGTCGCCCGAAGATGTGCCCGCGCGCATCGCCGCGCTGGTGGAACAGAGCCGCAGGCTGGAGCGGGAACTGGCCGAAGCGAAGAAAGCGCTGGCGCTGGGCGGCAGTGCGTCGGGCGCGGCGCCTGCTGGCCCGGAACAGGTGGGCAGCATCAGCTTCATGGCGCAGGTCATCGACGGCCTCGACCCCAAGGAATTGCGCGGGATCGTAGACGGCAACAAGAAAGCGCTGGGCAGCGGCGTGTCGGCGATCGTCGCTATGGTCGATGGCCGCGCGACCATTGCCGTGGGCGTTACCGACGATCTGATCGGCACGATCAGCGCGGTCGATCTCGTCCGCGTTGGCGTGGAAGCGCTGGGCGGCAAGGGTGGCGGCGGCCGCCCCGACATGGCGCAGGGCGGCGGGCCGGACGGGGACAAGGCGACGGCAGCGATAGACGCAGTCAAGGCCCGACTTGCGGGGAGTCCCGGCTAACCTCATGGCGATATTCAACCGCGACTCCGACGATGAAGTGGCACGCGGAGCGCGCGCCGTTGTTGTCCACGCCGAAACCCACGGGCTGGAACGCCGGGACAGCGACGCAAGACTGGAGGAAGCGCGCGGGCTGGCGCTGGCCATCGGCATCGACGTGCGCGCGGGGCAGGCGTTCCGCGTCCGCGACCGCAAGCCCGCCACCCTGTTCGGCAGCGGTCAGGTGGACCAGATCGCCACGCTGGTCGTTCAAGAGGAGGCCGAACTGGTCATCGTCGACAATGCCCTGTCGCCGGTCCAGCAGAGCAATCTGGAAAAGGCAGTAGGCGCGAAGGTGATCGACCGCACCGGGCTTATTCTGGAAATCTTCGGCGAACGCGCGGCGACCAATGAAGGCCGTCTCCAGGTCGAACTCGCCCATCTCGATTATCAGGCGGGGCGGCTGGTGCGCAGCTGGACCCATTTGGAACGGCAGCGCGGCGGATTCGGCTTCCTCGGCGGTCCGGGCGAAACCCAGATCGAGGCGGACCGGCGGATGATCCGTGACCGCATGGCCAAGATCCGCAAGGAACTGGAGCAGGTCACCCGCACCCGCGGCCTCCACCGCGCCCGGCGGCAACGCGCGCCTTGGCCGGTGATCGCGCTGGTCGGCTATACCAATGCCGGAAAATCCACGCTTTTCAATCGCCTGACCGGGGCTGACGTCATGGCGGAAGACCTGCTCTTCGCCACGCTCGATCCCACCATGCGCCAGATCGCGCTGCCCGGTCTCGACAAGGCGATCCTGTCCGACACGGTCGGCTTCGTCTCCGACCTGCCGACCCAGCTCATCGCCGCCTTCCGCGCGACGCTGGAAGAAGTGCTGTCCGCCGACCTCATCGTCCATGTCCGCGACATCGCGCACCCGGACAGCGACGCCCAGCGCGACGATGTGCTGGACGTGCTGAGTGAGCTTGGCGTGGCCGGGGAGGGCGCGCTGGACCGTGCCGAGGGCGAACCGGCCGCCCCACCGATCATCGAGGCATGGAACAAGCTAGACCTGCTCGACCCGGAAGCCGAAGCACTGGCCCGCGAAACCGCGTCCCGCCGCGATGATGTCGTGATTCTCTCGGCACTGACGGGGGAGGGCGTGCCCGACCTGCAACGCGCGATCAGCGCCAAAATGACCGCCGGTGCCAAAGTCTATGGCCTGCGCATCGCAGCCGCCGACGGCGCGGCACTGGCCTGGCTCCACGAACATGGCGAAGTGTTGACCAGCGACGCGCAAGGCGAGGAAACCCGCGTCGAAGTGCGCTTGTCGGATGCGGCGTTCGCGCGGTTCGGGAAGCGCGGGCAGGGGTAGGGACTGGCCCTCTTACGCCAGCGCTTTTTCCACGACCCCTACAGCCTGCTTCAGCGCGTCTGCGCGGTCGCAGCCATGGCCGCATTTTTCCTGCTGATACTCCAATTTGTGCAGGATATTGCGGGCGGCATCGACATTGCCGAGACGGATTTCCGCGATCGCCAGCCCAGACATCGCACCGGGATGACCATTGCGGCCGCGATAGAGGCTCTGTTCAAAATAGCGCCGCGCCGCTGCGGCTTCGCCCAGGCCCAGCTTGGCCACGCCCTTGAGGAAACGCGCCTGACGGCTGGGCGTTTCGCCGATCACAGTCGCGAGCAGGCTGTCAGCCTGCACAAAATCGCCCGACGCGATCAACTGCTGCGCCTGCTGCAAGTCCGACGCCGCGCCGGAATGACTGCTGCGGAAATTGTCCGGGCCAAAACCGGTTACCGGTATGACGCCCATCGGGCTGGCGGTGTTGAAATGAATACCCGAAATGCCAGTGCCATTCTGCTGGGCATAGGCTGGCATAGCTACAGCGCACAGGAGCGGGAGAAGGATAGTCAGACGCATCGCGGGTTCCTCCATCTGATCGGTGGAGGAAAGCTATGGTGTTTGCAGGTACTTGTCAAATTTAGGTTTCAATTCTGAACCTTGTCTGAAATATGTCTGGAGATCGGTCCCCCTCACAACGCCCGAAACATCACCAGCGCGTCCACATCTCCCAACCCCGGATGCGCAAACGCGCCCGGCAGTCGCCCGACCACGGCAAAGCCCATGACCTGCCACAAGGCCACCGCGCGGACATTGCTCGCCACCACGAAGTTGAACTGCATCGCGCGGAAGCCCAATTCCCGTGCCAGATCGAGCGAAGCCGCGCACATGCGCCGCGCGACGCCGCGTCCGGTTGCGCCCTGTGCCACGACATAGCCCGCATTGGCGACATGCGCGCCGCCACCGCTCTGGTTCGCGCGCACATAGAAAACGCCCAGCACCGCGCCATCCTCTTCCAGCACGCGCACCGTTCGGTCGGGTGACAGCCAGAGGGAGAGGGCGGTCTGCCGCGTCATGTCGCGCGGGATGGCAAGCGTTTCGCCCGCGCGAATCACTGGTTCCAATATCGCCCAGATTGCGTCATGATCGGCGGGCGTAACAGCGCGGATCAAGCGGGGGCTTCGGCACGCTTGGCCCGTTGCCAAAGCGCTTCCTTCTCATCGAGCGTCAGGGCGGCAAAAGCGTCCCCGGCAATCTCCTCCATCACCCGGAACCGCCGGTCGAACTTGGCATTGCCCCCGCGTAGAGCTACTTCCGGGTCAATCTTCAGATGCCGTGCGAGGTTGACCACCGCGAACAGCAGGTCGCCCACTTCCTCCTCGCGCTCCGCTGGGGTCGCAGCACCCTGTACCTCGTCCAGTTCCTCGACAATCTTGGCGATCGCGCCGTTCGTATCGGGCCAGTCGAACCCCGTCCGCGCCGCGCGCTTCTGCAACTTCTCGGCGCGCAGCAATGCGGGCAGGGCGATCGCAACCCCAGCCAGCGCGCTGCTGTCCGGCTCCTTTTCCGCCCGCTCGGCCGCCTTGATCGCCTCCCACTGGGCATGGCCATCTTCGCGTTTCGTGCCTTCGCCAAAGACATGCGGATGCCGCCGGATCATCTTCTGGGTGATGCCATCGATCACGTCTTGCAAACTGAAATGCCCGGCCTGTTCCGCCATGCGGCTATGAAAGGCAACCTGGAGCAACAAGTCGCCCAGTTCATCGCGCAGCGCCGCCATGTCGTTGCGCTCGATCGCGTCGGCAACCTCATAGGCTTCCTCGATCGTATAGGGCGCGATCGACGCGAAATCCTGTTCGATGTCCCACGGACAGCCCGTATCAGGATCACGCAACCGCGCCATGACATTGGCAAGCGGCATAATGTCGGCGGGACTGGCTGTAGGCATAGGGTAACCTGGGCTGATGGAGAGAAATCAAAAACGGCGATAGTGGCTCGACAGGGCGTTGGCCAGACGGCGGTTTCGATTTGAAGCGCGACATCCATGGGATGCGTAGCATTTCATCCAGGGTGGGGCGAGCCCCACCCTGGATGGCAAATCTACCGGGCGTTGAGGAGGGTGATTTGCTCTCCCAGAACGTCATGCGGGGTGCGATAGTTCAGGCACTTGCGAGGGGTGCTGTTGATGCGATCAGCAACGGCCTGGATTTCCTTATCCGATAGCAACGCCAGGTCCGTGTCAGACGGCAGGAAGCGCCGTATGCGACCGTTGCTGTTTTCCACGCTGCCCTTTTGCCAGGGTGCCGATGGCAGGCAGAAATAGCTCGTCATCGCGAGTTTCTTCTGGAGTGTCACAAAGGCAGCAAATTCCGTTCCCCGGTCAAAGGTGATGCTCTGACGCAGGGAAGGGGGCAGCATGTGCAAGTGGTGCTGGATTCCCGACATGACGCCGGCGGAATGCCGACTGGGATTGCGGGCGAGGATAGTAAACCGGCTGCGGCGCTCGACCAGCGAGGTGAGGTTGGCTTTGCCATATTCCAACCTGAAGATCATCAGGTCGCCTTCCCAATGACCAAAGCTGCTGCGATTACCGATTTCGGAAGGGCGTTTGCCAATGGTGTTGGCCAAAGGGATATGCAGACCGCGGGGCTTGCGCGCATAGCGCTGCCGTCGAGATCGACGGGCAACAGGCAGAAGGCGCCACAGGCCCTGGCTTCGTCCGTCCGGCCCATAGACGAACTGGTAGATGGTCTCGTGACAGACGGCTTCACGATTACCGCGATGGCGTCGAAGGTATCCCGCAATCTGCTCCGGCGACCAGGCTGCTGACAAGCGGTCGGCGATATAGGCGGCAAGCTCGGGCTTTCGGGCGATTTTGCCGCCACGCACCCGGCGCCTGTCCGCCATCGTTTGTGCGGCCGTTGGAAAATAGCCACGAAACACCGGCTCGTCATCGAGATGCTGATTACGTTTGAGCTCGCGATAGATGGTCGAACGATGTCGCTGCAGCGACGCTGCTATCTGATGCACGGACCGCCCGGTTGCAGCCAGTTGATAGATATGTCGCCGCTCATCCAAACCCAGATGCTGGTAGCCGTTCATCATGTGCCTTCCTGGAAAGGGGATCAAACCCCTATAAATCCTAGGATTTCGCACTTCGATCTAGAATCCACCGACCCGTTGATTTAAGTACGATAATATATATTATGTTAAATCATATATCATCTGCGCCTATGTTCGGCTCACTGTCGGCTTATCCTCAATCCTCGCGGATCAGGCTGGTCTTTGCCGTGTCCTTCATCCGCACATAGACCACCAGAGAGATGGCGATCATCACGCTGACATAGATATAGAATGCCTGCTCCATACCGGCCTGCTTGAACCACAGGGCTACCAGTTCCGCCGTCCCGCCGAACATCGTATTGGCCAGCGCATAAGGCAGCGCCACGCCCAGCGCCCGGATATGCGCGGGAAACAGTTCGGCCTTCACCACCGCATTGATCGAGGTATAGCCGGTCACGATCACCAGCCCCGCCATCACCAGCAACCCGGCGACCACCGGATCTTTCGTCACCGCCAGCGTCGCGAAGATCGGATAGGTGCAGATTACCCCCATGACGCCGAAGCCGATCATCAGCGGCTTGCGCCCGATCCGGTCCGACAGCGCGCCAGCGACGGGCTGTAACAGCATGAAAACAAACAGGGTAACCGCATTGATTTGCGACGCTGCCTCGCGGCTTAGCCCGCTGGTGTTGACCAAGAATTTCTGCATGTAGATGGAGTAGGCATAGAAGGCGATCGTGCCCCCGGCGGTCAGCAGCATCACCGTCAGCGTCTCGCGCGGATGCTTGGTGATCAGTTCGACAAAGCCGGACTCAGGCGCGCCCTCGGCCTTGGCCACGGCAAAGCTCTGCGTCTCGGCCAGCCCGCGCCGCAGCCAGAACACCACGACCGCCAGCGCCCCGCCGATGAAAAAGGGTATCCGCCAGCCCCACGCATCCAGTTGCGCCTCGCTCAACGTAGCCTGCAACAGCAGCAGCACGCAGATCGCAACCAACTGTCCGGCGATCAGTGTCACATATTGAAAGCTGGAGAAGAAACCCCGTCGGTTCCTGCCCGCCATTTCCGACAGATAGGTCGCACTCGCGCCATATTCGCCGCCGATCGACAAACCCTGCATCAAGCGCGCCAGCACCAGCAGCAGCGGCGCGGCCACGCCGATCGTCTCATAACCCGGCGTCACCGCGATCAGCAGCGATCCCGCGCACATCAGCGCCACCGACAGCGTCAGCCCGCTCTTGCGCCCGTGCCGGTCGGCATAGACGCCCATCAGCCACGCGCCGATCGGACGCATCAGGAAGCCAACCGCAAAAATGCCTGCCGCGCTCAACAACTGGGCGGTGCGGTCCTGGCTGGGGAAGAAATGCGGCGCGAAATAGAGGGTGAAGGCGGCATAGGCATACCAGTCATACCATTCGACCAGATTGCCGGTCGAGCCGCCGATAATGGCTTTCAGCCGCTCGCGCTGGGTCGGCGGCGCGGTCATGGCGTCAGCACCATCTCACCATTTTGCACGCCCCAGCTTTTCAGTCGGGAAAGCATGTTCATGCCGATCACATTGACTTCCCCGAAGGTTGGCGAGACGACGACAGGCAAATCGCTCGCCCGCACCGGGCCGATCGCCAGGCTGGCGATGCTGGATCGCCGCGCCTCCACCCTGCCATTGGCGGTCGTCATGATGACGCCGGGCGCGCCGACATCATAGTTCAGGCCCGACGCCTGCGCCGTATTCTCCGACAATGCCGTAATCGTCGCGCCGCTATCGATCAGGAAGCGTGCAGGCGTGCCGTTGATCGTCGCTTCGACCCAATAATGGCCATCGGGCGCGACCGGGATGCGGATCGACTGTCCTTCGGCTTTGGCAGGCGGCAGCGCGGCGGGCGCTTCATCGACCATCGCCCCCTGCTCCGCCCAACGCCCGGTCAGATAGCCTTCCTTCTGCGCCAGTTTGAACAGGCCCAGCAGTCCGGCAAAGATGGCGACCCACAGCAGCGCCATGCGCAGCACCCCGCCCCAGGCGAGCCGCCGACCGATGAGCGCGGAGCCGACCAGCACCAGTGCCAGCACATACCAGAGGGTTGATGCCGCCTGATCGCCGCTGTCCATCAATCCCCCTGCTCTGCCGGTTCCAAAATTATCACCATGCCGTCATAGCCCGGTTCCACCCCGTTGGGGAGGGCGCGGCACAAAGTCGCATAATCCATGCTCTGGTCCATATGGGTCAGGATAGCGCGACCGGGCCGGGCGGCGGCAATGCCGTCCAGCGTCAGCGCCAGATGCGGATGGGTGGGATGCGGCTTTTCTCGCAGCGCGTCGACCACCCACACATCAACCCCATCATAAAGCGCCAGCATATCCGGGGTCAGGTCATGAAAATCCGTGGCATAGGCGATGGACCTGCCACCATGGCTGAAGCGAAATCCGGTCGAATAAATATCACCATGCGGCTGATCGACACAGGCAATGTCGATGTCGCCGATGCGCAGCCCATCGGGCAAAACCCGGCCATCAATGGTCTGGTGATAGCCGTTGCGCCCGTCAAAGGCATAGGCGAAGCGCTGGCGCAGCAGGCGGAGCGTCTGCGACCGGGCGTAGCCCGGCAGCGGGACGCGGCGATGGTGATAGAGTTGGCGCACATCGTCGATGCCATGGCTGTGATCGGCATGGTCGTGCGTCCACAATATCGCGTCGATGTGGATGACGTCGGCGGCCAGCAACTGCGCGCGCATGTCGGGCGAGGTGTCCACCAATATCCGGGTCGTCGCACTTTCCACCAGGATCGATACGCGGGTGCGGCGGTTCTTCGGCTCGGACGGGTCGCACGTCCCCCAGTCATTGCCGATGCGCGGAACCCCCGACGATGTGCCGCTGCCCAGGATCGTGAGTTTCAGACTCATGCCACCTTCTGGAACAATGTACGGAAATTGGCGGAGGTGGCGGCCGCCAGATGCTCGATGCTCTCGCCGCGCAGATTGGCCAGGAATTTCGCCGTGTCAGCGACGAACGCTGGCTCGCAAGGCCGCCCGCGATGCGGCACTGGCGCGAGGAAGGGCGAGTCCGTCTCGACCAGCAGCCGGTCGATCGGCAGGCGCGCGGCGGTCTCCTGCAAATCCTTCGCGCTCTTGAAGGTCACGATGCCCGATATGCTGATGTAGAAGCCCATCTCCAGCGCCGCGTCGGCAAAGGCACCGCTGGCGGTGAAACAGTGGATCACGCCGGTATAAACGCCCTTCCCCATTTCATCGCGCATCACCGCCAGCGTATCCTCCTCCGCATCACGGGTGTGGACGATCAGCGGCAGGCCGGTGTCGCGCGCTGCGACGATGTGCGACCGGAAACTGCTGCGTTGCCGTTCGCGGTCGCTATGGTCGTAATAATAATCAAGGCCCGTTTCGCCGATCCCGACCACGCGGGGATGCGCCGCGCGGGCGACCAGCTTGGCGGTGTCGATATGGGGATGTTCGTCCGCCTCATGTGGGTGGATGCCGACCGTCGCCCACACGTCCGGCGCGCGGATCGCCGTGTCCAGCACTGCGTCCCATTCGCTCTCGCGCGTCGCGATGTTGAGCATCAAGTCGATGCCGGACGCGCGCGCACGTTCCAGCACATTCTCCTGATCCTCGACCAACCCCTTGTAATTGAGGTGGCAATGGCTGTCGATCAGCATGGGTTCAGCCGTCCGCTTCGGTCAGTTCGAGCCGGGGGAAGAGCGGCTTGGGCGCGGCGAGGATGAAATCGCTTGTCGCCAGCGGTGAATACCAGTGATCGCCGATCGCGCTGTAGGTCCGCTTGTCGGCGGGGATGCCCATATGATCGAGTAACGCGGTGGCGCTGGCCGGAATCACCGGCAGGACCGCGACCGCCAGCTGCGCGATCGCGATATACAGAGTCGCCAGCACCGTCTCCATCCGCTGCGGATCGGTCTTGCGCAGGGTCCAGGGTGCCTGCGCGTCGATATATTGATTGCAGGCGAATGCCGCGCGCAGCCAGGCGTCGATCGCGACCGATGGCGCAAGATCGGCCATGGCGGTGGGCATGTCGGTGCGGACCACGCGGTTGATCAGGTCGAACAATTCGCTGTCGGCGGGGTCATGACCATGAATGGCGGGCAGATGCCCTTCCAGATTCTTCGCGATGAAGCTCAACGTACGCTGTGCCAGATTGCCGAACGCATTCCCCAGATCGCTGTTGGAGCGCTGGACGATCGCCTCCGCGCTATAGCTGCCGTCGTTACCGAACGTCACTTCGGACAACAGGAAATAGCGCAACTGGTCGACACCGAACCGCTCGGCCAGTTCGATCGGGTCGGCGACATTGCCGACCGACTTGGACATTTTCTCGCCCCGGTTCAGCAGGAAGCCATGGCCGAATATCTGCCTGGGCAGGGGCAGCTTCGCGCTCATCAGGAAGGCTGGCCAGTAAACCGCATGAAAACGCACAATATCCTTGCCGATAATGTGCGTGATGTCGCCCCCTTCCGCCCAATATCGCGCCATCCGATCGGCATCGTCTGGATAGCCGCAGCCGGTCAGATAATTGGTCAGCGCATCGACCCACACATACATGACATGCCCGTCCGCGCCGGGCACCTTGACCCCCCAGTCGAAACTGGTGCGGGAGATGGAGAGGTCCGACAGGCCACCCTCGACGAAGCGCAAAATCTCGTTGCGGCGGCTGTCGGGGCGGATGAAATCGGGCTGGCTTTCATAGAGCGCCAGCAACCGGTCCTGATAGTTGGACAGGCGGAAGAACCAGCTCTCCTCGACCGTCCATTCCACCGGCGTCCCCTGGGGCGAGAGCTTGACGCCCCCTTCCCCGTCGATCAGTTCCTTTTCGTCGTAAAAGGCTTCGTCGCGGACCGAATACCAGCCTTCATAACGATCCAGATACAGGTCGCCATTGGCCTCCATCGCCTGCCAGATCGCCTGGCTGGCATGGTGGTGTGCCGGTTCGCTGGTGCGGATGAAGCGATCATGGCTGATGTTCAGCGTCTCGTTCATGGCGCGGAAATAGCCGGACATTTCATCGGCCAATGCCAGTGGCACGATCCCCCGGTTGCGTGCGGCCTGAGCCATTTTCAGGCCATGTTCGTCGGTCCCGGTCTGGAAGAACACGTCGCGGCCCATCATCCGCTGGAACCGGGCAATCGCGTCGGTGGCGATCACCTCATAGGCGTGGCCAATATGGGGACGGCCATTGGGATAGGAGATGGCGGTGGTGATGGTATAGGGCTGGGACATGGGATGTCCCTAGCGGCTGTTGCGCCGGGCGGGAAGCCGCTTTTCAGGCCGATTGTGGCGCAAGCGCCGCGACATGGCCCGCCAGTTCAAACACCACCGCCGCCGGATCGAGCGACAGGATGATCGCCCCGCCCGCCAGATGCCGCGCCTGTTCCCAATGGTCGAGCGCGACGCCCAGCGCCGCGCCGTTACGGTGACGCGCTGCTTGCGCGATAAAGGCAGGCGCGCGCTCCAGAAACGCCTCATAGCGCGGCTTGGCCGACTTGATCGCCAGTGCCTTGGCCAGCGCCAGGCGCTGGCGGTTATCGCGGTCGCCATCCTGCGCGATCCGCGCCATCGCGCTTTCGATATCCGCCAGATTGAGGCCCGCATAGCGCAGCGCCTTGCCCGGCGATCCTTCGCCTGCGCGGATCAGCGCGTCGATCTCCGCCGGGGACAGCGTTTCATCCTTGTCCCGCAGGATCGCACGCATCGCCCCGTCATTCAGCGGATCGAAACGCAGCGTGCGGCATCGCGACCGGATCGTCGGCAGCAACCGGCCCGGCGCATGGCTGACCAGCAGAAAGAGCATATCGGCGGGCGGCTCTTCCAGATTTTTGAGCAGCGCATTGGCCGCGCCCCGTTCCAGATCGTCGGCGCTGTCGATCACCACGATCCGCCGCGTCGATAGCGACGGCGCCGACTGAAGCAGCCGTTGCAGCCCGCGCACCTGATCGACGCTGATGTTGCGCGCGGTGACACCATCCTTTTCAAGCGGGTAGAGTTCGGCATAATCGGGATGGGCGCTGGCCTCGATCAGGCGGCGAACGGGGTGGCTTTCCGGCACCGCCAGCCCCTCCCCCACCACCGGCGGCCCGGCGGCGTCGGCGAGCAGACGCAGCGCCAGCGCGCGCGCGAAGCCGCCCTTGCCGATCCCCTTGGGACCGCTCAAGATCCAGCCATGGTGCATCCGCCCGCTTGCCGCCGCGTCGATCAGCGTGCGGGCCTGCGCGTCATGCCCCAGAAGTGACGTCATGGCAGCAGGTCCGCCAGCGCGTCGAGCAGGCGGGCCGTCACCGCCCCCGCCTCACCCGATGCGTCGATCGCCCGGAATCGCGCTGGCTCCTCCGTGGCAAAGCGCGCAAAGGCACTGGCCACGGCGCGATGAAAATTCTGGTCGCGGCCACCGATGCGATCGGCTGCATCGCCGTCCCGCTCCCGCGCCCGTGCCTCGGCCTCACCATCAGGCAAGGTCAGAAACAGGGTGCGATCGGGCAGAAATCCCTCACTACCTATCCGGTGCAACGCCAATATATCTGCGTCGGACAGCGCCCCCTGCCCCTGATAGGCCCGGCTCGAATCGAGAAACCGGTCGGACAGCACCCAGGCGCCCCGCGCCAGTGCAGGCCGGATCGTCTTTTCGATATGATCGGTCCGCGCCGCCGCGAACAGCAAGGCTTCGGCCCGCGCGCTCCAGCGATCCGCGCCGCCCGTCAGCAACAGGGCGCGGATTGCCTCCGCCCCCTCGCTACCGCCCGGTTCGCGGGTTTCCACCACGTCCAGTCCGCGCGTGCGCAGGGCAGCGGCAAGCGCGTGGAGCTGAGTGGATTTGCCCGCGCCCTCCCCGCCTTCCAGCGTGATGAACCGTCCAACAATCACCCGAACAGCGATTTCAGGCCATTCCACAACCGGCCGAACATGCCCGCTTCGGCGACATCCGCCCCTGCGACCAGCGGCATCACCTGCGGTGGCGTGTCGGGCGTGGACACGATCAGGTCGGCGATCTTCTGTCCCTTGGCGATCGGTGCCTTGATCGGGCCGGAATAGACGACCTTGACCGAGATATTGGTCGACGCGGTGCGCGGCAAAGTGACCGCCAGATTTTGCGGCGCAACCAGCGCGACGCTCGTTTCGCTGCCCAGTTGGACATCAGCGGTCTCGACCGTCGCACCCTTCTTGAACAGCGGTTGCGCTTTCCAGGCCTTGAAGCCCCAGTCCATGAAGCGGACCGATTCCTGAATTCGCCCGTTAAAGCTGGTCAGGCCCGCAACCACCATGACCAGACGGCGGCCATCCTGCTCGGCCGATCCGGTAAAGCCAAAGCCCGCTTCTTCGGTATGCCCCGTCTTGAGGCCGTCGGCCCCGGCAATCTTGCCCAAAATCGGATTACGATTGCCCTGCGCAATATCTGCGCCGCCCATCGTCTTGCCCCAGGTGAAGGAACGGGTCGCGTAGAAGCGCTTGTAGAGATCGGGCGTTTCCTCGATCGTCCCTTGCGCCAGACTGGCCAGATCTTCGGCGGTCACATAGGTCACGCCCTCGTCCGGCCAGCCGTTGCTGGTGCCGAAATGGCTGTTCTTGAGGCCCATGCGCTTGGCCTCCTCATTCATAAGCGCGACGAAGGCCTGCTCGGTCCCGGCGATCCCTTCGGCCAGCACGACGCAGGCGTCATTGCCCGACAGTGTGACGATGCCGTGCAGCAGATTTTCCACCGACACCTGCTCGCCCGCCGACAGGAACATGGTCGAACCCGCAGCCGGGCCATGCCACTGCTTCCAGGTTTCCGGGCGCACGGTGAACATTGTGTCGAGCTTCAACTCACCCTTCTGGATCAGGCGGAACGCGACATGCGCGGTCATCATCTTCGCCATCGACGCCGGCGGCATCTTCGTCTCGCCACCCTTGTCATACAGCACCGCGCCAGACGACAGATCCTTCATATAGGCGATCGGCGCTTCGCTGGTGTAAGGCGGCGCGGCGGCGGTCAGCGGCTGGGTCAACAGCCCGGTGAAGAGGAGGACTGCAACGGACTTGTTCATGGGGCTGCCTTCAAATGGGATGGAATCGCTTGGAGGGCGCGATGTCTATCGCGCGTCATTAGCCATGATGCGGCCATTCTCAAAGCCCTTGGCTGCCGCCGCGCGCACACCCGCCTGTGCGGCGTCCTGCGTGGGGTAAGGACCAAAGCGCACGCGCCACAATCCGTCGCCCTCGACCGCCCTGGCACCGATGCGCTTCGCCAGCGTTTCGGCACGGGCGCGCAATGAGAAAGCGGCGACCTGGACGATATAGGTGCGGGTGGAGGGTGGCGCGGTGACAGAGGCGGGCGCAACCGGCGTTGGGGCCGAAGCTGCGCCTGCCTGTTCCACCACGAAACCATCCTGTCGGGCTGGCTGGGGCGCGGACTCGCGGATGTCCCGCGCGCTCACTGGCTTGGGGGGTGTCCTGACGCTTGGCCGGGCTGCGATCTTGGCTTTCGCCGGAGCGATTACAGAGCGGGCAGGCAGCTTGGCCCGCAGTGCCGTCAGCAGGGCCGGCGGCGTTTCCAGCCGTTCGGCGACCCGGCCATGGCTGCGCAGCGTCGCGCGCTCCTGATCTGGCGGGCTGACCCGCCGTACCCGCACCGCCGCCGTGCCATCGCCGATCACGCCCAATTGCTCGGCCGCGCCATGCGACAGGTCGATGATCCGGTCATTGGCAAAGGGACCGCGATCATTGACCCGCACCAGGATCGTCCGGCCCGTGTCCAGCGCGGTCACCTCGACATAGCTGGGCAGCGGCAATGTCTGGTGGGCGGCCGTGATAGCGCCCGGCACAAAGGTTTCGCCATTGGCGGTCTTGTTGCCCTGCAACTCCTCGCCATACCAGCCCGCATAGCCGACCGCGTCATAATTGGGCGCATCTTCGGGCGTATAGGTGATCCGTCCCACGCTATAGGGCGCGCCGATCGTTACCGGTTCATCGGCGACCATGCCGCCCTGCGCCAACGGACGCGGCAATGGCGCAGGCGTCGGCGGCACAGGCACCTGCTCCCCGCCACCGCAAGACGCCAACAGCAACATCACCCCGGCTGCCAGCGGCAGCCTAACCCCTTCATTTGACCGCATCGGCCAGCAACCCCACAGACAGAGCATAGAAATTGGAACAATTATAATCCAGGATCGCCCGGTAATTGCCGGTCAGCAAATAGGCGGTCTTGCCCGGCCCGTCCGGCTCCAGCAGCGTCGCCATCACCGTATCGGCGGGCCAGATGCCTCTGGCGGGAAACAGGCCCAGCTTGCGCCATTCTGCCATAGTCAGCCAGCGGCTGTGCCGGTTGAATACGCGCGGGCAGCGCGCCGGATTGGTCTTTGCCGCCACGCTGGCGCGATCGAAGCTGGACGGCACGGATACCGCCACGCCCCAGGGCTGGCCGCGCCGCCACCCGGCCTGCACGAAATAATTGGCGATCGACGCCAGCGCATCGGCCTCGCTGGTCCAGATGTCCGCGCGCCCGTCGCCATCGCCGTCCTTGGCCAGCCGCAGATAGACGGACGGCAGGAATTGCGGATAGCCCGTCGCCCCGGCCCAGCTGCCGATCAGGCGGCTGCGCGGTACGCCATTGTCCAACATCTTCAATGTCGCCAACAACTCCGGCTCGAACAGGGCGCGCCGTCGCCCCTCATGCGCCAATGTCGCCAGCGACCGGATCAGGTCGAAATCGCCCGTATAGCTGCCATAATTGGTTTCATGGCCATAGATGGCGACCATGATCTCCTCCGGCACGCCGGTCTCGGCCTCGATCCGGGCCAGCCGCGCCCGGTTGGCCTGATAGGCGATACGGCCCCTGCTGATCCGCGCGGCGTCAACATGCTGGCGCCGATACGGCTCGAAATTGGGGATCGGCGAATAGGCGCCGCCGCCCGGCTGGGTCTGGTCCAGCGCAATGACGCGCGGATTGGGGGTCAGCGTCGCAAACACCCCGTCCAGCGTCGCATCCCGGATGCCCATCGCCCGCGCCCTGGGCCGCAAACTTTCCAGATAGGCGCGGAAATCCGCACTATCCTGCGCCAGCGCAGCACCCGGCACGACAGCGCCAACCGTCACGCCAGCCAGCCCCAGCAACAGCGAAAATACAGACGAACGCAGAGAATCTCTCATCCCCCCGTTGTTGCACAGCCCGGACGGCAGGTGAATCCCCTTAATGGCAACTATGGCCGGTTTAGACGACGAACCGAGCCACAGACGATTTTTGCGCTTGGCAAGCCAGCGCAGCGCGCTAGGAAGCGAGGCGACGGAAGGGTGGCAGAGTGGTCGATTGCAGCGGTCTTGAAAACCGCCGATGCGCAAGTATCCGTGGGTTCGAATCCCACCCCTTCCGCCACTATCGATCTATCGGGATGCTCAGCCGTAAATGCCCGGCGAAATTCGCCGTAGGCTGATTTCGCGCTGCCGGGGCGCTTCTACTGTGCGCACGGATGGTTCCGCGATCACCGCCAGCGGATCGACCTGGCGGCTCAGCAACAGGCCGCAACGCTCATCACCGCGCCAGATCACGGTGCCGCACACTTCCAGATAATCGGCGATCACCGTCACGCGCGCGCCGATCGGCGGCAGATAGAAGCCGGTGACCAGAGCGCCGTAGGAGGAAATATTCTGGATGGTGATAGGTTCGGTGACGCCATCCCATAAAAGCGTCGCGCGGGTATTGGCCACGAAGCGGCTTTCGCGGCGATGCTCGACCTGGGGTCTATAATGGATGCTGTTCATCGCTGTCTCCCGGTTTCCCCCCAGGATCAGATGCAACTCTGTCGCAGCAACCTTGCAAAAGCGATAAGCAAGCTGGTTAACCGGGGGGCAGGCAAGAAGCGGCTCACCCGTCCCCGCCGATGATCAGGACAGCGCGCCGTGGCAATGCTTGTATTTCTGCCCCGAACCGCAGGGGCAGAGCGCATTGCGGCTGATGTCGAGATTGGCAAACTCTCCAGCCGCCGCCATTGGCGCGCGCGGGATCGTCGTGGTGATCCCGCCAAATGTCCCCGCGTCGAAATCGGCGCTGTTATCGTCGCCGGAAAACGGGTCGATATGGGTGGTGATGAAATCGGGCAGCACCGGCAGGTCGAATTCCGGCATCGGCGCATCCATGCGGAACTGCACCCGCGCGATGGAGCCGGTCACATCCTCACGGATATTTTCCAGCATCCGCTCGAACAGGGCGAAGGCTTCCTGCTTATATTCGTTGATCGGCGTTTTTTGCGCATAGGCGCGCAGGTGGACGACCTGCCGCAGCGCGTCGAGCGTGGAGAGATGCTCTTTCCAATGATGGTCCAGGCTCTGGAGCAGGATCGATTTTTCGATCATGTGCCAGTCAGCCGGATCGACCTCCTTGACCTTCTCCTCAACCGCTGCATTGGCCAGCGCCGTCAGCCGCTCCTCGATCATCTCAGGATCGACCGCATCTTCGGTCAGCCAGGCGTCGAAATCGGGTTCGAGGCCCAATATTTCGGCCGTCCGAGCCTTCAGCTTGGCGATATCCCATTGTTCGGGATAGGTGCCGGGCGGGCAGGAGCCGCCGACAATGTCGTTGACGGTTTCGTGGCGCATGTCGGTGACGACGTCGTCCACCGTGTCCGCATCCATGATGTCGGATCGCTGCTCGTAGATCACCTTGCGCTGGTCGTTCATCACGTCATCATATTCGACGACCTGCTTGCGAATGTCGTAGTTGCGCGCCTCGACCTTCTTCTGCGCGGTCTCGATCGCCTTGCTCAGCCATTTGGATGGGGGCAGCGCCTCGCCATCTTCCAGGTTGGATCGGATCATCTTGGCGAACATCGTGTCCGGGCCAAAGATGCGCATCAGATCATCGTCGAGGCTGAGGTAAAAGCGCGACAGGCCCGGATCGCCCTGACGCCCCGAACGGCCGCGCAACTGATTGTCGATACGGCGGCTTTCATGTCGCTCGGTCGCCAGCACGAACAGACCGCCGGCGGCCAGCACCTCGGCCTTTTCCGCCGCAATTTCCGCCTTGATCGCCTCGATCGCCGCATCGCGCTCCGGCCCTTCCGGCATGTCGCGCAATTCGTCCTCGACCCGCAGCTCCAGATTGCCGCCCAGCTGAATGTCGGTACCACGCCCGGCCATGTTGGTTGCGATCGTCACCACGCCCTTGCGCCCAGCCTGCGCCACGATATGCGCTTCGCTCTCATGGAAGCGCGCGTTCAGCACCGCGTGCGGCACGCCTTCCTGATTGAGGAATTCGGACAGCATTTCGGACTTTTCGATCGACACCGTGCCGACCAGCACAGGCTGGCCCTTTTCGGCATGTTCCTTGATCGTGCGGGCAATGCCGCGGAACTTGTCCTCGATATTCTTGTAGAAACTGTCCTGCTCGTCGATCCGCTGCACCGGCTTGTTGGTCGGGATGGTAACGACGTTCATCTTGTAGATTTCGTAGAACTCCGTCGCTTCGGTCGACGCGGTGCCGGTCATCCCCGAAATCTTGGGATACATGCGGAAATAATTCTGGAAGGTGACCGACGCGAGCGTTTGGTTCTCCGGCTCGATCTGGACGCCTTCCTTGGCCTCGACCGCCTGATGCAGGCCGTCCGACCAGCGGCGTCCGTCCATCATGCGACCGGTAAATTCGTCGATGATGACGACCTTGCCGTCCTTGACGATATAGTCGATGTCGCGGCGGAACATCACGACCGCGCGCAGCGCCTGGTTCACATGATGGACAACCTGCGTATTCTCGAAATCATAGAGGTTGCTGCCCTGGAGCAGCCCTGCATCCTCCAGTAGCCGCTCGATCTTCTCGGTGCCATCCTCGGTCAGCGTGACGGAGCGCTGCTTCTCATCCTTCTCATAGTCGGTCTCGACAATCTGCTTAACGATCGCGTCGACCGAGACATAGAGTTCGGACTTGTCGTCGGTCGGCCCGGAAATGATCAGCGGCGTGCGCGCTTCGTCGATCAGGATCGAATCCACCTCATCGACAATGGCATAATTAAAGGGCCGCTGGACCATCGACGCACGGTCATATTTCATATTGTCGCGCAGATAGTCGAAGCCAAGCTCGTTGTTGGTGGCATAGGTGATGTCGGCGGCATATGCGGCGCGGCGCTGGTCCTCGCTGATGTTCGGCACGATGACGCCAGTGGTCAGGCCCAGGAAGCGATAGACCTGCCCCATCCATTCGCAGTCGCGGCTGGCGAGATAATCGTTGACGGTGACGACATGGACGCCCTTGCCCTCCAGCGCGTTGAGATAGGTGGCCAGCGTCGCCACCAGCGTCTTGCCCTCACCGGTACGCATTTCCGCGATTTCGCCGCGATGCAGGACGATGCCGCCCACCATCTGCACGTCGAAATGGCGCATCCCCAGCACCCGCACGGCGGCTTCCCGCACCGTGGCAAAGGCTTCGGGCAGCAGGTCGTCCAGCGTCTCGCCAGCGGCCAGCCGCTCGCGGAACCGCACCGTCTGCGCCGCCAGATCTTCGTCGCTCAACGCCTGAACCGATGGCTCGAAGGACGCGATCTTGTCGACGATCTTGCCCAGCGACTTCACGTAACGCTCGTTGGACGATCCGAAGATGGACTTGGCGAGGGCGCCGAACATGCAATTTCCTGACACAATAGGGAAGCGCGTCCCGGACAAGGGACCACGCGCAGACATGCGCGGCGATTTAGGGAGCGCTCAGCCGATAGTCAATCAAATCGCCGCCGGAACAGTGCGGCGCTGGCGAACATTTATCGATGCAATTTGACCCCCAATCCGCTTGTCCCGGTTTGACGACCAGCGCGATTGCGCTAAGCGACGGCCATGACTGATCGCTCCCCTCTCGCCCCCGCCGCCTTCCCGGCCCTGCCCTCCATTGCTGGCGTGACGCTGCGCCGCGCGCGTGCCGGATATAAGGCGTGGGAGCGGTGCGACCTTACCTATGTCGAACTCGACGCAGGCACAGCGGTCGCGGGTGTCACGACGCAGAGCAAATGCCCCTCGCCCGAAGTCGAATGGTGTCGCGACGCCATTCCCCTCGGCTCGGCGCGGGCGCTGGTGGTCAATGCGGGCAATGCCAATGCCTTTACCGGCCATCGCGGTCGTGCGGCGGTGGAGGCGATCGCGGCCAAGGTCGCCAATCACATCACCTGCCTGCCGTCGGACATTTTCATCTCCTCGACCGGGGTGATCGGCGTCCCCCTGCCGATCGACAAGGCGGAGGCGGGCCTGGAAGCCGCATTTGCCGCTACGCCCTGTAGCTGGGAGGATGCCGCCAACAGCATCGGCACCACCGACACCTTTGCCAAGGGCGCGCATGTCTCTGCGATGATCGGCGGGACGCGGGTTGATCTGGTCGGCATCATCAAGGGATCGGGCATGATCGCGCCGGACATGGCGACGATGCTGGGCTATATCTTCACCGACGCGACGATTGATCCTGTCCTGCTGCAATCCATGCTGTCCGCCGCCAACAAGCGGACCTTCTCCTGCATCACGGTCGACAGCGACACCTCCACCAGCGACACGGTGCTGGCCTTTGCCACGGGCAAGGCAGCTAATGCGCCGCTCAACAGCATGGACGATGCCGGGGCCGATGCCTTTGCCGCGGCGCTGGCCGACCTTTGCCGTCAACTCGCCCACCTGGTGGTACGCGACGGCGAAGGCGCGACCAAATTTGTCGAGATCAGCGTCGAAGGCGCAACCAGCGACGACAGCGCTCACCGCATCGCCCTGTCGATCGCCAATTCGCCCCTGGTCAAGACCGCGATCGCGGGCGAGGACGCCAATTGGGGCCGGGTCGTGGCCGCCATTGGCAAGGCCGGCGAACCGGCCGACCGCGACCTGCTCTCGATCCGCTTCGGCGCGACCCAGGTAGCGACCGGCGGCCTTGCGGTAGAAGGCTATGATGAAGCCCCCGTCGCCGCGCATCTCAAGGGGCAGGACATCGTCATCGGCGTCGATCTGGGGCTGGGCGAAGGCCGCGCGACGGTGTGGACCTGTGACCTGACCCATGGCTATATCTCGATCAACGCGGATTATCGCAGCTGATGCTGGACCTGCACGCCCCGGTCGTCGCATTGATGCGCGATGTCGCCCGCGACATCGTGATGCCGCGCTACCAGAATCTGGCGGGCAGCGAGATCAGTGCCAAGGCGGACGCGGACGATCTGGTCACCATCGCCGACAAGGAAAGCGAGATCCGGCTGGCCGAGGGGCTGGCTGCTATCCTGCCCGAAGCGGGGATCATTGGCGAGGAGGCCTGCGCCGCCGACCCGTCGATACTGGATCGTGCGGGCAATGGTCTCAACTGGATCATCGACCCGATCGACGGCACCGGCAATTTCGCTGCTGGCAGGCCGCCCTTCGGCATCATGATCGCGCTGGCGGACGCCGGGACGACGCTGGCGGGCTGGATCCTCGATCCGATCAGCGGGCGATTGTGCCACGCGATGCTGGGCGGCGGCAGTCATATCAATGACGAACGGGTGCAGGCGCGCGAAAGCGGCGGCGATCTGCCGGTCGCGGCGCTGGCGGTCTATTTCATGAGCGCCGAAGAACGCGCCGACATTACCCGCCGGTCGCAGGACCGCTTCGAGCTGGTCGATATTCCCCGCTGCGCCGCCGAACAATATCCCCGGCTGGTGTTGGGGCAGAATGACGTGTCAGTGTTTGCGCGGACACTGCCCTGGGATCATGCCGCAGGCACATTATTCCTGAACGAAGCGGGCGGCTGCTGCCAGCGGCTGGACGGCACGCCCTATGTCGTGGGGGATATGCGCCGGGGTCTGCTCGGCGCATCCTCGCCGCGCCTGTGGGACAGGGCGGCAGAGCTATTATTTCGTTGATCGACTCCGGGCTTCGCGCCGATCGCGACGAAGCCCGGAGGGATCGGATCAGAGAACGCTTTCGATCCAGCTCTTGAGCGCGCTCTTGGGCGCGGCGCCGACCTTGGTGGCCGCCGGTTCGCCATTTTTGAACAGGATCATGGTCGGGATGCCGCGCACGCCATATTGACCCGGCGCGTCAAGATTTTCGTCGATATTGACCTTGGCGATGGTCAGCTTCTCGCCCAGTTCGTCGGAGATTTCCTCCAGCGCCGGGCCGATCATCTTGCACGGGCCACACCATTCTGCCCAGAAATCGACAAGCACGGGCTTGTCGGAATCGATCACGTCAGCCTTGAAGCTGCTGTCGGTAACTGCCTTGGTGGCCATGCTATAGTCTCCTTGTCTTGGGGCGCTATCTAGGGTGTCGTCGCATCGCGCTCAACGGGTGAGCGCGGCAAATTCTCCTGCGTGGGTGCAAAGCCCGGCTTGTGCGCCGCCAGCAGCGCAGGTGGCAGGATGATGAGGCGCGGCGCGCTGGTGTAGAGCAGCCCCGCCTCGATCGCCCGGTCGGGAAAGATCACCGCCAGCGCGGCGGCATAGGCGGCCATCTGCCGGACATGCGCCACCGGCACGTCGTCCACGCCCAGCGGCGCGACCCGGCCGGTCTTGAAATCGACCAGCTGAATGCGCTCCGGCCCGACGCACAGCCGATCTACCGTGCCAGCGATCACCGCTTCGCCCACCACCGCCGCGATGGGCGCCTCAGCCAGCGCATCGGGGCTGAACAGGTCCGCAAAGTCCGGCGCTTCGATCACGCGGAGCGCCTGCGCGACAACATCCTGCCGGACGCCAGCATCCGCCGCCCCCCGCTGGACCAGCCAGCGGTCGGCAGCGTCACGACGATGCGCAGGCTCGACGCCGGGCAGCCGCTCGAACAGCGCATGGAGCCACCGCCCCCGCTCCGCCGCCGCGCGCATCGCAGGGGTCGGCGGCGGATAAGGCACATCATCCTCGACCGGCGCAGAAGGTGCCAGCGGGCGCGGCGGCCGCGCCTCGACCGGGGCGGGCCGGCGCAGCCCTGTCTCTTATACACATCTC
>NZ_CAVK010000011.1 GCF_000382885.1 Sphingobium indicum BiD32
GGCTCTGTTGCAAACTCTGACACGGTTTCCAAGATTGGGCTCATGTACTGTCAAGGTCAGTTGCGATGAACGATTTCAAAGGACGGCATTTTACCGGCGAGGTCATCCTATGGGCGGTGCGCTGGTATTGTCGATACGGCATCAGCTACCGTGATCTCGAGGAAATGCTGTCCGAGCGTGGGATCGATGTCGATCATACGACGATCTATCGCTGGGTGCAGCGCTACGCGCCGGAGATGGAGAAGCGTCTCCGCTGGTTCTGGCGGCGCGGCTTTGATCCGAGCTGGCGTCTGGATGAGACCTACGTAAAGGTGCGGGGCAAATGGACCTACCTGTACCGGGCGGTCGACAAACGGGGCGACACGATTGATTTCTATCTGTCATCGACACGCAGCGCCAAAGCGGCGAAGCGCTTTCTGGGCAAAGCTCTTCGTGGCCTGAAGGACTGGGAAAAGCCGGCCAAACTCAATACCGACAAGGCACCCAGCTACGGCGCAGCAATCGCTGAGCTGAAACGCGAAGGCAAACTGGCGGCGGAAACCGAGCACCGGCAGGTGAAATATCTGAACAACGTGCTCGAGGCCGACCACGGCAAGCTGAAGATGCTGATCAAGCCGGTACGTGGCTTCAAGTCGATGCCAACGGCCTACGCCACGATCAAGGGCTTCGAGGTCATGCGCGCCCTACGCAAAGGACAGGCCCAGGCATGGTGCCTGCAGCCAGGTATCATGGGGGAGGTGCGCCTGGTTGAAAGAGCATTCGGAATTGGACCCTCGGCCCTGACCGAAACCATGATTATGCTCAATAAGCATTTCGCCAATGCTGCCTAATCCCCCAACTGGGTGACGCCGCGCGGCCGTGCCCCATGTTTGCAACAGAGCCCTATTCTCAGTCTCGATATTATCCAGGCGCAGCGCTTTTCAACATTCTCATTGGGAGGTCTTATGACCAAGCGTAAATACATCAACACAATGATTTCGTCTTTTGCGATGCTCGTAAGCAGTATGCTTGTGGCCAGCGAAGCTTCCGCCGAGTTCGTGGCGCAGTCGGACGATCGCCCGCCGTCGCCCTCGCGGCTGATCTTCCCTGATACCCAGGAGGGCTATCATGTCCTCGCCGGCGATCTGCACCTTCATACGGTCTTTTCCGACGGCTCCGCATGGCCCACGCTGCGCCTGGCGGAAGCGGCCCATGATGGGCTCAAATTCGTGTCCTTCACAGAGCACGACATCATCACGCCGAAAATCCGCGACACCGGAACCAACAAAAACCGCAGCTATGAAATCGGGCGCGCTTTCATCGATTCCGGCATGCTCGGACTGAAGGGTATGAGGCTCTCCCTCGGGGCTGAGATCACGCGTGGCATCGGGCACTTCAACTGCCATTTTCTCAAGGATGCCAATGCGCTGAACCCAGCCAAGATCCACTACAGCACGTTCAAGCAGACCGGCACACAGCATCAGGTGGACTGGAACCGAACCGGTCCGGTGGAAAAGGACCTGGAGGCGCGGTTCCGTGAAGCGAAGCGCCAAGGTGGCATCTGTCAGTGGAATCATCCCACCTTCCCATCTTCCATCCCCGGAGATGCCGTGGTGACACCGTTTCTCGAGCGGATGTTCAAGGAGGGCCTGTTGTCAGGCATCGAGGTCGCGCAGAGCGACTTCATCCACCCTGCGGCCATGGACGTGGCTCTGAAATACAATCTCTACATCGCTGCGACGACCGACGCCCATCTCGGAACGACCATGGAGCAGGAAGCGGCCGGAATGGACCACCGCGTGACGACGTTGTTCCTGACGCGAGGCGACGATGAAAGCGCCTTCAAGGATGCCCTGGAAAAGCGTCGCACTGTCGGCCTGTTTCGAGACACCTTCTTCGGCACCAAGGAGAACGTCGGGGCCGTGATCAATTCGGTCTTGAAAATGTCTTTCACCAAGTACTCGCCTTCGGAGATGCTGATCGGCAACATGGGTGAGATGGAGATCAAGAATTCCGGGCCGATCGACATCGAGCTGGAGATTCTCCAGCCTGGGTTTCGTCTGCTGAACTACCCGCGCTTCGTTAAGGTAGCGCATGGATCGAAGATCACCTTGAAGGCGCTGCAGATCGATGGGCCGAATTTCAAGGGTATCAAAGTTCGCGTGATCAATTCGCTCGTGACGTCGCACGATCAGCTGGAGTTTTTCCTTCAAGCGCAGCCGTTCGATCTGAACGCCATTACCGGCAAAGGTACGCTGGGCGGAATTCCCGCCGATCTCGACGGTTGGATGTAAAGAATAGTGACGACGGGGCGGCCATGGAGGGCTTTCTCCATGGCCGTCCCCAGTTCACCCGAGCGCACGACTTCAGTCGCCCATGGGCCGGTAGGGTTCGAGCAGTCCCAGGCGATTCAGGCATTTATGAGTACGACCTAGACGCGTCTCCGACATGGTCCCTCCCGAGCTATAACCGGGGGTTGAGTAGCAAC
>NZ_CAVK010000010.1 GCF_000382885.1 Sphingobium indicum BiD32
AAGCAGAAGACGGCATACGAGATTCGCCTTAGTCTCGTGGGCTCGGAGATGTGTATAAGAGACAGAACCTGGGTTCCGGCGGGCCTTTTCGTTCGCCTTGAAGCGGGAAGGGCTTAGCCTTCGCTCTTGGCTTTCAGCGCTTCGCCCAGAATGTCGCCCAGCGATGCGCCGCTGTCGGACGATCCGTACTGCGCGACAGCCTGCTTCTCTTCGGCGATCTGCATCGCCTTGATCGAGAAGGTGGGCTTCTTGGCCCGGTCGAAACCGGTGATCATCGCGTCGAACTTCTGGCCGGTCTGGAAACGTTCCGAACGCTGTTCGTCACGGTCACGGCCCAGGTCGCTGCGCTTGATGAAGCCGGTGGCGCCATCTTCGCCCGCCTGGACTTCCAGGCCGCCGTCGCGGACTTCCAGAACGGTCACGGTGACGATCGCGTTCTTGTTCAGGCCAGCAGCAGCAGCGGTGGTGCCGCCCGCAGCCGGACCGCCACGCTCAAGCTGCTTCATGCCAAGGCTGATGCGCTCCTTCTCGACGTCGATGTCGAGAACGACCGCCTGCACGGCCTCGCCCTTGCGATGCAGCGCCAGCGCGTCCTCGCCCGAAATGCCCCATGCGATGTCGGACATGTGAACCATGCCGTCGACGTCGCCGTCCAGGCCGATGAACAGGCCGAACTCGGTCGCATTCTTGACTTCGCCTTCGACGGTCGAACCGATCGGGTGACGCTCGGCAAAGCTGTCCCAGGGGTTCGACTGTGCCTGCTTGAGGCCCAACGAGATGCGGCGCTTTTCGGGATCGACTTCGAGGACCAGAACTTCGACTTCCTGGCTGGTCGAAACGATCTTGCCGGGGTGGACGTTCTTCTTGGTCCAGGACATTTCGCTGACGTGGACCAGACCTTCGATGCCGGCTTCCAGCTCAACAAACGCACCATATTCGGTGATGTTCGTGACGCGGCCCGACAGCTTGGCACCGATCGGATATTTGGCCGATGCGCCTTCCCAAGGATCGCTTTCCAGCTGCTTCATGCCGAGCGAGATGCGCTGCGTGTCGCGGTTGATGCGGATGATCTGCACGCGGACGGTGTCGCCGATGTTGATCATCTCGTTGGGGTGGTTGATGCGCTTGTACGACAGGTCGGTGACGTGCAGCAGACCGTCGATGCCGCCCAGATCAACGAACGCACCATAATCGGTGATGTTCTTGACCACGCCTTCGATGATCTGGCCTTCGGCCAGCGTCTGGATGAGGCCGCTGCGCTGTTCGGCGCGGGTTTCTTCCAGGATGGCGCGACGCGACACGACGATGTTGCCGCGACGGCGATCCATCTTCAGGATCTGGAAAGGCTGCGGAATGTCCATCAGCGGGGTGACGTCGCGAACCGGGCGGATGTCGACCTGCGAACCGGGCAGGAAGGCCACGGCGCCGTCCAGATCGACGGTGAAGCCGCCCTTGACGCGACCGAAGATGACGCCTTCGACGCGCGCGCTCTCGGTGAACTCGGCTTCCAGCTTGTCCCAGGCGGCTTCGCGGCGGGCGCGGTCACGCGACAGCATGGCTTCGCCATGGGCGTTTTCGACGCGGTCGACATAGACTTCGACTTCGTCGCCGACCTTGATATCGGCCTTCTGGCCCGGCATCGCGAATTCGCGCAGCGGCACGCGGCCTTCGCTCTTGAGGCCTACGTCGATGACGGCCAGGTCGTTTTCGATGGCGGTAACGGTACCCTTGACGACGCGGCCTTCAAAGCCGCCGTCCTCGCCACCGAGGGAATCATTGAGAAGCGCGGCGAAATCGTCGCGCGTGGGGAATGCCGTAGAGGCCATGGTTAGTCCTTCACTCGTCATTGCTGGCCAACCGGTTGTATCCGATGGTCTTTGGCCAAAACACGCGCAGGACCGAATATCCGGCGCGTATCCAGCCGGTTAGGGGCTTGGGAACGCGCGGCCGTGAAAAGCGAAAAGGGCGCGTGGAATAACCGCGCGCCTTGACGGGTCAGCCTTTTGGGCGACCTTCAAGCTGGGCGTCCACAAGCGCAATCGCCCGCTGGACGGCCGCGTTTATAGTCAAATCGCTCGTATCTAGCAAGTCCGCACCATCGGCGATTTTCAGCGGCGCATGGTCGCGGCTCATGTCGCGCGTATCGCGCGCCTGAATGTCTGCGATCAGGCTGTCCATGTCGGGATGTCCGCCCTGCGCCAAGCCATCCCTGTAGCGGCGCTCGGCCCGCACATGGACGCTGGCGGTGACGAAGATCTTGGCGTCGGCATCGGGTGCGATCACCGTACCGATGTCGCGCCCGTCCAGTATCGCGCCGCCCGGCTGGGTCGCAAAATCGCGCTGCCGGGCGATCAGCGCATCGCGCACCACCTGATGCACCGATACGCGCGACGCCAGGCTGCCCACGGCTTCGCTGCGCAGCGCCGGATCGGCCAATATCTCGTCGCCAAAATCGCATGCCGCCAGGGCATCGGCCTGACGATCCGGGTCGCCGCCGCGCTTGAGTACCGACAGGCCGACCGCGCGATAGAGCAATCCGGTGTCGAGGCAGGGCAGGCCATAGTGGCGCGCCAGTGCCTTGGCGATGGTGCCCTTGCCCGACGCAGCGGGGCCGTCCACGGCTATGATCATCGGCTTTTGCCCTTGCGCAGCGTATTGCCCAGGCCGATCACCGCGATCGCGGCCCAGACGATCTCCAGCGCCATCGACGCCAGGTTGAAATGGATGGTGAGCGACGCGATCAGCAGCAGCGACCCCACCAGATTGAGCAGGTTGAACCAGATGAAGTTCAGATCCCTGGCGATATTGCTATACGCATAAGCGACCACCATCAGTCCGCTGCCTAGCAATCCGACGATATTGGCCCAATCCAGCGTCACGCCACCGCACCCAGCGTCCGCAGCAGCGGCACGAAGGTCGGGAAACTGGTCGCCACCGGCGCCATATCGTCGATCGTCACCCCGTCGCGCGACACCAGCCCCGCCACCGCAAAGCTCATCGCGATCCGATGGTCGAGCTTGGTGGCGATCGGCCCGCCACCGGCCAGCGGCGCACCGCCGCTGCCTTCGATGATGATGCCATCCTCCAGTTCCTCGACACTAACGCCAATCGCCCGCAGCCCTGTCGCCATCGTCGCGATCCGGTCCGATTCCTTGACCCGCAACTCCTCCAGCCCGCGAAACACGCTGCGCCCCTGCGCCAGCGCGGCGGCGATGAAGGCGACAGGATATTCATCGATCATGCTGGGCGCGCGCGCCGGGTCCGGCTCGATGCCGTTCAGCGCCGATGCAGTGACGACCAGATCGCCCACCGGCTCGCCGCCCACTTCGCGCGCATTGATGACCTCAATAGAGCCGCCCATCTCGCGCAGCAGGTCGATCAACCCCGCCCGCGTCGCGTTCAGCCCGACATTGGCGATCGTCACCTGCGATCCGGGCACCAACAACGCCGCCACCATCGGGAAGGCCGCCGACGACGGATCGCCCGGTACGACGATCTGTTGGGGCGTCAACTCCGCTTCCCCGACCAGCGTGATGATCCGCGTCCCGTCCGCCTCAACCTCGACATTCAGTTCCGCACCGAATCCGCGCAGCATCCGCTCGCTATGGTCGCGCGTCGGGATCGGCTCGACGACGCGGGTGATGCCCGGCGTGTTCAGCCCGGCCAGCAATATCGCCGACTTGACCTGCGCCGACGCCACCGGCAGCCGATAGTCGAGCGGCACGGCGGGGCAGGCACCGCGCATGGTCAGCGGCAGGCGATCGCCCGGACTGGTGGTGAAACTCGCCCCCATCCGCGCCAGAGGCTCGGTCACCCGCGCCATCGGTCGCTTGCTCAAGGATGCGTCACCAATAAAGGTCGCGGTCAGGTCATGACTCGCCAGCAACCCCATCAGCAGCCGTGTCGATGTGCCGCTATTGCCCATGTCCAGCGCAACCTCAGGCTGGAGCAGCCCGCCCACGCCCACGCCATGGATATGCCAGATGCCGTCCGCGTTGCGCACGATGTCCGCGCCCATCGCCCGCATGGCGGCCGCGGTCGCCAGCACATCCTCGCCCTCCAGCAGCCCCTCGACCCGGCTTTCCCCCACCGCCAGCGCCGACAGCATCAACGAACGGTGGGAAATGCTCTTGTCCCCCGGCACGGTCACGCTGCCCGACAGGGCAGGGGCGGCGGAGAAGGTCATGGGGTTCGGTAGTGGGGAAGAGGCAGTCACTAAAGCGTTCCGATCATGTCGGGGGCGAAAAAATGCGCCCGGCTTTTGACAGCGCCGTCCCGCTATGGCAAGGCGCGCGACGTTTCGCGGGCAACTTCACCGTTGCGCCGCGTAGTTGTTATTTGAGCATCAAAAAAGGATTAGGCCGGACATGGTGAAGGCTGAATGGGGCACGAAGCGGACCTGCCCGAAATGCGCCACGCGCTTCTATGACCTGGGCAATGACAACCCGGTCGTCTGCATCAACTGCAACGCCGCCTGGGAACCGGAACCGGTGCTGAAGTCGAAGCAGCCGCTCCCCTATGAGGAAGCGCCCAAGAAGGTGATCGAGACCGCAGACGGCGAGCTGGAAACGGCCGATGACGATCTGGATCTGGACATCGACGTCGATGATGACGGCGATTCGCCCGATAATGACGTCGATCTGGGCGGTGATGACGACCTGGGTGTCGATGCCGCCAGCGACGACGACGCGGACGACAATTAAGTCATTTTGTTCTTGCCAAGGATGGCGCTGCGACCTAATGGCAGCGCCTCCGAAGCGCCGGACCCAAACGGCGCTTTAGCGATGGAAATGGGGCCTTAGCTCAGCTGGGAGAGCGCCTGCATGGCATGCAGGAGGTCAGCGGTTCGATCCCGCTAGGCTCCACCATTTTTTCTGCCGACGGCGTCTTGCCGGACATGGCATGACCTTTTGGTCGCGGCGCTACCGCTGCACCGGATGGGGCCTTAGCTCAGCTGGGAGAGCGCCTGCATGGCATGCAGGAGGTCAGCGGTTCGATCCCGCTAGGCTCCACCAAATTCTTGCGCAAAAATCTGCTCAATCCTACATGTCTGTCGAACACCGCGCGCGATCCGCTTTTCGCATTCCCGATGTTCATGGGGGACTATATGCGCGATGATATGGCGGCGGCTGTGGCGGCCCAGGGCGATGATGACAGGATTCGCGCAATTCTGGAGCAAGTCTGCCAGATGACCGGCATGGGCTTTGCGGCCGTCGCCAGGGTGACCGAGGACCGCTGGATTGCCTGCCAGGTTCTCGACCGGATCGAATTCGGCATGGACCCCGGCGGGGAACTGGAAATCAAAAAGACTCTGTGTGACGATATTCGCCGCAGCGGTGAGGGCATCTACATCGACCATGTGGCGATGGATCAGGATTGGCGCACACACCATGTCCCGATCTTCTACGGCTTCCAGAGCTATGCCTCGCTGCCCGTGGTCCTTCCTGACGGCAGCTTCTACGGCACGCTTTGCGCCATTGATCCCAATCCCCGCTCGGTCAGCGCTCCAGCCATAGTCGCCGTCATGCAGGACTATGCCCGATCGATCGGTGCAATATTGTCGGCGAAATGAAGCTGTCCGTCAGCGGGCGGAGCCGAGACTGTCCATCACCCGGTTGCGCCTGGCAGTTCTGACGTCGATCTCCAGCTTCAGGTGGCGCGGTCTCCATTTACCTGTCCATGCGCATGGCCTCATACCAAAGGTCGATTTGATCTGCGTCACAATGCCGGCGCACGGAACGGCCTAATAGCGCCCCTGTCATCGGCAATCGGATCGCGAATGATATACAGTTCGCATCCGGCTCCAGCGCTTGTGCGCCGATGACCAGAGGAGATTGGCCCATGTTCCCATTTTCGCGCATTCTTCTGGCCATGGCCTGCACGTTCGCGCTGCCCGCCGCATCGGCCATGGCCGCACCTCACGCCGATGCGGCACAGGCAAAGGCGATGCTGGAAAAGGCGGTGGCGACGATCAAGACTGCCGGTGCCGCCCCTGCCTTTGCCGCCTTCAACCGGAAGGACGGGGCATTCAACACCGGCGAACTCTATGTGTTCGTGTTCGACCTGAACGGCGTCTATGAAGCCTATGGCGCACATCCGGGCCTCGTTGGGCGCGATGTCAGCGATCTGACCGACGCGGAGGGCAAACCCATCGTGCGCGACATGATAGAGATTGCCCGCACGAGCGGCCATGGCAAGATCAACTATGTCTGGCTCAACCGGGCGGACAACCGGATCGAACGCAAAATGTCGCTGATCGAACTGGTCGGCGATCATGTCGTGGGCGTCGGCTATTACGCCCCATAATAGGTTGATGTCGGACAGTGCGTAGCGCTGCCCTGGCGGATCAGGGGATGGACACAAAACTGTCCATCACCCGCTTGCGCCCCGCCGTCTCGAAATCAATTTCCAGCTTGTTGCCCTCGATTTCCGCGACGGTGCCATAACCGAATTTCTGGTGGAATACGCGCAGCCCCACACTCATGTCGCTGCGCCCCTTGTTGCCGATCGATACCGCCGCCGTGCGCGCCTCCACGATCCGCACCGGCTCACGGCTGAATTGGCCCGACGATTGCGCCCGCTGCCATCCCGGCCCGCGCCCTTCGCCACGCCCGACATGGGCGAACGGATCGTCCCGCTCCGACCAGTTGGCCCGCCACAGCGACGCGCCGCCGCTCATGCTGCTTTCCGCGTCGACATGCTCAGGCGGCAATTCGCCGACAAAGCGCGACGGGATGCTGCTGGTCCACTGGCCATAGATACGCCGATTCGCCGCATGAAGGATGGTGCAGCGCTTCCGCGCGCGCGTGATCGCGACATAGGCCAGCCGCCGTTCCTCCTCCAGGCTGTTGAGGCCGCCTTCGTCCAGCGCCCGCTGCGACGGGAAAATCCCTTCCTCCCAGCCGACCAGAAAGGTCGAATCAAACTCCAGCCCCTTGGCGGCATGGATGGTCATGATCGTGACCTTGCGCTCTTCCTGCTGCGCCTCATTGTCCATGACGAGGGAGACATGCTCCAGAAACGCGCCCAGCGTCTCATATTCCTCCATCGCCCGCGCCAGTTCGCCCAGATTCTCCAGCCGCCCCGCGCTCTCGGTTGATCGCTCCGCCTGCAACATCGCGGTATAGCCGCTCTCGTCCAATATCTGCCGCGCCAGTTCGGCATGGGGCAGGGTGGTCGCCCGGTCGCGCCACCGCGCCAGATCGCCCACAAACGCCCCCAATGATCGCCGGGCCTGCGGCGTCAACTCGTCCGTGTCGAGAATGCGCGCCGCCGCATGGACCAGCGATATCCCCTCCGCCCGCGCCAGCCGATGCAATTTCTCCACCGCCTTGTCGCCCAGCCCCCGCTTGGGCACGTTGACGATCCGCTCGAACGCCAGATCGTCGGCGGGCTGGTTGACCAGTCGCAAATAGGCCAGCGCATCGCGGATTTCGGCGCGCTCATAGAATCGGAAACCGCCGACAATGCGATAGGGCATCCCGATCTGGATGAAGCGGTCCTCAAACTCGCGGGTCTGGTGCTGCGCCCGCACCAGTATCGCCACCTCGTCCAGCGACCCGCCATTGCGCTGGATCGTCTCTATCTCCTCGCCGACCCGCCGCGCTTCCTCCGGCCCGTCCCAAATGCCGATGACGCGCACCTTTTCGCCCACGTCGATGTCGGTCCACAATGTCTTGCCCAGCCGATTGCCATTTTCGGCAATCACGCCCGACGCCGCGCCCAAAATATGCGGGGTGGATCGGTAATTCTGTTCCAGCCGGATGATCTTCGCGCCGGGAAAATCCTTCTCGAACCGCAGGATATTGGCGACTTCCGCCCCGCGCCACGAATAGATGGACTGGTCGTCATCCCCCACGCAGCACAGATTCTTGCGCGTCTGCGCCAGCAGCCGCAGCCACAGATATTGGCTGCTATTGGTGTCCTGATATTCGTCCACCATGATATATTTGAACCGCTGCTGATAGCTTTCCAGCACGTCGCGATGCTTCTTCAAAATTGTCAGAACATGCAGCAGCAAGTCACCGAAATCGCACGCATTGACCGTGCGCAGCCGTGCCTGATAGGCGGCGTAGAGCTTCTGCCCCTTGCCATTGGCATAGCCCTCGCTCTCGCCCGCGCTGATATCGTCGGGCGTCCAGCCCTTATTCTTCCACTGGTCGATCAGCCCGCCCAATTGCTTGGCTGGCCAGCGTTTGTCGTCAATCCCCTCGGCCTGGATCAACTGCTTCATCAACCGCAACTGGTCGTCCGTATCCAGAATCGTGAAATTGGATTGCAGCCCCACAAGTTCGGCATGACGGCGCAGCATCTTGGCCGCGATGGCATGGAATGTCCCCAGCCAGGGCATCCCCTCGACCGCCGGGCCAATCATCCGGCCGACCCGCTCTCGCATTTCACGCGCCGCCTTGTTGGTGAAGGTGACCGACAATATTTCGGACGGCCAGGCCCGCTGCGTCGCGACCAGATGCGCCAGCCGCGCGGTCAGTGCCGCCGTCTTGCCCGTACCTGCGCCCGCCAGCACCAGCACCGGCCCCTCGGTCGTCAGCACCGCCTCACGCTGCGGCGGGTTCAGTCCCTTGATATAGTCGGGGTCGGTCGGCGAAGGGGCTGGAAAGGTCATTGGCCTCAACTAGGCGTGGGCAGGGGCGGGGGCAAGGCGCGACCCTTGCGGCGAAGCGCCTTCTATGAGAACAAAAGGCGAATCATGCAAGGGAGGACGAATCATGGTGAAGGGCAAATGCCAGTGCGGGGCGATCCAATATGAAGCCAGCGGCGCTCCGGCCTATAGCGCCATCTGCCACTGCAATGATTGCCGCGCCAGTTCGGGCGCGCCGATGGTCGGCTGGGCCTTGTTCCCGCAGGATGCAGTCATGATCAATGGTACGCCCGCGCGCTACCAATCGTCGGAAAATGCGACCCGTCATTTTTGCGCCACCTGCGGCACCGGGCTTTTCTATACCAATCCGGTGATATTCCCCGGCGGCATCGACATTCAGACAGCGACGCTGGACGATCAGTCCGCACTGCCACCCCAGGCCCATGTCCAGATGGCCGAAGCCGCGCCGTGGATGCCCCACGTTCACAACCTTCCCAAATTCGATCGCTTCCCCGAAGAATAAGGGCGACCGGCTGAAGGACGGAGATGCCCTGTCGGTGACAGCACAATCCCTCCAGCTACTCATCCATCCTTTCACGGCGCGTCCGCCACGGCTCATCGCCGCTGCCGGAACGGACACGTCACGACTCCGGTTCTTCCCTCGCCCATCCCCACGGGGTGAGAGAAGAATTAGGAAAGGATGTTCCGATGAAATCCATCATGCTGGCCAGCGCCGCGATGCTCAGTTTCACCACCATGGCAGGCGTTGCCATTGCGCAGGAAAGTCCGGCCCCGATGGGCCAGCCGCCCGCTGGCGACATGGCTCCGCCCGCTGATCCCGCCGCGCCGCCGCCGCCTGCTGCTGACCCGGCCATGACGCCGCCCGCTGATCCGGCAACCGCCGCAGACCCCAATGCAGGCCAACCCACCGGCACGGTCCCCGCAGATCCCGGCATGGCGCCAGCCCCAGCCGGCGTCCCCAATGATCCCGCCGCCCCGGTCGGCACTTCCGCCAACCCGGTCACGGTGGGCGGCAACATGACCCCGCCACCGGCTGAAGCGAAAGATTATCCGGTCTGCTCGAAAACCGTGCAGGACAGCTGCATCAATCCGGGTGAGGCACGCAAGGCGCGTCGCCGCTAACCGACGGTTCCGGGCCGGGCAGGGCAGCGATAATCGCCGCCAGTCCGGCCCGGTCGCGGGTTGCATCGTTCAGGCTGTGCCGGTCCAATACCGCCATGAAAGCCGCGGTCGCCTGCGCCAATATGCCGGTCAGTCCGCAGGACGGGCGGATCGCGCAGGCCGCGCAATCGGCCATCTTCATGTCCGGCTCGCTATGCCGGATCACCGCGCCGATGCTGATCTCCTGTGGCGCACGCGCCAGCGCAAAACCGCCACCGCGCCCGCGTTGGGTCGCAACGAATCCGCCCTGCGCCAGGCCATGCACCACTTTCATCAGATGATTGCGCGACAGCCCATAGGCATCGGCAATCTGCGCGATCGTCGCGCGTCCCTCCGGTGCTGCCGCCAGATGGATCAGCACGCGCAGCGCATAGTCGGTGTGACGGGTCAATTGCATCGGCTTGTCCGTTAGCGGGGCTACAGGGGGCTTGAAACATATATTCTATTTACATCTTAAAAGATGCAAATTAAATGCCGCTTATCGAGTCCATCGAAAGGCGCACATATGTCCAGCTCACTGTCGGCTTCCACCATCGCGATCGTCAAATCCACCGGTCCAGCCCTGCGCCAGCACGGCGTCGCCATCACGACCGCCATGTATACCCGCCTGTTCCAGGACGCCGAGGTGAAGGGAATGTTCGATCAGGCCGCACAGGAAAGCGGCGAACAGCCCAAACGCCTGGCCGCCGCGATTCTGGGCTATGCTGAAAATATCGACAAGCTCGGCGCGCTCAACGGTGCCATCGCCCGCATGGTCGCCCGCCATGTCGAAACCGGGGTAAAGCCCGAACATTATCCCAAGGTCGCAGCCGCCCTGCTTCCCGCCATCCGCGAAGTATTGGGCGAAGAGGTGGCGACCGACGCGGTGCTTAATGCCTGGGCAGAGGCTTATACCTTCCTCGCCAACATCCTGATCGCCAAGGAGACGGCGGCCTACGAAGCCGCCTGATCCACCGCCCGCAGCAAAGTGATCCGGGCCTTGCCAGCGTCGCGCACAGCGTCGATCGCAAAGCCCTTCACTTCCACATCCTCGCGCCGGTCGGTCTCTATGCTGATCCAGGTCGCAGGGCCAGCCCAGCCCAGCCGCCCCAGCTTGTCCAATGCGACCTGCCCGGCCCCCGTGCCATAGGGCGGGTCCATGAAGATCAGGTCGAGCGGCTTGGGCGCGGACCCCAGCGACAGCACGCTCGACGCCCTGACATCGGGCTTGATGCCCAGCCGCTCGCCATTGGCGCGGATCGAATCGATCGCCGCCTTGTCCTGCTCGACGAACAGGCAGGTGGCGGCGCCCCGCGACAGCGCCTCGAACCCCAGCGCCCCCGACCCGGCAAAGAAATCGCCCACGGCCAGCCCCTCGAACGATCCGATCCGGCTGACCAGCATCGAAAACAGAGTCTCGCGGGTCCGGTCGGCGGTCGGGCGGGTCGCGTCACCCTTGGGCGCGGTCAGCGGACGACCACGCCATTGCCCGGATATGATCCTCATTTGCTGTCCTTCAGGCTGGCCTTGAACTGGACCAGGTCATGCTGGCGGATTTCCTCGACCGCGCCGGGTGGCAGGTCGCCCAGCAGGAACGGGCCGTAACTGGTGCGGATCAGGCGATTGACCTGCAACCCCAGATGCTCCAGCACCCGCCGCACTTCGCGGTTCTTGCCCTCGGTCAGGGTCATCTCGATCCACTGGTTGCGCCCGGTCCGCCGCTCCAGATTGGCCTCGATCGGGCCATAGCGAACGCCTTCAATCTCGATGCCGTCGAACAGATCCTCCAGTTGCTGCTGGCTCACCTCGCCAAAGGCGCGCGCCCGGTATGTGCGCGGCACGCCGCTCGATGGCAGCTCCATCTGCCGCTTGAACCCCCCATCGGTGGTCAGCAGCAACAGTCCTTCGGTCGTCATGTCCAGTCGCCCGATCGGCATGACGCGCGGCAGGTCGGCGGGCAGCTTGTCATAGATGGTCGGCCGCCCTGCGGGATCGCGCTCGGTCGTAAGGAAACCGGTCGGCTTGTGGAACAGGAACAGCCGGGCCGGCGGCGGTGCGGCAATCGCCACGCCGTCGACCGCCACGCCATGGAGCGACGCCAGCAAGGTCGCAGGCGTCTCGACCGCCACGCCATTCAGCGTCACGCGCCCTTCCTCGATCATCCGCTCGACTTCACGGCGTGAGGCAACCCCGGCCCGCGCCAGCAGCTTGGCGATGCGCTGTGGTTCGCCCTTGCCATCGCTGGTCGCGGCGGCGCGGGCGGGATGCGGATTGGCGGGCGTCTTGACCCCGGCACCGGGCTTCTTGAAGCCGGGCTTGCGGCCCCATGGTTTGGCGCTGGCAGCGGGACCAGCCTTGGTTTCGCCCGGCTTGCCAAAGCGCGGCTTGCCGTCCGGCGTCCGACCCGGCCCGCCAGTACCCTGACCGCCAGTACCCGGACCGGACGGGCGTTTGGGGCCGCCGGAGCCAGCCCTGCGGGGCGGTCCAGATTTTTTCGGCGGTTCCAAGGGCGGATTCCTTTTCGTGGGCACTGGCCCTTCCCATATAGCAGGAAAGCCAGCAACAGGCTGAACGGTGCCGTCCCGGCGCTTGGATGAGGGCGGTGTGGCATCCGCCCGGCAACCCGGCGCGGGGGCGCGGCGTTTGATCGGTGGGCATGGCGGAAACAGGGCGGATCGGCAAATGTTTTTCGGGTTAGTGAAGGGCGAAGGCGCGCGCACTGGACGTCGCAGGGCGATCCGGACCGTGCTGGTGGTGGAGGATGAGCCGCTCGTCGCCTTTGACAACGAACATGCGCTCGAGCAGGCCGGATACCGCATCGCCGCCACCGTGGATGATTACAACCATGCCATCAGCGTCATCGACGGCGGCGGGGTCGATCTCGTGATCGCCGACGTCCGCCTGAAGGGCGACCGCAGCGGTATCGACGTCGCCCGCCACGCCGCGACCAAAGAATTGCCGGTGCTGTTCGTCACCGGTGCCTGCCCGCTTGACGCCCGCGCGCTGGCATTGGGCTGTCTCGCCAAACCCTATGCCCCGCGTGATCTGGTCGCCGCCATTGGCGTGATCGATGCCGTGCTGCGCGGCGCCCGCCGTCCGCGCCTGCCGGTCGGCCTCACCCTGTTCGACCCGACCGATTGATCCCACAGCACGCTTGCCAGCCCCGCGTCAGGCCATATGGTGGCGCGCAACAGACGCTTGCGGGGGACGCGCACCGATATGAACGACGCCATGAAGGGCACGAACAACTGGCTCGATGCGGTTAAGCCCTATACCCAGAAAGCGCCGCTGGCGGCCTTTTTCCTGGGGGTATCATCCGGCTTCCCCTTCGCCATGATCGGCGCGACGCTGACCACACGCCTGGCGCAGGACGGCATAGACAAAAAGGCGGTGACCGCCTTCACCCTGGCGTTCCTCGTCTATAATCTCAAATGGCTCTGGGCCTGGGTAGTCGATGGCGTCCGCCTGCCAATCATCGGTCGGCTGGGCCAGCGTGTCTCCTGGCTGATAGTGGCGGGCACGCTGGTCATGGCGGCGGTCGCGAATCTCGCATTGGTCGATCCGACGAGCAGCCTGATCCAGACCGCCTATGCCGCCATCCTTGTCGGCATTGCGGGTGCGACCTTCGACATCGTGATCGACGCCTACCGCATCGAATTACTGAAGCCTGAACAGTTGGGCGTCGGGTCGGGCATGTCGCAATATGGCTGGCGCATCGGATCGGTTGCGGCGGGTGCGTTGGCGCTGGTGCTGGCGGCGCGGATTGGATGGGAAGGCGCGTACCTCGCCTGTGCCATCTTCGCCTTGCCCGCCATGTTGACAGGGCTGCTTCTGGGCGAACCGGAACGCCATCGCGATCCGTTGGCACGGCGTGGACTTGGCGAAGTCTGGCAGTCGATCGCCGGGCCATTGGTCGAATTTTTCCAGCGCAAGGGCGCGCTGCTCGTTCTTCTGTTCATCCTGCTGCACAAGATCGGCGACACGCTGGCGAACCTGACCTTCCGCCTGCTGTTCGATGACATGGGTTATACCAATGACGAGATCGCCATTTACGACATCGGCATCGGCTTCTGGGCCTATCTGATCGGCATTTTCATCGGTGGCATCCTCTACGCCCGGCTCGGCATGAAGCGGTCGGTGCTGATCAGCCTGATTCTGATGGGCGTTTCCAACTTCGCCTTTGCGGCTCTGGCGGCGCTGGGCAAGAGTAATTGGGGCATGGCAGGCGCCATCGGGTTCGAGAATTTCGCCAGCGGCATCGGCGGCGTCACCGTCGTCGCCTATTTCTCCGCCCTGTGTGACCTGCGCTTCACCGCCACCCAATATGCGCTGATTTCAGCCGCCGCCAGCATCGTTGGCCGCTTCCTGACCGGGACGACGGCGGGCGGACTGATCGAACAATTCGGCTATGTCGATTTCTACCTGCTCACCACCGCTGCCGCCATGCCGGGCATCATCCTGTTCTGGCTGATGATGCGCGCGGGCCTGATCGACGCCAGCGTTGGCAGCGCCGCGACCGATCCGGGCAATCACCCCTCGCCGTAAAGCTCCAGCGGTCGGCCCAAATCCGCATGGGCCTGCGCCACCGCCTGCAAGCAGGTCAGCGCGCCCAACGCATGATCGTTGCCCAGCAATCGGCTCACATGCCCATAGGCGCTGTTGGGATCGCGCAGCGCGTCGCCGGTCGCTTCCATCATTAGCGCCTCGTCCGCCGTCATCCGCGCGCAGCAGCAGGGCGCGACCAATATCTTGCGGCTCGACGCGCGCGCCAGTTCCAGCATCATCGCCCGCATCAGCACCAGCGGCCGGCGATAGCTGCGCCCGAACGCGCCCAGTATCGCATTGGCGGCATGGGCATCATTGACGCCAGCGCTCGCCATCCGTCGCATCACGAACAGGAACAGGCGATTGCCATAGCCCGCCGGCATCGGCCGGGGCAGGTCGTCGAGGGAAGATGTCTCTCCATGTGCCATAATGAGCGCCTTCTGCGGTGGTGTAGTTTCCGCAGATTAGGCTATTGCGAGTTAATCGCAAGTAGAATCAGTCAGGCAGTTGATCGTTCAGCCGCAAAATTTCCCCCGCCAGATAGAGCGACCCACCGATCAGCAGCTTGGGCGCCGGTTCACCCAGCGCCGCGATAGCGCGGATCGCTGATGTCGGTTCGTCATGCGCGGTGCAGCCAATGTCCCAACGCGCCGCTATCGCCGCGAAACGCGCGGCCTCATGATGTTCATGCCCCGGCACCGGCAGGGCATGGATATGCGCGATCCGCCCGGCAAAGGGCGACAGGAACGCATCGACATCCTTGTTCGCCAGCATCCCGATGACCAGCTGGAGTTTCTGCCCCTCCAGCCGCTCGTTGGTGAAGAAAGCGCTGATCGCCTCGCCCGCGCCCGCATTATGCCCACCGTCGAGCCAGGCCGTGGTCGCATCGGGCAGGGAAGCGAGCAGGGGACCGTGATCGAGCCGCTGGAGCCGCGCGGGCCAGTGCGCCCACAGCGGCGCAGCCTTGAGCGCGGCTTCGGACAGCGGCACCGCACTTTGATGCCGCACCATGGCGAAGGCCAGCGCGGCATTTTGCACCTGATGCGCGCCTGCCAGCCGGGGCAGCGGCGTATCAAGGCGCCCCTGTTCGTCGCGATAATGCAGCCGATCGCGATAGGCGGCGGCGTCCCAGCCATCGCCCTGACCGATCCAGCTGGTCCGGGCACGGGCGACCGCGTCCATCATCACCGGGAACAGCGATTCGGCATAGCGCTGGGTGACGAGCGGCGCGCCCGACTTGGCGATGCCCGCCTTTTCCGCCGCGATGGCTGCCAGCGTGTCGCCCAGGAAAGCCTGATGGTCGATCCCCAGTTGCGCGATGCCGCACACCACCGGGTTGGCGATGACATTGGTGGCGTCCAGCCGCCCGCCCAACCCGACCTCAATGATGCAGGCGTCGGCGGGATGTTCGGCAAAGGCCAGGAAAGCAGCGGCGGTCGTCACCTCGAAGAAGCTGGCGTTCACGCCTTCCGCAATATCCAGCACCCGCTCCAGATAGCGCGCGAGCGCATCGTCGCTGATCAGCTGCCCCGCGACCCGGATGCGCTCGTTAAAGCGAACCAGATGGGGCGAGGTAAAGACGTGGACGCTCTTTCCGTCCGCTTCCATCGCCGCGCGCAGGAAGGCGCAGGTCGATCCCTTGCCGTTGGTCCCCGCGACATGAAAGACCGGCGGCAGCGCGCGGTGCGGATTGCCCAGTCGATCGAGCAGCGTGGTAATCCGCTCCAGCCCCAATATGTCGGCACCGGGGGACAAAGACCAGAGCCGGTCGAGTTGCGCCTGCACCGCAGGATGCTCCGATACCGCGTGATCGGCCATGCGCCCCGTCCCCCCTCAATGCGTGATGTCAGGCGGCGGCCCGCGGCGTCAGATAGTCGATCACCCGCGCCAGCGTGTCGCGCAATTCGCCGCGATGCACCACCATGTCGATCATGCCATGGTCCAGCAGATATTCGGCGCGCTGGAACCCTTCGGGCAGTTTTTCGCGGATTGTGCTTTCGATCACCCGCTGCCCGGCAAAGCCGATCAGCGCATTGGGTTCGGAAATCTGGATGTCGCCCAGCATCGCGTAGCTGGCCGTCACGCCGCCGGTGGTCGGATCGGTAAGCACGACGATATAGGGCAGGCCCGCCGCATGCAGCTTCTGGATGGCTACGGTCGCGCGCGGCATCTGCATCAGCGAGAGGATACCTTCCTGCATCCGCGCCCCGCCAGCCGCGGTGAAGATCACATAGGGGCATTTATGCGCGATTGCGTCATTGACCCCCTGGATGAAGGCCGCGCCCACACCCATGCCCATGGAACCGCCCATGAAGGCGAAATTCTGCACGCCCATCACCAGCGGCACATCGTCAATAGCGCCGCGCGCATTGATCAGCGCGTCATGATCGCCGGTCGCCAGCCGCGCTGCCTTGATCCGGTCAGGGTAACGCTTGCTGTCGCGGAATTTGAGCGGATCTTCCTGCACATGCGGGGTCGGCAACAGGATGAAGCCGGCGTCGAGAATATGCTCGAACCGTTCCGACGGGCCGATGCGGCCATGATGGTCGCAACGCGGGCAGACGGACAGATTTTCTTCCCACTCCTTGATGAAGATCATCTCCGAACAGGACGGGCATTTGTGCCACAGCGTTTCGGCCGTCTGTTCCTTCTTGGCGATGAAGGGGATGGCCTTGCGAACGCGGTTGATCCAGCTCATGCGGCGGTTTCCCGTGAATTGGCGGTGAGCGCGCCACTGAGTGAGGCGACGAATTGCTGGACGAAGGGCGCGGCGGCATCGCCATGCGACCCGACCAGATCGACGATGGCGGAACCAACGACGACGCCGTCGGCAACGCGCCCGATCGCGGCGGCCTGTTCAGGCGTCCGAACGCCAAAGCCGACCGCGATCGGCAGGTCGGTTGCGGCCTTCAGTTTCTGGACGGCCAGTTCGATATTGGCCTGCGCCGCCTGCTGCTTGCCGGTAATCCCGGCGACCGAGACATGGTAGAGGAAACCGCTGGCCCCCTCCAGCACGGCGGGCAGCCGCTTTGCGTCGGTGGTGGGCGTCGCCAGCCGGACCAGATGGATGCCCGCGTCACGCAGCGCCGGGCCAAGATCGGCATCTTCCTCCGGCGGCACATCGACGCAGATGACGCCATCGACGCCAGCCGCCTTGCACTGGTCGGCAAACCAGTCGGACCCGCGCACCAGCATCGGATTGGCATAGCCCATCAGCACCAGCGGCGTGTCGGGATGCCGCGCCCGGAAATCGGCGGCGATCGTAAAGATATGCGCCGTTTTCGTGCCGGACCCCAGGCTGCGCAGATTGGCCAGTTCAATCGCCGGGCCATCTGCCATCGGATCGGTAAAGGGCATCCCCAGTTCGATAATGTCCGTGCCACCCGCGACCAGTGCGTCCAGAATGGCAGGCGTCGCCGCAACAGTCGGATCACCGGCTGTCACAAAGGTAATGAGCGCCGCGCGGCCCTGTGCCTTGCAGGCGGCGAAGCAGGTGGCCATCCTGTCCATGCTCACATCTCCACTCCCAGCGCATCGGCGACGGTGAAGATATCCTTGTCCCCCCGGCCAGACAGGTTGACGACGATGATCTTGTCCGCGTCCATCGTCGGCGCAACCTGCTCTGCCGCTGCAATGGCATGGGCCGATTCCAGAGCGGGAATAATCCCCTCCAGCGCCGACAGCTTCTGGAAACTGGCCAGTGCCTCGTCATCGGTGATCGGCATATATTGCACCCGGCCGATTTCGTGCAGCCAGCTATGTTCAGGCCCGATGCCGGGATAATCCAGACCCGCCGAAATGCTGTGCGCTTCGGTGATCTGGCCGTCCTCATCCTGAAGCAGATAAGTGCGGTTGCCGTGCAAGATACCCGACGCACCGCCCGCCAGCGATGCCGCATGTTTGCCGGCCAACCCTTCGCCGGCCGCCTCCACGCCGATCATCGCGACCTCGGTGTCGTCCAGAAAGGGGTGGAACATGCCGATGGCATTGGAGCCGCCGCCGACCGGGGCGATCAGCATATCGGGCAGCCGCCCCTCGGCCTCCATCATCTGCGTCTTGATTTCCTTGCCGATGATCGACTGGAAATCGCGGACCAGTTCGGGGTAGGGGTGCGGACCAGCGGCCGTGCCGATGATGTAGAATGTGTCATGCACGTTCGACACCCAATGGCGCAGCGCATCGTTCATCGAATCCTTGAGCGTCGCCGAACCCGACGTCACCGGAATGACTTCCGCGCCGAGCAGCTTCATGCGGAACACATTGGGCTTCTGGCGCTCGACGTCCTTGGCGCCCATGAAAATCTTGCATTCCATGCCGAACAAGGCGGCGACGGTCGCGGTGGCGACCCCATGCTGGCCTGCGCCGGTTTCCGCGATCACCTTCTTCTTGCCCATGCGGCGGGCGAGCAGCGCTTGCCCTATGCAATTGTTGATCTTGTGCGCGCCGGTGTGGTTCAGTTCCTCGCGCTTCAGATAAATTTTCGCGCCCTTACCCGCTGGTGCGCCTTCGCGCAGCGCCTCGGTCAGCCTTGCCGCATAATATAGCGGGTTGGGGCGGCCGACATATTGTTTGAGCAGATAGTCATATTCTTCCTCGAACGCCGGATCGTCCTTCGCCGCGCGATAGACTTTTTCGAGTTCCAGGATCAGCGGCATCAATGTTTCGGCGACATAGCGGCCACCAAACTGGCCGAAATGGCCACTGGCATCGGGCTGGCTGCGCAGGCTGTTGGGCAAGCTAATGGTGTCGGTCATGATCGTTTCAGTCTCTTGGATCTAAATGGGCGTTCGCTTCGGATGGGGGAAGCGATCAGCGCCATCGTGTCCCGATGCGCGCGACAGGGGCGGGCGGCGTCAACATTGCAAAACCGCTTTGCAGAAGGTGGCGATCTTGTCCATATCCTTGATGCCCGGCGCGCTTTCCACGCCCGACGAAACGTCGATCAGTGGTGCGCCGGTGATGCGCACGGCCTCGGCAACATTGTCCACCGACAGACCGCCCGACAGCCCCCATGGTCCGGGCACCGCCACCCCGCGCAGCAACGTCCAGTCGAACCGCAGCCCCATGCCGCCCGGCAAAGCCGCGCCATCGGGTGTCTTGGCGTCGAACAGCAGCCGGTCGACCGCACCCGCATAAGCATTGGCGGCGTCGATATCCACGCGAGTCTTGACCGAAATCGCTTTCCACACCGACAGGCCGAAACGATGACGGATGGCGGCGGCCCGCTGCACGCTTTCCTTGCCATGCAGTTGCAGGGCAGTGAGCGCGCCGGTGGCGGCCAGTTCGTCCAGCATCTCGTCGGTCGGATCGACCACCACGCCGACGCGCTCTACATCGGCGGGGGCGATGGCGGCGAGTGCCCTGATCTGGTCGGCATCGACATGGCGCGGGCTTTTGAGGAAATGGACAAAGCCGATATGGCTCGCCCCGGCGCGCACCGCAGCGCCTACCGTATCGGCGGTCGAAAGGCCGCAAATCTTGATCGCGAGTCGGGACATGGCAGGGGCTTTAGCCGCGATACAGCGCGAAGTCACATGAACGGAGGGGTAGGGGGCGCATGGCCTGGCGAAGTCAGGTCCATATCATGCAGCGCCAGCCACTCGTCGGCATGGTCGATACAGGCGCGCGCCAGAAAAGTGTCGATGGCCGCGACCATTTCGATATCGCTCATCCGCGCCGGGTCGAGCGGTGGATGCCAATGCAGATCGAAATGCGGCCCGTTGGTGCGCGTCAGATAGAAGGGCGTGAACCGCGCGCCTGACTTGCGCGCCAGCCGCAGCGCGACGGACAGATTGCCCGATGGCGGCAGGTCGCGCCCGAAACGCGGGAACCAGACCTGCGCTTCTCGTCGCTCATCGACCAGAATATAGAGCATCGCCCGATCCTTGGTCAGATGCCGGACGATGCCGCGTGCCGCACCGCCGCTGCCAGTGATCGCTTCCCCCATATAGCTTTGCCGGGCGCGCTTGAGTTGGGCGGCGATCTTGGGATTATCTGGTGGATCATAAACGCCCAACGGCGGGCGATCCGTCGCGGCCTTGAGATGCGCGGCCATCAAATCCCAATTGCCGATATGCGTGGTCAAGAAGATCATCGGGCCAGGCATGTCGAGTATGGCCTGATATCCCGCCGCGTCATGCACCCGCACATGACGCGGGCTGACCAGTCGATCGATATTGGCCAGTTCCGCCAATGTTCGCCCAATATTCTCCCACCGCCGGGTGAGGATCGCCTCGCGCTCCTCCACGCTCAGATCCGGTCGCAGTAGAGCGAGATTGGCGCGCGCGCGGGCGTCGCGCAGCTTCATGCGCGGGCGAGCGAAGGTCACCGACAGCCAGCCACCCAGCCAGGAGGCGATGCCCGCGGGCAAAAGGCGCAGCAGGGCGAAGAGAAAGGGGTTGGAGAGCATCGTGATAGCGTCATACAGAAGCGGCCGAGACGGTAAAGGGGCGCTGGCGTAACATGCTGTGGCTATGGATATTCCTTCAGGGGCTGAGCCTGCTGGGCGTCGTCAATTACTGGCGGCACCTGCCGACAGATCGCAAGACCGAGGCGCCCGACGGCGTGGTCGTGCTGTTGTCGGTGCGTGACGATTGGGATGGCGGGCCGGACCTGATCGCTCGGCTGAAAGCGCAGACGGCGCGTTTCCGTTTGCTGATCGCGACATCGGGACGATGCGCTGCTGCCGATACGCTGGCCGTGCGGGAGGGGGACTGGGTGCAACTCGTCCATGCCGGGATCGCGAGCGACGAAGGCCAGAAGATCCACAAATTACGCGCGGCGTTGCGGGCGTTGCGACCGGAGGATCGCCATATCGTTTTCATCGATGCCGACATTGAGCCGCCCGCGCGGCTGGTCGGACGCTTGCTGTTTCCGCTGGTCAGGGGGAAAGCGGACATCGTCACCGGATACCGGATGCTGTTACCGGATCGCGGACCGATGCTGGCACTGGTCGGTGCGGTAGAGATGCAACTGGCGACACTCCCGCGCTTTGCCAGCGCGACCATGCCTTGGGGCGGCGCGATGGCGTTGACGCGCGATGTGGCCGATCGGCTGGACCTTGACCGGGCGATGGCGGGGCGATTGTCCGATGACATGGCGATCGGTCTGGCCGGTTGGCGCGCCAAATTGCGATTGCGGCCCGTGCGCGACCTGCTCGTCGCCAGCCCGTTGGAGGGGAGCGCGGCGCAGGCGCTGAGCTTTGGCGTGCGGCAATATCGACACATCGTCACCAACAGCCCCGGCATGTGGGCGCTGGCGACGCTGGTGGTCGCGGTGCAGGCGGCGGCGTGGATCTGGGCGCTGGTCTGGGGTGGCTGGGCGATGATTATGATTGGCTATGGCGCGGCATGGGGCCGGGCGCTTGCGCGGCGGGCGATCCTCGCCAGCGTACTGGAGCCGGAGCAGGCCAGCCGCGCACGGCGATCGCTCCTGTGGGATGTTACCGCGCCCTTCGTCGTCACATGGGCGCACCTGATCGTGCAACTGGCCGCCGCCGCATCATCACGCATCCGCTGGGGCGGATGGGACTATTGGGTCCGGCGCGGACTGGTCTTGCGGATGAAACCGGTGGATCAGAAGCCCGCCGGGAACTGATGCAGCCCATCGTCGCCAATGCGCAGCACCACCTTGCCCGCCACCGCACTCAACGGCAGGTCGCCATAAAGATGCGGGAACAGCGCGCCGCCGCGTGACGCTTCCCATTTGATCGCCTCTCCGAACGGCGCGAGATCGACCATCAGCATCACCAGCCGGTCCTGCCCGGCAAAATGTTTGGCCGCCGTCTCCGCCGCCTGATCGCGGGTCGACATGTGGATATAGCCATCGGCCAGATCGACCGGCGCGCCGGTGAACACACCATCGGCTTTCAACTGCGCATATTGGTCGGCCGTCAGGATCTTGTAGGCGAACAGGTCGCTCATGCCTGCGCGGACGCCTCCGCGTCGCCCTCGTCATTTTCCTCGATCCGCGCGGCGCTGACGACATGCTCGTCCTTGGCCACGTCGAACAGGCGCACGCCCGCCGAATTGCGGCCGATGACGCGCAGGCTGTCGAGGCCCATGCGGATCAGCTTGGCCTGATCGGTCACCAGCATCAACTGGTCGCCATGGGTCGCGGCGAAGCTGCCGACGACGGGGCCGTTGCGACCGATATTGTCGATATTGGTGATGCCCTGGCCGCCGCGTCCGGTGCGGCGATAATCATAGGCCGACGACAATTTGCCATAGCCATTGGCGCAGACGGTCAGGATGAACTGCTCATGTTCCCGCATATGCGCGAACATGGCCTGATCGCCCATTTCGCCTTCCTTTTCCGGCTTCCACGGGGCGAAGCGCAGATATTCCTCGCGCTGTTCCTGATTGGCGCCCGACCGATGCAGGATTGACAGGGAGATGACTTCGTCGTCGCTCTTGAGCGTCATGCCGCGCACGCCGGTCGATGTGCGGCTCTGGAATTCGCGCACGTCGGTCGCGGCAAAACGGATCGCCTTGCCCTGCCGGGTGGCGAGCAGCACGTCATCCTCCTCGGTCAGCAGCGCGACACCGATCAACCGGTCATCGCTGCCCTCGTCAAAGCGCATCGCCAGCTTGCCGTTGCTCGGCACATTGGCGAAGGCGTCCATGCTGTTGCGGCGCACGGTGCCGTTCGCGGTCGCAAACATGACGTGCAGGTCCTTCCAGCTATCCTCATCTTCGGGCAGCGGCAGCACGGTACGGATGGTTTCGCCCGGACCCAGTGGCAGCAGGTTGATCATCGGCCGCCCGCGTGTCGCCGGGCCGCCTTCGGGGAGGCGCCAAACTTTCATGCGATAGACTTTGCCCGCGGTGGAGAAGAACAGCACCGGCGTATGGGTCGAGGTCACGAACAATTCGGTGATCGCATCCTCATCCTTGGTGGCCATGCCCGACCGGCCCTTGCCGCCCCGCGCCTGCGCGCGGAAGCTCTCCAGCGGGGTGCGCTTGATATAGCCCTGCACCGTAACGGTGACGACCATATCTTCGCGTTCGATCAGATCCTCATCCTCGATCCCGTCGGCAGCGGCGGTGATTTCGGACAGGCGGGGGGTGGCGAATTCGCGTTCAATCTCTTCAAACTCTTCCCTCATCACGGCATAGAGTTTGATCCGGTCGCCCAGGATGGCGAGATATTCAGCGATCGCGTCGGCCAGTTCGGCCAGTTCCTTGCCGATTTCGTCGCGGCCCAGCGCCGTCAGGCGGTGCAGGCGCAGGTCGAGGATGGCGCGGACCTGAAGGTCGGACAATTTGTAGAAATCGCCCGAAACTTCGATGTCGATCGCTTCGACCAGCCGGATATAGGGCGCGATCTCGCCAATTGGCCATTCGCGCGTCAGCAGCTTTTCGCGTGCTTCGGCGGGGCTGGACGATCCGCGGATGATCCTGACCATCTCATCGAGATTGCTGACCGCAACGACCAGACCCAGCAAGATATGGGCGCGGTCGCGCGCCTTGTTCAGCTCGAACTTGGTGCGGCGGGTGATCACCTCTTCGCGGAACTTGACGAAGGCTTCGATGATGTCGCGCAGGTTCAGCAATTCCGGGCGGCCGCCACGGATCGCGAGCATGTTCGCGGGGAAGCTCGATTGCGCCGGGGTGTTGCGCCACAACTGATTCAGTACGACTTCGGGGGTCGCATCGCGCTTCAGATCCATGACGATCCGCACGCCTTCGCGGCTGGATTCGTCGCGAATGTCGCTGATCCCCTCGATCCGCTTTTCCTTGGCGGCTTCGGCGATCTTCTCGACCAGCCCATTCTTGCCGACCTGATAGGGGATGGCGGTCAGGACGATGGATTCGCGGTCGCCCCGTCCGCTCTCGATCACATGGCGCGAGCGCATCATGATGGAGCCGCGACCGGTGTGATAGGCACTGCGCGCGCCCGACTGGCCCAGGATCAGCGGCGCGGTCGGGAAATCGGGACCGGGGACGATAGCGATCAGTTCGTCGATCGTGATGCCGGGATTGTCGATATAGGCAAGGCAGGCGCGGATGACTTCGCCCAGATTATGCGGCGGAATGTTGGTCGCCATGCCGACCGCGATGCCGCCTGCGCCATTGACCAGCAGGTTGGGGAAGCGCGCGGGCAGAACCTGCGGTTCGCTTTCCGAAGCGTCATAGTTGGGCGTGAAATCGACCGTATCCTTGTCGAGATCCTCCAGCAGCGCATTGGCGACCTTCGCCAGCCGCGCTTCGGTGTAACGCATCGCGGCTGGCGGATCGGGGTCCATCGAACCGAAATTGCCCTGCCCGTCGATCAGCGGCACGCGCATCGACCAGTCCTGGGTCATGCGGGCCAATGCGTCGTAGATCGAGCTGTCGCCATGGGGGTGATATTTACCCATGACTTCACCGACCAGACGCGCGGATTTGCGATAGGGACGATTATAGACGAAGCCCGATTCCTGGGCGGAGAAGAGAATACGGCGATGCACCGGCTTCAACCCGTCGCGCACGTCGGGAAGGGCGCGGGAGACGATGACCGACATGGCATAGTCGAGATAGCTCGCCTTCATCTCGTCTACGATGCTGACGGGGCTGATGTCCGAAGGGTCGGCGAGGCTGGTCTCGTCGGTCAAGGCGATTCTCTTTTTTGGATGGAATGTGTTTCTGCGTCCGCACTAGCCGAGCGAAACAAATCTGTCACCCCTCGCGCTCACGCGCGCGCCCGCACGTGCAGACAAACAGGGCAGGGGATGATGACCGGGGCGAACGGAACGAAGCGTGTGCATGACAGTTGCAAAATGCGCCGATATAGGCTTGTTCAATGGCCATTCACGCGCCGCCCCCTAATCGGCGCACAACAGCTTTAAAGTCGCCCATGGCTTCCCTGGCCCGGCGCACAAAGGAGATGAGGATCATGCGTTTTGTTACCCCGGTGGCGCTTGTGCTGGCTCTGGCGTTGAGCGGCGGCGCGATCACTGCCCCCGCCTTTGCCGCGAAAAAGGAAGAGAAGAAGGCCGGACCGAAGCTCAATGTCTCGCCTGAAGTCATCAAGTCGCTCCAGACCGCGCAAAAGGCCGCCGAAGCGCAGGATTTTGCCGGTGCCAAGGCAGCGCTGGCCGATGCCGACACCAAAGCCGTGAGCAATGACGACAAATATCAGATCGGCGCGATCAAGTTGAACACCTCGATCGCGAGCAAGGACACTGCGCTTCAGAGCGAGGCATTGACCCAGATGCTCGACAGCGGCCTGACCCCGCCCGAACAGGCGGGTCAGTTCAATGCGGTCGCGGCCGATCAGGCGATGGGCGCCAAAAATTATGATCTGGCGATCAAGCGCGGCCAGGCAGCGCTGGCGGCCGGTTACAAGCCAGAGGCGATAAATCCGACCCTTGCCCAGGCCTATTTCGGCAAGGCAGGCACCGCCAATCCATCGGTCGAACCACAGCGATCGCTGAACCAGCAGGGGCTGGCCGCGCTCAAGGCCGGGGCGGACGCGATGAAGGCAGCGGGACAGCAGGTTCCCGCACAATGGTATCAGATCGGCGTAAGCCGCGCAGCTTCGGCGCGTCTGCCCGAAGTGACCGAATGGGCAACCTGGGCCTATCAGGCACAGCCGAGCGGCGAAAATCTGCGCACACTCATCCGCCTGTTCCAGCAGGCAAACCCGACCATCACCAACCGCGAAAATCTGGATGTATTGCGGCTGATGGCGGCATCGGGTGGTCTGGTCGTGGCCGGCGATTTCATTGAATATGCTGAAATGGCATCCAAGACCGGCATCTATGGCGAGGTCAAGTCGGCGATTGACGCAGGCCGCTCCAAGGGCGTGCTGAACGCCAGTCAGGGCGGTGAAACCTATCAGGCGGCGGTGGCGAAGATCGCCGGCGACAAGGGGTCACTGGGCGCAGCCGAGGCCGATGCAAAGAAGGCGGCAAACGGCAAGATCGCGGCAGCCACCGCCGACGCCTATCTGGGCTATGGCGATTATGCCAAGGCGGCGACCATGTTCGATCTGGCCAAGCAGAAGGGCGGCGTCGATGCGGACGAAGTGAACAGCCGCATGGGTATCGCCAAGGCGCTGGGCGGTGATCTGCCCGCAGCCAAGGCCGCGTTCCAGACCGTTCAGGGCGGCGCGCGCAAGAAGATTGCCGATCTGTGGATCGCCTATCTGGGCACCAAGGGCGCCTGACAGGATCCGCGCCGTCCCCATGG
>NZ_CAVK010000009.1 GCF_000382885.1 Sphingobium indicum BiD32
GTCCTGCAATTCCCATCCGTTGCTGACCGCGATCTGCAGCGCCTTGAAACTGACGATATCTTTCTTGCCCATCGCTCGCGCGATCTCGGGTGTGGTGAGTATCGCGGCGGCAGCTCCGTCCGACACGCCCGAGCAGTCAAACAGGCCGAGCGGCTCGGCGATCATCGGCGCATTGAGTACCTGGTCCTCGGTGATCGCCTTGCGCAGATGCGCCTTCGGGTTCTTCACCGCATTGGCATGGCTCTTGATCGAGACATGGGCCATTGCCCGTTTGAGCAAAGCCGCATCCACGCCGTGTTTGGCGCGGTAGGCGGTGGCGAGCTGCGCGAAGTTGGCCGGCGCGACTGCGCCCGGATACCATTGGGGGATATAGGTGCCGACGGTCGCCACCGGCAGACCCGCATAGCCCGAGTCCTTGAGCTTTTCGACGCCGAGCGCGAGCGCGATGTCGCATGCGCCCGAAGCGACAGCGTAGGCGGCGTTGCGCACCGCTTCCGATCCGCCAGCGCAGAAGTTCTCGACCCGGGTCACGCCGATATTGGGCAGCCTGAGCGCGATGCTGAGCGGGGTGCCACCGCGGCCGGTGCCAACATCCGCAATATGGGTCGAATACCAAGCGGCGTCGAGCTGGGTCGGCTCGATACCGGCATCCTCAAGCGCTTCAACATACGCCTCGACCATGAGATCCTCCGGGCTGGAATCAAAGCGCTCGCCGAAGCGGCTGCACCCCATGCCGAGAATAGCGACCTTGTCTTTGATACCACGAGGCATGCAGAATCTCCTTTACTATCAGGCGCCGACCGCAACCGGCATCGCCTTCCAGAAATAGCGAGTAAAATCGCGCAGCTGGTCGCGATCCTTGATGCGAAAGGTCATCTCCATCTCGGTTCCGGTATCGACGTCACCGGACTGCACGTCGGTGAACTCCATCAGGACGCGACCGCCGCCCTCGAAATCGAGCTGACCATAGTGATGCGGTGGCGCTAGATAGAAGGAAAGCTTCTCGGCCGACCAACTCAGCACCTGCGCCTTCTTCTCCGCCATCTTGTAGGGGCGCTGAGTGTCGAGCAGCGGCTTTTGCTGGTCGTAAGAGAAGCGCGAAGGCGGAAAATGCACGCTGCCCGTGACTTCACACTTGCCGCCGACGAGTCCAAGGATGGCGCTTCGATGACGGTAGAGCGTGCTGAGCGCTGTCTTCTTGTCCTGCTCGCCCCGCATCCCCTTCTCGATTTCGATGAGACCGCGGAAGGCAAGTAACTTGGTGTAGTTCAGTTCCTCTCGACCGCGGTCGAGCCAGCCCGAAACACCGCGCCGGGGATTGAAGCTGTTGATCGCTTCCGTCACGCGGAAGAGAAGAGCCTCCGCGCCATTGCCGAACTCGACCACCAGAATGGTTGCGCCGGGCCTGGCGGTCTCCAGCACTTGCGCAAGCAGCAGCAGCGCGTGTGCGGTGCAAGTATCACCGATCCGATCGTGCAGCGAGGATAAAACAGCCTCTGCCGCGATACCGCAGCTCTTGGCGATCTGGGCGTCCATCCTGGCGAGCGTGGTCGGGAATATGAAATAGTCGACCGCGGAGGCTTCGAGCCCGGCGCGTTCCAGCACCGCCTTGACCGCCCGCGGCACGATCTTGGCGACGCCCTCGTCGCGCACCCAGCGCTCTTCCCAATTATAGTCGAACTCGACCCCGGATTGACGGAAATGATCTACGAAATCGACGGTCACGCTGGCAGAGGCGAGATGCTCGGCGAGAACATTGTCCCTACCAAGCAAGATGGCCGCGCCTGCCTCGCCCTGCTCCATTTCTGCGGGGCTAGCCATGCGTGCCTTCCGGAGATCGGAGGCAAGGGCGAGGCTCGGTCCGCCGCCGCCCCGGACTCGCGCGAGCGCCTGATTGACGATGCCAAGCCCGGCGCGCCGCGTGCCGCCTGCGTCATAGGCTTCGACGCTTTCGTTCAGTGTGAGCGCGGCCGCGACGACCCCGGCATTGAGCCGATCGGCGAACGGCGCCGTGGTAGAGGCGAAGTATAGCGCCTCGACATGGCTGCGATCGTCACCCTCGCCCAGGCAGTCGCGCGCGGCGGCAACCACCATTGTAATCGGGTCCTCGTCCCAGTTCGCCATCGCGCGATGGCCCCCGGCACGGCCTTTGAGATTGGGGGCGAACCAAGAATTAGCCTCGTAGATCGCCCGCCGACTCAACCGTGCACGCGGCACATAGCCGCCGAAACCGATAATACCCGTCACGTACGCGTCCTGTCTTGATTGTCTTCGGCGCTTGCGCGGTTGCGCTCGCCGACCTTTTGTCTACAGATTCCCGGATCCCATCTCTTTCGGATAGCTTGATGACCACCGACGCCGAGTCCAGCACCCGAGGCCCCACCGATCGACCCACCGCGGTCCGCAAGGCGCTCGACATCTTCTCGGACTCGTGGTCGTTCGCTGTTTTGCAGGAAATGTTCCTGGGCGTGCGCCGGTTCGACGATTTCCAGCGCAACCTGCAGATCTCGCGCAGCGTGTTGACGCGGCGTCTGAATCACCTCTTCGAACAGAATATCATCCGCCGCGAAGTCTATCAGACACAACCCGTGCGGTACGAATATCGTCTCACCGATCGTGGCATGGACATGTATGCGATCTTCGTTGCGCTCCAGCGCTGGGGCGAACAATGGCTGGGTGCATCCGGCGGCAGCTTTCGCTTGGTTCACACGCCTTGCGGACATGAGCTGAATCCCGCCGTCGTGTGCGAGCATTGTCACAAGCGGATCGATCCGCGCGACATCCGCTATGCGCAGGATTGAACAAGTGGTGGCCGTCGTCACAGAAGTCGCTCACGGAGAAAGGCCCCGATATGCGCGATCGCTTCGCGCGCCTCATCAAGCTCGTCGGGAAACTGCTGGAAGACGTGAATCATCTCGTCCCACACCTCCAACTGCACCGACACGCCTGCTGCTTCGGCCTTGGCGGCGAGATTACGCGAGTCGTCGAGCACCGTTTCGCGGTCGCCGACCTGGATCAGCATGGGCGGGAAACCGGCAAAAGCTGCGTTGAGCGGTGATGCCAGCGGGTCGGCCGGGTCCGCGCCACCAAGATAGCCCGCGGCGGTCGCGGCCAGCATCGCACGCTGGTGGATGGGATCGCTGTCGGCACGTGTCTCGTAGCTCTTGCCGCGCAGTTCCAGGTCGGTCCAGGGCGAGAGCAGCACCAGCGCCGCTGGTGTCGCCCCACCCTTGGCACGGAGCTTCAGGGTGCCAGCGAGTGCAAGATTGCCGCCCGCTGAATCACCGGCCAGCGCGACATGATCGAGCGAAACGCCCTGCCCCACCAACCATTCGCAGGTCGTCAAGACGTCCTCGATCGCTGCCGGAAACGGATGCTCGGGCGCGAGGCGGTAGTTTATGGCAAAGCCAGCCGCCCCGCTCGCGGCCGAGATGCGCGCGATCAAGTCGAAATGCGAGCGAATCGACCCTACCCGGTAACCGCCGCCATGCAGATAGAGAAATACGCGCTCCCGCGTGGCTCCCGGCGCGACGATCCACATCGCGTCTACCCCTCCTGCCATGACCGGCTCGCCGACCACTCCGGTCGCGTCGGACCAGAAGAGGTTGTCCCAATCTTCGCGCATCGCCTCGATCGGCGTGTTGCGCCGCCAAGCACCATAAGTGCGACGCACCTTTTCTATTACGATGTCGATGGGCCGAGCCACAGGGTGTTCGCTCATTGCGTCAACACCCCATGCCGCCCGAGACGCCAAGCACCTCGCCAGTGATGAAGGATGCCGCCTCGCTCGCCAACATGAGCACAGGTGCGGCGACCTCCTCCGGCTCACCGATCCTGCCAAGCAGTGTCGCGCTAGCCATCGCGTCGCGCAGCTTTTCTCCGCCCTTCGCCACCGCCTTTTCCAACAGCGGAGTGCGAACCGGCCCGGGGAGCACTACGTTGGCGGTGATCCCGAAGCGGGCATTTTCGCGCGCGATCGACTTGGTAAACGAAATTACACCACCCTTCGCTGCAGCATAGACTGCTCCGCCCTTCGAGCCCTGGCGCGCCGCTTCCGAAGCGATATTAACGATGCGTCCGTAGCACCTTTCCTGCATTGCCGGCAGCACTGCCTGTGTACAGGAAAGAACGGCCATCAAATTGACGTCAACCAGCATACGCCATTCGTCGGGCGTAGTTTTGGTAAAGAAGGCATGCTGATCGATGCCAGCATTGTTGATGAGAATGTCAATCGGTCCTGCCTCGCAAACCACCCGGCGTACAGCCGCATCGTCGGTGACGTCGAGTGTTGCCGCAATGCCGCCGATCTCCTTGGCCCAGCGCTCGGCGTCCTCGGCACCGCGCGCCGAAACAATGACCTCGCAGCCCGCATCCGCCAACGCCTTGCTGATCGCGGCCCCGATGCCACTCGCACCTGCTGTCACCAGCGCGCGGCGGCCCAGAAATGCATCCTTGGCATAGCCGGTCATCGCGTCAGCGCCCCGTGAACAGGGGGGTACGACGCTCGATCACCGCCGCTAGCGCTTCGCGGGCATCGGCCGTGCCAGAAAGTTCGGAAACGGTCCGCGATTCCTCGGGGAAAGCCACCTCGATTCCGGTGCCAAGCCCATTCCACAGCAGCCGCTTGGTGGCCGCCAACGCTAGCGGGGCACCGCGCGCAATTTCCTCAGCAAGCCTGAACGTTTCCTCTTCCAGCGCTTCGTCAGACACCACGGAAGTGATCAATCCAATATCCAGTGCTTCCTTCGCGGGAACAACCGGGTTCCGGATCAGCATGTCCATCGCCTTGCGAAAGCCGACCAGCCGCTGGAGGGTGACCGAGGAGCCGGCGTCCGGCGCCATGCCGGCGCGCGTCGCGCCAGTAAGGAACTTTGCCGAGGTGCCCGCGATCACGAAATCCGATGCACAGACCAAGCCGACGCCGCCGCCGCCAGCCGCGAAACCCTGAACCGAGGCGATGACCGGCGCATTGAGCCGGATCAGGGCACCCGCGACAATCTGGAGATATGAGGTTGCCTGCCGCAGATAGTCGGGCAGCCCTTCCCCCTTCGAGGCGAAATCCTTAACGTCGCCGCCTGCGCAGAAATTCTTCCCGGCGCCGCGCAAGACCAAGACGCGGATACGCGGATCCCCGTGGCAGCGCATCACCGCCGCATAAAGCGCAGCGAGAAAATCCACCGTCATGCCGTTGGACGCATGCGGGCGATTAAGCATCAACTCCGCGATGCCGTCTCTGTATCGCAGCAGAACGTCGCCATTCGGAATTACACTTTCCCAGTCCCGCTCATTCATCGCCGTCTCCCGCACATCTTCTGTTATCAAACGACGGTCTTCGTGCGGCACCAAGGTGCTTTCGCAATCAGACCAAGAATGCCATCGACCAGAGCGCCGTATCGTTGTTCGGCAACAACACCGTCTTGCGCGCCATGCGCAAACCGCCATCGATCCGACGCAGCACATATTTGAACTGCGCCGCCCAGACGACGTCGCCGCGCGGGTGGGATTCGTAGATAATCCCGTTCGCGTTCGCGTGGACATCGCCGTTCCCCGCGATCGTCACCTCGACGTTCGAGATGGTACGGCGCAGGTTGGAGCGAGGCTCCTGAGCCCACCGCCGGCCGGTATGAAGCTGGCGTATGCGCAGCGCGATGCGCGAGCGGTTGTCGTAGATAATTGACATCTCGTGATCGGGATCGATGCTGTCGTCGCCGTTCGCCGGCACCCAGTAAAGCGCGTCGTCAGCCCACAGCGCCTCCCATGCGTCATATTGATGGTCGTCCTGCAGACGCGCTTCGCGATAAATGAACTGGCTGATTTCGTGATAGAGGAGCAAATCCTCAAGTGTGGTGGCGATAGGCACGGCCTCCGCCGGGCTATCGAGGGTGGCTGTGCCCGCCATCATTCGGCCTCCATGAGTTGAAGATAGTGACGCCAGATCCCGCGCGACGGGGTCTCGTCAGTGATATGACTGACGCGGTAATTATCCTCGTCGCGTGTCTCGCGCTGCTCGCCGCGACCTAGGAACACCCACTCGGGGTTCTTCGACTTCACGCCCGCGTGACAACCCTCGTACATGCTGGCGTCGTCGGCGAGCAGGAAACCTGCCGGGCCGACCGAACCCATGGTCTGCTGGCGCAAGCGGCGGTTGATATCCGGAGCACCCTTGAACTGGATCGGCGTGACATGCTGGATCGTCTCATCGACCGAGACGGCCTGGATCACGAACAACTGGATCTCGGCGATGAACAGGTTAGGATAAATCATCGCGTGCGGCGTGCCGTCAATCATGATCGTCCGCGCTTTTTCCGACCCATATGCGGCGCTCATCTTATCGACATAGTCGGGCAGTTTCTCCGGCGTCGTGCCGAACCAGCGCATCGGCTCGTCGAACTTCCGAAACTCAGGCCTGAGGTCCATTTCGGTGTGACCGTTGCCATAATCGCGCGCGAGCGCGGTCGACTTGTCAGCGTAGAGGCCGCCAATGCCGCTATCCGCGACGCCGAAGATCGAACTGTGCGTGAACGCCGGATGATAGCCGTCCGTTTCATTCTCAACGACGAACTTCCAGTTCGCCTTCACCTTATGCTGGAGAAAGCCACAGCCCAACTCGACCTCGCCCTCGGGCCCGTTGACGCAGAGGCGGTCGAGCATCTCCGCAGCACCACCCAGATGCTCTTCAAGGCTCGGACCGTCCGCAGCGAAAGAGCCAAAGACGAAACCCTTGTAAGAGGCCATACGCGGCACTTTGCCGAGGCCAAGCTTGGATTTGTCCGCCGCAGGATTGTCGCGATAGCCTTCCGGGAAGGCATAGCCGACGAGATCGCCATTGTTCGAGAAGGTCCAGTTGTGAAAAGAGCAACTGAACAGCTTGGCGTTGCCCTTCTGCTTCACGCACACGACATTACCGCGATGCGCGCAACGGTTCTGAAGCAAATGAATCTGCCCCGCCTTGTCACGGGTCATCAAGATCGGCTGTGGACCGATTGATTTCATTACGAAATCGTTTGGGTTCGGGATCTCGCTCTCGTGTCCGACATAAACCCAAGTCTTGTACCAGATCTGCTCCAGCTCGCGCTCGAAGTTCCGAGCATCGGTATACAGCGACCCGTGCACACGATCATTGAGGATCAGCGCGCGCAGGTCCGGGATCGTCGTCGGTACAGTCATTGCTACAGTCGCCATTGCGGTCTCTCCAGTAAGTTCTCTTAGAGAACTAACTATAACTTGCGCGTGAGTCGCGCAAGGCAAATCAATGATTCAGGGTCTTAAGAGCTCTCTCCATGAGCCCGCGCGCCACGACTTTCAGCGCAAGCGTCTCCTCCGCGCCTTCGAAGATTGAGAGAACCCGGGCATCAACGAAATAGCGGCTGACGGCGACCTCCTCAGCATAGCCCATACCGCCGTGAATCTGCAGCGCTTCACGGGTCACAACCTCTGCCGAGCGGCAGGCGAAAAGCTTGACGAGGCTTGCTTCCATCTGGCCGTGCCCCTCATTCAACATTGCGCCCACATGATAGGCGAGTTGGCGGCTTGCGGCGAAGCGCGCCGACATACGGGCGAGTTTGGCGCGTGTGAGCTGATAGTCGCCTAAGGGGCGGCCGAACACTTTCCGATCCGCTGCGTAGCTGAACGCGGCATTGAGGGCGGCCCGCATGACCCCGCAAGCGCGAGCGGCTGTCTGCATGCGCCCGCCGGTCATGCCCTGCATGGTGAAATAAAAGCCCCGCCCGAGCCCGCCTTCCTCACCGAGTACATTGGCGTCCGGCACGAAGAAATTTTCGAACACGATGTCGAAGCTATGCATTCCGCGATAGCCGATTGTCGGGATCGCCTTGCCGCAGAGCAGCCCGCCTTCCTCCTGCCGGTACTCGAATTCGTGGCCGTCATAGCTCGGCTTCTGGACGAGGAGAATGCTCAGGCCCTTATGGCCCTTCTCCGTACCCGTGCGAGCGACGACCATCATGAGGCCCGCCTTTCCCGCAAACGTGCACCAGGTCTTGGCGCCGTTAAGCCGCCAGCCGCCCTCCACCTTCGTGCCCTTGAGCGAGAGACTCGCGACGTCTGAGCCGCAGTCTGGCTCGGTGATAGCAATGGCGCAGAGCGGATCGCCGACCGCGATCTTCGGGAGCCACGTTGCCTTCTGCTCCTCCGTGCCGCCCGCAAGCATCGCGCGGGTTAAAATCTCAGGGCGCGTGATCAGGCTGCCCGCTGCGGCGAGCGACGCTTCGGAGAGCGCCTCGGTGATCGCGATCACCGCCTGGTTGTCCTCCCCCTCATCGGGAGCCGTGCCGCCGTAGCGCGCCGGCACGGAGAGACCGAACACGCCCATCTCACGCATTGGGCCCAGAAGTGCTTCTGGCACCGTCAGATCGTGGCGGTGGATTTTCTCAGCGAGCGGGGCCACCACATCGGCCGCGAAACGTCGGAATGCGTCCCGCGCCATTTCGACTTCGTGGCTCACGACGACCTCGGCGAAAGGCTCGCGCCCCTCTTCGAGCCGGACACCCGCATCCTCCAGTGCAGCCGTACTCCCGCCAGCCAGGAGCGCGTCATAAGCCGGGCCCGCACCCACCGCCTGAATCGCACCGAGGTCATACCCGATCTCGCGAGCAATCATGGCCAGGCGGGCTAGCGCGCTCGGCACAGCATCGGCCGCGAACACGCCGGCGAGCACATTATGAAGCGAGCCATCCGATGTTCCTGGCGCAGTGAGCAAGATGCGCGCTGCCAACAGCTCGGACGCTGCGAAGGCCAATTCATAAGATAGGATCTGGTGCGTATCGAGCGCGGTGCTGTCGAGCGCTCCGTTCCTCGCGCAGCGCATCGCCAGCGTCGCTGTGAGACGTTCTAGCTGGGCACTCGCGCAGGCCACAATCTCGCGCGTATTGGCGGGCGCGGGCTCAACGACGGGCAGTGGCTGGGTCACAAGCTTTTGATCCTCATAATGGCACATTGCCGGTTCGCTCGTGCTGGCGTCGACAGTTTAAGTGTCTAGGCTAATCACGGTTACGTATAAGCTGGGGTCCAAGCGTCGAAGTGTTGATATCGGCTTTGCGGATCTTACCATTCACAGTCCTGAAAAGCGCGTCCATGAACAAGATGCGCTTGGGCATTTCTGCCCGGCTCAGTTGGCCGCCGCAGAACCATTTGATGTCGAGCAATCCCGTATCGCGGCCCTTCTTGCGTGCAACGGCCAAGGCTACGAACGCTCCACTGCTTTCGGATGAGCGATGCCAAACTCCGGGGCAGCCCAATGGTCGCCGAAAATCGGCTCTACCGCATCGGTAACACTTTGGCTGCCCCTTGAAGATCATGGATTTATGGCGATCAAGGCAGTATTCGACCGGGCTAGTCTTTCAGCAAGCTCCTCCGGTGGACTGAAACGCTGTCCGTACGCGGACGCCAGCGTTTCGCAACGAGCAAGAAACGCGTCGATCCCCATCGAACGGATAAATTGAAAAACACCGCCCGAATAAGACGGGAAGCCGAATGCCAAAATCGATCCTATATTGCCGTCGCGCTCGCTCGTCACGACATTCTCCTGCAGGCAGCGCGCGGCTTCGACCACCATTCGATACATCATGCGGTCCCGAACATCGGCATAGTCCATTGCCTTGTCACCACCGAACATCTCGGTGAGGCCGGGCCAAAGCTGCTTACCGTCGTCGGGCAGGTAATCGTAGAAGCCCGCGCCAGCGCCGCGCCCAGCCCGTCCGCAGTCGCACATCAGTTCGCAAAGTTCCGCACAAACGGCGTAGGTCTCCGAGTAGCTGTCGCCCAGCTCCTGATCGAGCACCCTGTTGGTCTTGTAGGACCGCAGCAGCATGTCCATCATGACCTCGTCCTGGACGGCGAGCGGGCCGACCGGCATACCCGCATCCCGCGCAGCATTTTCGATGATGGCCGGGTCTACCCCGTCCTTCAGGAGACGGTCTCCCTCATCGGCGAAAACGGAAAAAACGCGCGAGGTGAAGAAACCGCGGCTGTCGTGGACAACGATCGGCGTCTTCTTGATTTGCTGCACGAAATTGTAAACACGTGCAAGTGTCTCCTCGCTCGTGCCCTTGCCGCAGATGATCTCGACGATGTGCATCTTGTCCACAGGAGAGAAAAAGTGGAGGCCGACGAAATTGGTTGGGTTCGCCGAAGCTTCGGCCAGCAGGGAGATAGGCAGGGTCGAGGTATTGGTCGCAACAATGGTGCCGGTCTTCAGGACCGCCTCCACTTCACGAACAATGCCTTTTTTGAGCGGTACATCCTCGAAGACGGCTTCGATCACCAGATCACAGTCGGACAGATCCTCCATCAAGATGGTCGGTTGGATCCTTGCCAGGATCGCCTCGCGATCCTCCTTAGTCTTCCGCCCACGCTTGACCGCCTTGTCGAGGAGATCGCGACTGTAGGCCTTACCCGCCTCGGCTGAGACAAGGCTGATGTCCTTCAATACGACATCGATGCCGGCGCATGCGCAGGAATAGGCAATTCCGCGGCCCATCATGCCTGCACCGAGTATGCCGACCTTGCGAACCTTTTGCTTCTCGAAACCCTTCGGGCGGCTCTCGCCTGCCGTGATTTCGTTCATCTGGAGGAACATCGTGCGGATAAGGTTCTCGGTCACCGGGGTCATGAGCAGTTCGGCGAACGTGCGGCTTTCGATCAGCATGGCGGCGTCGAAACCGACCTGGGTGCTTTCCGAAGCGACCGCCAAAATCCGCTCGGCTGCGGGCAGAAGGCCCCGCGTTTTCTTGAAGATCATGCTAGGGAACACTGACATCGCGCCGATATTCTCCGGAGCGAACATATTGCCACCGGGGATACTATAGCCCTTGACTTCCCAAGGCTGACGCGGCGACGGATTGGTGGCGATCCATGCCTTTGCCTTAGCCAGCATATCCTCGCGGGATGAGGCCAACTCGTCGACCAGCCCCTGTTGGAGGGCGTCTTGCGGCGCGAGCCGGCGACCTTCCGTCAACAGCGGCAAGGCCTTCATCAGGCCCAACATCCGCACTGTGCGGACCACGCCCCCCGCCGCCGGTAGAATGCCTAGGCCCACCTCGGGAAATCCTATCTGGGACTTGGCGTCGTCGATCGCGATCCGATGGTGGCAGGCGAGCGCCAGTTCGAGACCTCCGCCGAGTGCGCTGCCATTGATCGAGGCGACAACGGGTCGGCCAAAGCTTTCGATGCGGCGCAAACGCGCCTTGAGCGCCTGCACAAAGGCGAAACCAGCTTCCGCCCCCCCCTGCGTCAGGGCGAGTATCTTATTCACGTCGCCACCCGCGACGAAGCTGGCCTTCCCCGAAGTGATGATCACGCCGGTGATGCTGTCGCGCTCAGCTTCCAGCCGCGCAAGTACCGTATCCAGCATATCGCCGAACGCGTCATTCATGACATTGAGCGGCGCGCCGGCCATGTCGATCGTTATGACGACGGTGCCGCCCTCGAGCGTTTCGTAATTCGCGTTTTCCACGATCAATACCCCTGACTCAAACTCGTTCGACGAGCGTAGCAATGCCCATGCCACCACCGATGCACAGCGTGCAGACGCCGCGCTGCAAATTCTGACGCTCTAGCTCGTCGATGATCGTTCCGATAAGCATGCCCCCAGTCGCGCCGATTGGATGGCCGAGCGCGATCGCGCCGCCATTCACGTTCACCTTTTCCTCGGGAACATGGAGATCATCAAGGAAACGCAGAACCACCGAGGCAAACGCTTCGTTGACCTCGAAGAGATCGATGTCATCAATGGAGAGACCCGACTTGGCGAGGAGCTTGCGGACGGCAGGCCCGGGGCCTGTAAGCATGATCGTCGGCTCAGTGCTGACGATCGCCATCGCGCTGATCCGCGCCCTTGGAACCAGCCCGAGATCGCGCCCCGCCGCCTCCGAGCCGATGAGCACGGCACTCGCTCCATCCACGACGCCGGATGAATTGCCTGCGGTGTGGACGTGACGTATGGACAGAGTCTGCGGGTATTTTGCAATGGCTACAGCGTCCATCCCCATCTCGCCCAGCTTAGCAAAGGAGGGCTTGAGGCCAGCGAGCGTTTCCATCGTGGTTTTGGGCTTCACGAACTCGTCGCGGTCCAAGACGATCTGCCCGCTGGCATCACGCACAGCAATGAGCGAACCATCGAAACGACCTTGGCGCTGCGCCGCGCTCGCCTTCTGCTGCGAACGAAGCGCAAAACCATCGACATCTTCCCGGCTATAGCCGCCAAGGGTGGCAATCAGATCCGCCGACACGCCTTGCGATACGAAGTTCGCCTTCGCCATCACTTCGGGATCGAAGAACAGCGCGCCGCCGCCCGCGCCCATTGGGACCCGCGACATCGACTCGACGCCGCCCGCGACAATCAAGTCTTCCATGCCACTCATCACGCGCGCGGCTGCCATATTCACAGCTTCCAGCCCCGATCCGCAAAAGCGATCGATTTGGCAGCCGGCGACGCTGTCATCCCATCCCGCCAGTAGCGCGGCCGTCTTTCCGATCGCTGCGCCCTGCTCGCCGACCGGCGAGCCGCACCCCAGTATGACATCCTCCACTCGGGCCGTATCTAGTCGGTTGCGCCGCTCCAAGGCCTGCAATAGGTCGGCGATCAGCCTCACGGGCTTCACGGAATGAAGTGAACCGTCGTGCTTGCCCTTACCTCTCGGAGTACGGATTGCATCAAAAACGTAAGCGGACGTCATACAAAACCTCGCAAATTGGGGACGATTTGGTTGCGCGCGGCCAGCCGTTTACCCGCACGATCCCCGATCAATCTTGTGTCGCCCCGTCCGTGTAAGCTTGCATTGTCGTTTCGACTGTCCCTCTGGAGGGAACATCCGCCTCTAGAGGAGCGCTTCTCCGTGTTGGCAGCGGGAGAGCCGCAGTTCCAGGCAGACCACTTAATCGCGCTAACTGATTGCTCAGTTATAAAAGTTGTGCCACTATCAATTCTTCGAAACTTCGTTGGCAGTAGCAGGGCGAACCGCCTATATGGAGAACGCAAAGTAGTGATCTGTGATTTGATTCAAGCGTCTTGCATTCGGTCGCCAATCATACATTTGATGGTCTTTGCAGCGACCAATGCCATCGGAACCCTGAAATTCAGCGAAGCCTGCTTAAATACCTATCTGATAGATACCCCATGAAGCATTGCAGGGGTGCCAAGCTGAGCTATCTCGCTCAGTCGCTTGCCGCGGGATTCCGGGCCAAGCTTTACGTGGCAGGCGATGCTAGGAATATAATCCGTGATGCAGCCGTTCCGCTGTGGGATAGAATGGCGCACGCGCTAACGGCGCTTCCGCTGATCGAATACTGCATTCTGGAGTCGGATGCTCAATCGGCTCGCCGAGAGACGGAAGTACGCGCACGCATTCGCTACAGCATGCTCCCCGAGGGTGGCCACAGTTTCCATAACCCCAGAATCGGAAATGAGGCACCAATCGCCCGGATTGCGTTTGACTTCAGTATCGGAGCGGAAAGCACGATGCCCTATCGCAAACGGGCATACCAGGACTTCAACATCGGGAGTCGGCGTGAGCCACTTCGCTAGTATCCGACGCAATGGGTGCCAGGAAACATTTCCTTGCTCAGGAAGGCATATTGACCGGCATGACAATACTGACGCACTTGACAAAACTCTGCTAAAGAAAGTCGCTCTCTTGCCTGCACTCGCCGCAATCACTCCTGCCGTGCCCGCAGAGCGCCGTGGCCGCAAAAGCCGCCGCGATGTCATTATTATCGAAGCCGCGCGGATATTTTTCGAGAAAGGTTTTGATCGGACATCGGTCCGCGACATCGCCGCGAGCAGCGGAATGACATCGGGAAGTATATTCTATCATTTCTCAAGCAAGGAAGATCTTCTGGCCCATGTGATCGCGGAGGGTATCCGTCATGGGCATGAAATTGCCGAGCATGCCTTGATCGGCAAAGTCACTCCGATTGATCGTTTCCGGGCGTTAATAGTGGGCCACTTGCGAGTGCTTCACGATCAACGGCACATGCATAAAGTCTCGATTCAGGAGTGGGATAAGCTTCCTCCGGAAGCACGAGCGGAACTGAAGGAAGCGAACAATCGGTATCGCATACGTTGGCTGGACGTACTCGCGGGCCTAGAGCAAGGCGGGTATCTCAAGGCGGAGGCCGAACTTTTTAGGCGCACGCAGATCGCCTCACTGAACTGGACGGTGCATTATAAAGATGAGGAACTGGAAGATCTCGAAAATCTGGCCGACCGGATGGCGGCTACCAGCCTGAATATGGCGACTGAAGACTTCACAGCTCTATTGGACAGGTGAGCATTGGCATTCGTCAACCGGCGTGCGCGCGCTTGCCGGCCTAATCACGGTAAAGCCTATCTTAATTTGGCGAGGCTCGGGCCCGACGATCGTCAGACCGACGAGGTTTCTTCGAGCCATCGTTCCGCCTCAGCCAGCGACTCAAAGAACATGACGCCGTCACGGCCAATCATTCTCTTCAATTGCATGCGTAGCAGAGCGCTCCGTGTCACGATTGCCAACCTTCTCGCACTTGGTGGCGTATTCGCAATGCCCGAACGAAAGGCATCCACGACGGGCTGCACCTGGACGGCATAGTCGACGAAATCCACAAGCAGATCATAGCTCTGAGGGCGATGCCGGAGCTTGCGTACGGCCTCTTGCTCCTCGCGACCCAAATGACGCCTTCGACGCGGGCCATAATCAGACTTTTGGCGAAATCGACGACCGTAAGTAAGCGCCGACGGAACGTGGCCTTGTCGGCATCACCGAAATAGGAAAGCTCGCAGCCTTTAAGGAGGCGTGAGCATGGACATCGAGCAGTCAAACGAGCCTCGTATGAGCGGTCGCGGTGATGGCGGAGCGCTTGTACAGGTGGAGCGGCGTCGGAACTGGAGCGACGAGGAGAAGCTGGCGATCCTGAAGGAGACGACGGTGCCGGGCGTTGTCATATCGGCCGTAGCGCGGCGGCATGCGATAGGCACGGGCCAGCTCTACACCTGGCGCAAACAACTGCTCCGGGGAGCGATAGCAGGCTTCGTACCTGTCGAACTGACAGCATCATCGCCGTCGGCCAAAGCCCGAGAAGCTGGGCGGATCGAGGTTCGAGGACAGTGTGGCTTGACGGTGTCAGTTGATGGCGAGGTTGATCGGGCTGCCCTGAAACAGGTGCTCGATGTCTTGCGGGAGCTGGATCATTGAGCCTGGCGCTCCCGCCTTCGACGAAGATCTACCTGTCCCTGCCACCGTGCGACATGCGCAAGGGGTTTGACGGGCTGTCAGCGCAGGTGCGCAATATTCTTCAGCTCGATCCCTTCTCGGGGGCGGTGTTCCTGTTCCGCGGGAAGAGGGGCGACAGGCTGAAGGCCTTGGTCTGGGACGGCTCAGGGCTATGCCTATATGCGAAGCGTCTTGAGCGCGGAAAGTTTGTTTGGCCACGTGCCCATGAGGGTGCGCTGCGGCTGTCGGCAGCCCAGCTTGCGATGTTGCTCGAAGGCCTGAACTGGAAGCAGGCGATCGTCCACGACGAGGTCATCACGCCGAGCCTCGCATAGTGAAAAAGATCAGGAAAACCGCCATTTTATGTAGGCTTTGCCGTCGGCTTCCGCTATTATTTGCGGCATGCGGTTCGATCGCCTTCCCACTGACCCGGTCCTCCTGCAGAAAATGCTGCTGGAGATGGCCGATGTCATGGAGCAGGAACGGGCCGAACTGACGGCGGCGCAAGCCACGGTCAAAGCCCAGACCTTGCGGATCGAAAAGCTCGAGCATCGCGTCGCGCGGCTGCTGCGCGTCCAGTTCGGTCGTAGCTCAGAGAAAATGGATATCGCCCAGTTGCGGCTGATGTTCGAGGAGATCGAGGCACCGGAACCCGCCAACGATGAGGTGGCGGCACCGCCTGTGGCGAAATCGGCCCGCAAATCCGGCGGCCGTGTTCCGCTTCCTTCGCACTTGCCGCGTCATACAGTCGATCATCAGCCCAGCCCGTGCAGTGCCGGTTGTAACGGGCCGTCAGTACAGATCGACGAGGCTGTCACTGAGGTCCTCGACTATGTCCCGGCGCGCTTCCGGGTCATTCGCCACGTGCGACCAAGACTGGTGTGCCGGTCCTGCGAACAGATCCGCCAGGCCCCCGCTGTCGATCTGCCGCTCCCCAAGGTGATGGCGAGCAGCGCCTTGCTGGCCCACCTCGTCGTCAGCCGCTATGTCGATCATCAGCCCTGGCACCGGCAGTCAGTGATCTTCCGCCGCGTGGGACTCCACATCGATCGGGACGTGATGAGCCGCTTATATGAGGA
>NZ_CAVK010000008.1 GCF_000382885.1 Sphingobium indicum BiD32
GCGGTGATCGCGCCAATAACGCTGCATGTCGGTCTCCGCCGAATAGCCCATGCCGCCGAGTATCTGGATACCAAGGTCTGCGGCCTTCACTGCGTTCTCGGTCGCAACCATTTTCAGCATGTTGGCATCGACCCCGCACGGCTTTCCCGCCGCTTGCATGCTTGCGACATAGTAGAGCAGCAGTTCGGTGGTCTTCTGCATGGTGGCGATGTCGGCCACATAATGCTGCAGGATCTGGAATCGGCCGATGATGTCGCCGAACGCTTTGCGTTGCTTCATGTAAGCCAGTGCGTCCTCGAGAACTCCGTCAATTGCGCCCAGGCACTGCGCGCCGACCATGATCCGCTCGTTGTTAAGCGTCGGCAGCATCATATACCAAGCTTCACCTGGAGTGCCGAGCACGTCCTCGTCAGGTATGAAGACATCGTCGAAAGTGACCGAACAAGACCCCATTGCTCGCATGCCGAGCTTGGGCAGTAGCGATGCGGTGATGCCGGGCGATTTGGCATCGGCAAAAAACAGGGTCAAGCCTTGGTGTCGCTTTGCCACGTTCTTGTCGGTGCGAGCTAGCAGAAGTAGTCGGTCGGCGACCTTGGCGCCGGTCGTCCACATCTTGGCGCCATTGACTTTCCAACCGCCATCGACTTTCACCGCGTTGGTTTTCATTGCACCGAGCACATCGGTGCCGCCATCCGGTTCGGTGACCGCAATCGCCACTCGCAGATCACCCTGCGCCATCGGCACCAACCACCTGTCCTTCTGGTCAGGCGTGCCGTAAAGGCCTACCGACTTTGCCCCGGCGAACGAGGTCACACCCCAGGTCCAGATCAGCCCGCCGGCAGTACGCGCTAGTTCGCGAGCAAAAATCATCTGGGTCATAACATCGCCGCCCTGTCCGCCATAGGTTTCGTCGATTCCGATGCCGAAGAAGCCCTGTTCCTTCAACTTGTCCCACAGAGGGAATGGGTAGTTTTCTTCGTCCGCTTCCAGGCGCCTCATCAGTTCTTTGGGTGCTTCCGCTTCGACCCAGCGGCGCACGATGTCGCGAAATGCCTCTTGCTCTTCGTTCAGCGCGAAATCCATATCGTCGATCCTATCTCTACAATCGCGCCAAGTTGCTCTCGCAACAGTAACAAGCACCTATCGTAAGAATGGTCGGAGTGATTTTCTTCGTCGAACGATGCCATTCCCGCAGCGTTAGTCCTCCAACCTTTCGATAGGTGTATCGAGCGGGGCAAATCCGAAATCAGATCGCCACGACAGGTCACGGGAAATTGGGAATTGCTGATGGAAGCCTATATCTACGATCACGTACGCACGCCGCGCGGAAAGGGGCGGCCAGACGGATCGCTTCATGAAATTCCGTCGGTGCAGTTGGCCGCGCAATTGCTGCAAGCGCTGCGGGACCGCAATTCCCTCGATACCTCGCTACTGGACGACGTGATCATCGGCATGGCGCAACCGGTCGGGGAGCAGGGCGGTGTGCTCGCGCGCGCTGCGGTCTTGCAGGCGGAATACGCCCAAACGGTGGGCGGCCAACAGTTGCACCGCTTCTGTGCAACTGGACTCGATGCCGTCAATCTGATCTCTGCTCAGATCCACGCCGGAATGATCCAGGCGGGGATCGGCGGTGGCGTTGAGTCGATGAGCCGTACCGTGATGGGCTATGACAGCGGCGCGTGGACGTCGGATCCTTCGGTGGCTTTCCCGAACCATTATGCTCCGCAGGGCATCGGCGCGGACATGATCGCCACGCTTGACGGTTTCAGCAGGGAGGACGTCGACTCGTTCGCCGTCGAAAGCCAGCGCCGCGCCGCCGAGGCTTGGGCAGATGGACGCTTCAAGGGTGCTATCGTGCCGGTGAAGGATGTGCTTGGCGACGTCGTGCTGGATCACGACGAACACATGCGTCCGGGCACGACGCTGGCTGATCTCGCCAAGTTGAAGCCCGCATTCGAAGGGATCGGCAAGTCTGGCTTCGAAGCGGTCGCGAAGGACCGTTATCCGCAAATAGAGGAACTGGACTACGTCCATCACGGCGGGAACAGCTCGGGTATCGTCGATGGATCGGGTCTGGTCATGGTCGGATCGAAGGAGTTCGGCGTGAAGGCCGGGCTGAAGCCGCGCGCTCGCGTGCGGGCCTATGCCAACATTGGCTCGGAACCTACGATCATGCTGACCGCGCCGACCGCCGTTTGCGAAAAGGCTCTCAAAAATGCGGGGATGAGCAAGAACGATATCGACCTGTGGGAGCTGAACGAAGCTTTTGCGAGCGTTGTGATGCGGTTTATGAACGAGATGGGCGTGCCCCACGACAGGATGAACGTAAACGGCGGCGCGATCGCGATGGGGCACCCGCTTGGGGCCACGGGTGCGATGCTGATCGGGACGGTGTTGGACGAACTGGAGCGCCGTGACCTGAACGCAGGCGCTATCTCCCTTTGCGCCGCAAACGGCCTCGGCACTGCCTGCATCATTGAGCGCGTCTGAGCGAAGAATCTGGAAGGCACGATTACCATGCGACACATGAAGATCGAACGGGCGGCCGACGGCGTCGCTACTCTTATCCTCGACAACGCCGATGGCACGATGAATGTCGTGAATGAAGCTTTCATCGCCGAGATGGTAGCGGCCATCGCCGAGATATCGGCCGATGAAGCGATCAAGGGCGTGATTCTCACCAGCGCCAAGCCGTCCTTCATGGCGGGCGCTGACCTCAAAAAGCTTGTGGGCGGATTCACGCCGCATGAGGCGCTGGAATTCTCCCGTCGCGCCACCCGGATGCACCGGGCCATGGAAACGTCCGGCAAACCGTGGGTCGCGGTCCTGAACGGACTGGCGCTCGGCGGTGGATTTGAATTGGCGCTGGCATGTCATTACCGGATTCTGGTTGACGACCCGAAGGCAGTGATCGGCTTGCCGGAAGTCAATGTCGGGCTTTTGCCGGGCTCGGGCGGAACCGTCCGTCTGGGAATCTTCGCTGGCATGAAGACGGCGCTCGACTTGCTGCTCTCGGGCCGTTCGGTTGCGCCGGCTGAGGCGTTGGCGTTGCGTATCGTCGATGAAGTCGCGCCTGCCGCCATCCTTTTCGAGCGCGCCCGGGCCTGGCTCGCGACCAATCCCGACCCAGTGAGGGCCTGGGACAAGAAGGGCTGGGTCCCGCCGCAGAAGAAGGGCATGACGGTGCCGGAAGATTCGGCAGCCTACATGATAGCTGCGGGTGAAATCGCCAAGAAGGGTTACAACGCGCCAGCCCCGCTCGCGATCCTGGCTTCGGTGTTCGAGGGCCTCCAGCTACCCTTCGATAAGGCTTTGTCGGTCGAGAGCAAATATTTCGCCAAGTTGCTGAGCGGGCCGGTAGCGCGGAACATCATCCGCACCAGCTTCATCTCGAAGCAGGCGGCCGAAAAGGGTGCACGTCGCCCTGCCGGCGTTCCGAAGGGTGAGGTGAAGAAGGTAGCAGTGCTTGGTGCTGGCATGATGGGCGCGGGCATCGCATGCGTCTCGGCTGCGGCAGGGATCGAGGTGGTCCTACTCGATCGTGATGTACTGACTGCGGAGAAGGGCAAGGCATATACCGCAAAGGTGCAAGGCAAACTCGTCGAAAAGGGTAAGCTGAGCCAGGAAAAGGCTGATGCGATCGTTGCCCGCATCACGGCGACTGATGATTATGCGTTGCTCGTCGGTTGCGATCTCGTGGTCGAGGCTGTATTCGAGGATACCGCGATCAAGGCGGAGACCACCCGCAAGGCCGAGGCCGTCATTCAGGAAACCGCAGTGTTCGGCTCGAACACCTCGACCCTGCCGATCAGCCAGTTGGCTCAGGCATCGCAGCGACCCGCGCAGTTCATCGGTATCCATTTCTTCTCGCCGGTCGACCGCATGGGCCTCGTCGAAGTGATCATGGGCAAGCAGACTTCGCCTGAGACCCTGGCGCGCGCGCTCGACTATATCGCCCAGCTGCGCAAGACCCCGGTCGTCGTCAATGACAGCCGTGGATTTTACACCAGCCGTGTGTTCCAGACGCTCATTCACGAGGGCGCCTCGATGCTGAACGATGGTGTGCCGCCGGCTGTGGTCGAGAATACCGCAAAGGCCGTAGGGATGCCGGTTGGACCGCTGGCGCTGCTCGATGAGCTGACCGTTGATCTACCGCTCAAGATCGTCGACCAGGCGATTGCGGAGGAGGGCGACAAATATACTCCGCCTGCCGGTGTCGCCGTGTTGCGCAAGATGCGCGACGAAATCGGTCGGCCGAGCCGCAAGGCCGGCGGCGGTTTTTACGATTACCCCGAAGGCGGCAAGAAGCGGCTTTGGCCGGGGCTTGCCAATCATTTTCCGGTTCAGGACGGTTACGACATCGAAGAGCTGAAGCGCCGCTATCTGTACGCTCAGGCGATGGAAACCGCGCGGTGTCTGGAGGAAGGCGTGCTCGAGACGCCCGAGGATGCCGACCTGGGCGCAGTCTATGGCTGGGGCTTCCCGATCTGGACGGGCGGCACGATCAGTTACATCGATACCGTCGGAATTGAGAAATTCGTGGTCGAGGCCGACAAGCTCGCTCAAAAATATGGCCCACGTTTCCTTCCTTCCGCCTGGCTTCGGGACAAGGCGGCACGGAGCGCGCCGTTCTACGGCGCGGCGGCCGATCAAAAGGAAGCCGAAGCGGCATGAAACGCCTGACTTTCGAGCCGGAGCATGAGCAATTTCGCGACAGCGTGATCAAGTTCATGCAGGCCGAAGTGGCGCCGCATGTCGAGCGGTTTCACCAGCAGGGCATGGTCGATCGTGAGCTCTTCCTCAAGGCCGGGGAGCAGGGTCTGCTCTGCACCTGGGCCGATGAGAAATATGGTGGAGCGGGAATCGATGATTTCCGATTTGAGCAGATCATCATCGAAGAAAATATGCGGCATGGTGATATCGGGTTTTACATCAACCTGCATAACGACCTCGTCGCGCCCTATATCGCGAAGCTCGGCACCGACGAGCAGAAGGCGCGTTGGATGCCGGGTATCGTCTGCGGTGAGAAGATTCTCGCCATCGCTATGACGGAGCCTTCGACAGGCTCCGATCTCGCCGGAATACGGACGCGTGCGGAAGACAAGGGCGACCACTGGTTGCTCAACGGGGCGAAGACTTACATCTCGAATGGAATCCTGTCGGACCTTGTCGTTGTCGCGGCGCGTACCGATCCGGAAAGTCGCTATGGCATTGGCCTGTTCGTGGTTGAGCGGGGGATGGAAGGTTTCGAGCGCGGCCGCAAGCTCGACAAGATGGGCATGAAGGCGCAGGATACTGCCGAGTTGTTCTTCAATGACGTCAAGGTTCCGAAGGCCAATGTGTTGGGTGACCCCTCTCAGGGTTTCGGCTACCTTGCGCGCTTCCTTGCGCAGGAACGGCTCGTCGCATCGATCGGCTTCATGGCGACGGCGCAGACCGCTTTTGACATCACGCTCCAATATGTGAAGGAGCGTCGGGCCTTCGGGAAGCCGATCGGTGCATTCCAGAATACCCGTTTTAAAATGGCCACCATGCGCGCCGAACTCGACATGGCGCAGACCTATGTCGACCAGTGCGTGCTTCTGCTCAATGCTGGCCAGCTTGCGGCTGAAGATGCATCGGCGGCGAAGCTGCTCACAAGCGAGCTCGAGGCGCGCGTGATGGATGAGTGTGTCCAACTGCACGGCGGTGCGGGTTACATGACCGAGTACCGCATCTGCCGGATGTACACCGATGCACGCATCAGCCGTATTTTTGCCGGCACATCCGAGATCATGCGCGAAATCATCGGACGTTCGCTGGGTCTCGACGAGCGCAAGCTCTCCTGACTGGCCGTCCATCAGGAAGATTGGACATCATATTGAAGGTTTTGCAGAATAAGGTCGCGCTCGTAACGGGCTCGGGCAGGGGTATCGGCAGGGCGATTGCGCTAAAGCTAGCGGGGGCCGGTGCGTCGGTGGTGGTCAATGATCTCGATGAGGGGGTCGCAATGGAAACCGCCGCTGAAATCGAGGCGATGGGATCGCGCGCGGCCATCTGCACAGGTGATGTGACCGCGCCGGATTTCGGTGATCGGATCGTTCAAGCTGCGGTTGACGCCTTTGGCGGGATCGACATCATCGTCAACAATGCCGGCTATGCTTGGGATGCGGTGGTCCAGAAGACTTCAGATGAGCAATGGGCGGCGATGATCGACGTCCATCTTAGCGCACCATTCCGCATTTTGCGGGCCGCACAACCGATCATCGCGGCCGCTGCGAAGGAGGAGATCGCGCGCCACGGTCGGGCGACGCGCCGAACCGTGGTCAATATATCGTCGGTTGCGGGGCTGGGCGGAAATGCCGGACAGGCTGGCTATGCGGCGGGCAAAATGGGGATCGTCGGTCTTACCAAGACATTGATGAAGGAGTGGGGCCGCTACAATGTTACGGTAAATGCCGTTGCGTTCGGGGTTATCAAGACCCGCATGACCGCAGGTGAGGCCGGCAAATCGACGATCACGGTCAAGGATCGAGAGATCAGGGCGGGTGTAGGCAAGGAGATCTTGGACGCCATGGAAAGCGGCATTCCGCTGGGGCGGGCTGGCACTCCGGAAGAAGCGGCCGGCGCCGTTTACCTCCTTTGTTTGCCGGAGGCGGATTATATTTCCGGTCAGGTCATCGTCGCTGGGGGCGGTTGGTCACTCTGATTAGCACATGGTGGCGGCACGATCACGTCAATTGAGTTGGCGAGGCATTCCCCAGCCCATAGTCGCTGCAAGTTATGCTGAGTCTCCAAATGCCGGAGACACAAGTGCATATTAAAAGTTCGGGATGCTGGAACAAGGGAATAGTAGAATGATGAATGATCATATTCCCGATTTGTTCAGAAAGTTCGATTCTCTGGTTGATGAGCGCAGCAAGCTTCTATCCTCTGGAATGCAAGACCCATTTGGTCTCGTCATGGATCGCGTGATTTCACCAACAGTGGCGATTTGTGACGAGCGGGAAACGATACTGCTAGGCACTTACAATTATATGGGGATGACTTTCGATCCGGACGTGATTGAAGCCGGCAAGAAGGCACTCCAAGAGTTCGGAGCCGGCACTACCGGGAGCCGTGTGTTCAACGGAACCTATGCTGGACACAAAGCGGTCGAACAATCACTGTGCGAGTACTATGGCATGGACCATGCTATGGTGTTCTCCACGGGATACCAAGCCAACCTTGGTATAATTTCGACGATCGCCGGCAAAGGTGACTATGTTGTCCTGGATATCGATAGCCATGCATCGATCTGGGATGGTTGTAAAATGAGCGACGCCGAAATCGTTCCTTTCAGGCATAATGACGTTGAGGCTCTGGAAAAGCGCCTGGGTCGAATTCCGGCTGGCGCGGGGAAGCTGGTCGTCCTCGAAGGCGTCTACTCAATGTTGGGTGATGTAGCTCCTCTCCAGGAGATGGTCACTGTCGCCAAAAAATACGGCGCGATGGTTCTCGTGGATGAAGCCCACGCAATGGGGGTTGTCGGCCGCAGGGGGAGGGGCGTTGCTGAGGATCAGGACTGCCTCGATGCCGTGGACTTTGTTATCGGTACATTTTCCAAATCAGTCGGGACGGTCGGTGGGTTTTGTATCTCGAACCATCCGAAATTCGAGATTTTGCGCTTGGCCTGTCGCCCCTATGTGTTCACCGCGAGCCTGCCGCCGAGCGTAGTGGCGACTGCCTGCACTTCGATTCGGAAGTTAATGAATGCGGACGAGAAGCGCTTACGCCTCTGGGAGAACTCGAAGGCGTTGCATCAGGGGCTGAGAGCCGCTGGATTCCAGCTCGGCACCGAGGAACCTCAAAGCGCCATCATTTCTGTTATTATGCCCGATCTCGAGTCCGGCGTTGGTATGTGGGAAGCCCTGCTGCGTGAAGGACTCTACGTGAATCTTGCGCGACCACCAGCGACGCCTGCGAACATGACGCTTTTGCGTTGCTCGCTCTGCTCCGAGCATTCTGCGGGTCAGGTCGAGAAGATCATCAGCACATTCACGCGCGTGGGCGAAGCCAGATCCTTGCTTGCTGGTCATTGATCGGGGATCATTGACCAGGCCCCGAATTGGAAAAATCTCTGACCGTTTGGCCTGATCTTCGCATTCGCGACCACCTTGGCCACCGTGATCGGTCTGCCCGACGATAAAGAGGCGCCCAGTTCGCGAAACCATTCCAAAGATAGGTGAAATGAGGGGCTACTGCATTTCAATGAATCCGATAGGATCGGCAGGCCTAGTGCGAGACTTGCGCTAAAACACCGTCGGCGTTGGGGAGATGATGTATTCAGACCGACTGATCTCTCCACCCCAGTGAAATTGCGAGTGATCCCGACCAAGTTGACGCAATCTGAAGCCGCATCGTGTTGAAAGGGCTTCGAAGAAAATATCAGTGCGGCGACGGGTCCAGGAAGCGGGGAGGGCAGCGTGGGAGCGACCGGGACAGTTTTGAAAATTGAGGCGCTTTACGTCGAGCACTCTGATTGGCTCTGTAATTGGCTGCGACGGCGCGCCTTTTCCAGGGAGCATGCGGCAGATCTAACACATGATACCTTTCGCCGACTGCTTGAGCGTGGGCCTATGGTGTCACCCGATGACCCTCGAAACTATCTGGTGACGATCGCGCGTCGATTACTAGTCGACGATGTGCGACGGCGCAATATCGAGCGCGCAGTCCTGGATGTCGTTGCCTCGCATCAGCAGCAGATTGAGCATATCACACCCGAGCGTATCACGGCCGCGGTGATGCTGCTCGATTCTCTAATGGCCATTCTCGACGGCCTCCCGAAGCCGGCGCGGACCGCTTTCCTGCTTCGCACACTCGAAGGATTAACACAGCAGGACATAGCCGATCGGATGGGCATCTCCCTTCGCACCGTGAAGCGTCACATTGCGATGGGTCTCGCACGTTGTTTCGCCTTGGAGGAAGGCCCGGCCTCCTTATGAGCGGCACGATCCCCTTGGAAATCGTGACAAGGGCAGCAGAATGGGCGGCCCGGTTCGACGCCGGGGACATGTCAGCGGCAGATCATGCCTCCTACGTAGCCTGGGTCGGCCAGGATCCTAGGCATGGCGAGGCACTGGCGCGTATAGAAGCAAATTTCAATCGGCTGTCGGCAGGCGATGATCTAGAACGAACGGCAGCTCGGCAATTACTGCAACGTAAGACCCGACGACGCATCACTGGAGTGGTAGCTGCCGGAGTTTTTGTCCTGAGTGGATGGCTCATCGGATATGCGGATTGGCCAACGACACAAGAGTTTCGCACCAAGCGAGGCGAGCAACATTCGGTAGCATTAGCCGATGGTAGCGACCTAACACTCGATTCCGAAAGCCTCGTGGAGGTATCGCTCGGCCGAAAGCAGCGCCTCATAAAACTGGTGAAGGGCCAGGTTTATGCAGAAGTCGCGAAGGATGAGGATCGACCATTCGTCGTCGAGACAAAAGACGGAACGGTCACCGCGCTCGGCACTGCGTTCGTGGTCCGTCTCTTCGCGAAAGAAAGCATAGTGACCGTCACCAAGTCGCAGGTTCGTGTTTGCCCCGGCCGGACTAACCTGGAAGAGAGCAGATGCCGGTCGCTAGGGCCGGGAAATCAGGCCCGACTTACAAGCGGCGGCGTCGTGGCCATGAGCGACGTGAATGCAGAAAGTGCCATACTCTGGACGCGGGGATGGCTTGAGGCAAATAACCGCGATCTGGTAGACGTGTTATTGGAGCTCGATCGTTATAGTCCAACGCCCATTCGGTTTGATCCGGCCTCGTTGGCCGGACGGCGCGTGACAGGCAGCTTTCCCCTCACGGACACTACACTGGCGTTGAAGGGGATTGAGCAGGCATCGGGGGTCGACGTGCAGCGTCAGAACGACGGCGCGATCATGATAAGGCCTCGCTGAAATTTTTTGGCCCCTTTTTTCTACCTCGTCCGTCCCACAGTCGTAACCATAAAAAAGGGGAACAAGAGGATGCGACGCCTAGATCGATCGATTGTCAGCGTGATGGGGATTGCCACCGTGATTGCCCTGTCCGGCGTGAGCCCGGCTCAGGCGCGGACAGCTCAGCCCACCCCGGTCCAGTTCGACATTCCAGCAGGGTCGCTAGGCCCATCAATTGTTCGGCTCGGCCAGCAGGCTGGCGTCGTAATTACCGTTGATCCATCACTTGTGCGCGGTCATGTGAACAGCGCATTCCACGGATCGACGTCGGTCGCCCAGGCCGCAGCTCGCCTGCTTGCCAACACCGGTTTGACGCTTCGGCAAACAGGCGAGCGTATTTACGTCGTCGAGCGTCAGGCGCGTCTGGTGAAGACCGCGGCGATGGCGTCTGCGCCCCGAATGCCAACGGCCAGCCCCGATTCCTCCCCTGCACCAGTCTCAGAAGCACCGAGAGATGAAGAGATAGTCGTCACCGCGCAGCGTCGTGAGGAAAGGCTGCAGGACGTTCCGATCTCAATTACGGTGTATTCCCAGGAGGATCTTGCCAAGCGTAATGTTGCAGTGGCGAGCGACCTAGCCACTTACACGCCATCGCTGAGTGTTAACCAGCGCTATGGTCCCGAAAAGGCATCCTTCGCAATCCGTGGCTTCAATCAGAGTTTCAACACTGCACCGACTGTTGGCGTGTATTTCGCCGAAGTTGTCGGTATACGCGCTCAAGGGTCGACAACATCCGGAAATTCGGTTGGTGCGGGGGCGTTCTCCGATCTTGAGAACGTGCAAATCTTAAAGGGTCCTCAAGGAACCCTTTTTGGTCGAAATACGACTGGCGGCGCGATCTTGCTCACTCCAAGAAAGCCCATCAGGGACTTTGGGGGTTATGTCGATGCCACTTACGGCAATTTCGACCAAATCCGGCTGAACGCGGCGCTGAATCTCCCATTGTCCGATACGTTCAGAGTTCGTATCAGCGGGGAACGTAATTCGCGCGACGGATACATGAAGAACCATGTTCCTGGGAGCGCCAAAGATTTCAATGACGTGAACTATGCCTACGGCCGACTGAGCATAGTAGGCGATCTCACACCGAACCTCGAAAATTATACGATTGTTCACTACAGCCGATCAGATACCAACGGAATCGCGTCCCGCACAGTATCATGTGCGCGAGATGTGGCTGACGGAGGTACATTGGTTACAACCGTCGGCGCCCCCGGTTACAATGGGAATACTTTGTTACAAACACTGTCGTGTCGCGCTCAAATAGCGAGGCAAACGGCGCGCGGTGACGGTCTCTATGATGTCGAAAGCGCGATTAATGCTTCTCGCGCTTTTCTTGAACAATGGCAAATTGTCAATACGACAACGTGGCAGGTCGGAGACAATATAAAGATCAAAAATATCGCAAGTTATGGGGAATTGCGGGAAAAAATTAATCTAAGTATTAGATCTACAAACTATGTAGTTCCAAACTTTAATGGTGAAGTTGGATTCAATTTCACGAAATACATAAATCCAGCAGTTCGCAATCCTGATGGTTCAGAATATATCATTCCGGCCGGAACACCATATCTGACTACCCAGAACGATAACGCCGGTCCTGGTACTTATTCAGCAGAGCAATCGACTTTTACAGAGGAACTCCAGCTGCAAGGTAAGAGCCTTGACGGGCGCTTAAACTATGTAGTCGGAGGCTATTTGGAATTTAGCCGGCCGCTTGGGTTTAGCCAAGGCTACGGGGCAAATTCGCTTAGCTGCACGATCGTTCATGATCTTGCATGCTCCAACCCGCTCACAACGGGGAGTTTTTTTGCACCAAAAGTCAAGACTAATTTCGACAATCATGGCGTGTTCGCGCAAGGAACATATAAGATCTCAGAAAAGCTTGCGCTTACCGCCGGGGGGCGGTGGACCTTTGATAAGATTGAAGGGGCGTCTGAGGGAACTCGTTTTGTCCCCTCAATTGGGCCTGGATCATATATAGATCCTCGTACCGGAGTATCCATACGGCGAACATGCTTGGACACGGTATCCTATCCCGGTAAAGTCGTTCAGGACACGGCCGCCTGTTTGACTAAGCGTGTCGCGAGATCCAACAGGCCGACTTGGCTAATCAACCTAGAATACAAGCCTAATCATGATCTTTTGGTCTATGGAAAATATGCACGCGCTTACCGTCAAGGGGGGGTGAATTTCAACGCGGTTGGATTTGAGACTTGGGGTCCAGAACAAATGGAGAGTTTTGAGATTGGGTCCAAACTCAACCTCTCTGGCGGCGTGCGAGGCTATTTCAATGTTGCGGGCTTTTATAACAGTCTTTCTGACATGCAGGTCACAGCTACCCTATCTCCAACGCTTGCAGCACAATTGACCGGGATTCAAACCACTTCCGCTAATGTAAACGCCGCCAATGCGCGTTCTTACGGCGCCGAGATCGATACGTCGCTGCTATTCTTCGATCGCTTGCGCCTGACAGCGGGGTATACCTATCTTAATACCAAGATCGTGAAAATTGCATCTCCCGCGGAGCTGACACCCCAAATAGCCGGTACCGTCTTTGCCTCGATCGTGCCGAGCGGTCGGCCGGGAACTGCGTTTCCGGATACTCCGAAGCATAAGTTGACGGTAAGCGCGAATTACGACTTTCCCTTGAGTCAGAGTGTTGGGGATGTCTCGATAGGAGCTACTTGGACTTGGACGTCCAAGGTAGTAACAAACTTTGCGGAGCCACCCTTCGTTGACGGTATTCCGATCGGCATTACGCCTGCCTTTAGTCTGGTAAATGTGAACTTGGATTGGAAAGGCATTGGAGGCTCGCCAATCGACGCTTCATTCTTCGTTTATAATCTAGCGAACAAGGCGGTGAAACTTCCTAACCTCACCTCTTATGCGGCTTCGGGCGGTGCTGCCCAGATCGGCCTTATGCCGCCCCGTATGTATGGTCTTCGTCTGAGATACAGGTTTGGAAGCTGATCGGGTGTAGGGGTTATGCTGCTTAAGCTTGATAGCTTTCACAAGCCTGGGGTTGGTCCATCCGCCTTTTTTTAGACTTTTTCGTTGATTTCAGGGCAATGATTTTCACAAGAAACATCGCAAGAGGCGGCGGGGGAGTGTCAGCGGAATGACGCAGCCACTGGCCCGATCTGATGAGTGGCGCCGCTATTGGCCGTTGGTAGTTACGGCATTTCTTGGCCTTGCCCTCCCGTCCGCAGCGGTGAACTCGATGGGTGTTTTCGTCGAGTCGCTTGAGCGGGAATTCGGCTGGACCCGAACGGAGATCTCCGGCGGAGTAGCTCTTGCGAGTCTCATAACGATCCCCTTGTCCCCGTTGGTCGGTGCAATGATTGATCGGTACGGGGTCCGGCGGCTCGCTCTTCTGGGTCTTCTCCTGACGGCCTCAGCCATCGCTGCGCTCAGCTTTGCCGATGGTGCGGTCGTCCAATGGATGGTGCTGTGGTTCATCTTCGGGCTTGCAGCCTTGCTTATAAAACCGACCTTATGGACGGCCGCAATCTCAGGCGCTTTCAATGGCGGGCGCAGCTTAGCATTGGGCCTCGCCCTCAGTGGAATGTCTATGGTGTTGATTGTCGTTCCGCCGCTTACCGAATGGCTGATCAGCGGTTTTGGGTGGCGGAGTGCCTACATCTGGCTTGCGGTGATCTTCGGTATTCCGGCACTGGGTATGTCATACTTCTTCTTGTACGGTGCAAAGGATCGACAACGCATAGCGCGCGCGGGTCCAGCAGGCGAGGTCGAACAGGCGCTGGAAGGCCTTTCGGTCGCGGAGGCCTTCCGCAGCCCGGCACTTTACAGGATCGCGGGCGCGACGCTTATAACGCTGGCGTTTGGGGCTGCCTTTCTAGCTCACCAGTTTCCGATCCTTACTGAATCCGGTGTCAGCCGCCATAATGCCGCGCTGCTTGCCAGTCTTGCCGGTGCCGGCTCCATAGTCGGGAAGCTCGTGACAGGTTGGCTGATGGAACGTTTCGACGGGGGTTTCATCGGTTGCATCACGAACTCGTTGATGGCCATAGGCATGCTGTTCCTGCTCGAACCCTTCCGCACACCGCCTACCATCGTGCTGGGCATGCTGATCATTGGCTATTCCAACGGAGCAAAGCTTCAGATCTGTGTGTTCCTCACCAGCGTTTACGGGGGCATGCGCAACTACGGAAAGATATTCGGGGTCATGGCAAGCATCATGGCGGTTGCTGGAGGACTCGGTCCCCTTCTTGGCGGCATGATTTACGATCTAACAAAAGGATACAACGCGCTTATCATCGTTGGAATTCCGAGTAGCCTGGTCGCCGGACTGCTACTCTTCAGGCTCGGACGCTATCCGCGCTGGAGCAGTTCGCTCGAGATGAGAGAGCTCGCCTGAGACTCTTTAGCTTCGCCAAAGTTGTGATCTCGTTCTGTTAATTTCGACTCCTCCACATATGCCCTGCAGATGAAGCAAATTCGGTTGGTGCCAAGCGGATACAAGGAGAAATGCTGGCAGTCGGTACGGCGGGCACGCCGCGTCGCGAAACCATGCCATGCTCGTTGCAGTTCGCTTTGATGATCCCATTCGCCGAATTGCGTGGCGCAGTGCGTGGGCTTCGCCAGGATCACGCGCTGGCCGTACTGGTGTGGAGAGCCAGGAAGAGGATGTTTTTCCTATCGAGTGACAGGTGGTCAAATCTCTCGCTCCCTTAAAGCTTCGGCTTTGAGCCAGCCGCTTGATGCGCGGGCAGGCCATGGGTGTAACGATAAGGATCGCGAGATCGAGAATGGGCAGTCTTTTCAGCTTGGTCGGCAAAAGTGCGTTGGTAACCGGAGGTGCGCAGGGCTTGGGGCGCATGATCGCAGAAGGCCTGCTGGCGGCGGGGGCCAGTGTCGCGATCACCTCGCGTAATCCGGATGTTTGCAGGGAGGCGGCTGCCGAAATGGCAGAGATTGGTAGTTGCATCGCCCTGGATGCCGATCTTTCGACACCGGAGGCGGCTGCAGAGCTCGCCGAGCGCTATCGAAAAACGTGCGGAGCGTGCAACATACTCGTGAATAATGCCGGCAAGACCTGGGGTGCGCCGATCGAATCTTTCCCCGACAAGGCCTGGGCCGGAGTGATGGCGGTCAACGTGCAGACCCCCTTCACCCTGATCCGCGAGTTGCTGCCCGAATTGGAAGCATCTGCCAAGCCTTTGGATCCGGCGAGGGTGATCAATATCGGTTCGGTCGCGGGAATGAAGCCGGAGCAACTCCAGGCCTATAGCTACTCGGCATCGAAGGCGGCGCTGCACATGCTGACGCGCGATCTTGCCAGAGACCTCGCCGCCCGAAACATCACAGTCAACGCCGTCATTCCGGGATATTTCCCAACCAAGATGACAGCGCATATGCGCGACGAAGATGCTGTCGATCCTGCGCTACTCTCGCACATTCCGCTCGGGCGTCTCGGTCGAGCGGAAGATATTGCCGGCATCATTGTCTACCTCTGTTCTCAAGCTGGCAGCTATGTGACCGGCGCGCAAATTCCGATCGACGGAGGAGTGGTTGGCTGTGGCTAGACTGCACTGTCGATGTAATCCGCCTATCATTGGAAAGGTGATCTTCTGGTTATTTGATCCGTTTATGGCGGGCAATTAATAAAATTGTGAAGGGAAACGAAATTGGATCCTCTCAGCCATCTGATGCAAAGATATTGTTTCGGTTACACAGCCACCCATGATTTTTCTGTCGCTGACCAGATTATGGCAGATGACTATACATTTTTCATGGGCGAGCATGAATTTAAGGGCCGTGAGGAAGCTTACAAGCCTGCAGCCGACCGACAGTTCGAGGCCTATCCAGGTTTGGGATTCACGGTTCATGAGTTTTTCTCAAACGGCGATCGGTGCGCCATGTATTTTAGCGAACATGGCTATTCCAAGCAGTTTGACGCGCTGACTGCGTGGCACGGGGCTAGCCTTTATCGCTGGAACGGCGAGCGGTTGGCCGAATGCCGCATCGAGCAGGATTACTATGGCCGCCGCCGCCAGCTTACTTCGAAGAATCCTGATCCAATTGATCCGCCAGCCTGTGCGCCTTGGGTAGGGCCGATCGAGCCCGCCAGCGAGGCGAATGAACGGTTGGTCGCGCAGTGGCTGGAGAGAGGCGGCCTCCTCAAAAGCCGCATTGGCAGCTTGGATGATGAGCGTGTCGCTCCCGCAATTGCGCGAGTAATCTTCGCCGATGAGCAGGTCAAAGTGCTTGATATCATGTCAGCTGGCAACCGCGTCGCCTTCCAGGCGCGGATTGACGGGTCCTATGCAGGTGGTCTGGACGAACTGGCGGGCCATGAGGGTGCCGACGCATTCCTTTACGCGACGGGTGTCGTTCACGTGCTCGACGATGCAATCGGGACGGTCCGTGCAGTCACCGACCGCTATACGATGGAGCGCAGGATACTTGCGGCTGCGCGGAATACTTCTCGGTGATGATCGTCGGTCAACTCTCAGCGAGAGCGCGCACAATTGGCGCAAAGTGCTATTGCTGCTTGAACTCCCGCCTTGAACGGGATTGGGTGGAATACCTAAAAAGTCGAGCATCATCGCCCGATAAAGAAATGTGAGGAAGCTGAGATGAAACCCGGTACCCGTCTAAAGAGCGTTACATGCGACACCGAAGTGATGGTGATCCGCTGCGGCGTCGGCGTCATCGAATGTGGTGGCTCGGCCATGGCTGAAGTGAAGCCCCCAGAGGCAACTGCGCTCAATCCCGGTTTCTCGGGCGGTACGCTGCTGGGCAAGCGCTATGTCGATGCCGACGGCGAGTATGAGCTGCTCTGCGTCAAGTCCGGCGAGGGCTCGCTGTCGGTCGGTGGCGTCGCGCTCGTCACCAAAGACGCAAAGCCCTTGCCCGCCTCGGACTGATCTGGACAAGCCGTACCCGTATGAACATCGCGCTTCTTCTGGAAATGGCGGCGGAAGCCGCGCCGGATCGTATCGGCCTTGTCTGCGATGGCCGGCGCTGGAGCTATGGCGAGCTGCTTGCCGCTGCTCGCGGCGCCGTGGAACTGATCAACGCCAGCGGTGCCACCCATGTCGCCCTGCTGGACGAAAGCAGCGAAGCGGCGGTCATCGCGCTGTTCGGCGCGGCTTTGTCAGGCGTGCCCTATTGCCCGTTGAATTATCGTCTTGCCGATGTCGACTTGGCCGCCCTACTCGAACGCATCGCCCCGTCGCTGGTGATCGGGGACGTCGACCGGGTGATGCGCATTGCGAGTGAGCAGGGTCATGCGTTATATACGCGTGCCGATTTTACGGCTGCTACGCAGGGGGCCTTGGTCGATTCTGAGCGCGAATATGATCTCGGCGAAGGCATTGCTATTCAGCTGTTCACCAGCGGGACGACCGCCGCGCCGAAGGCAGCGATCCTGCGGCATTCCAACCTGTTGTCCTATATCCTCGGCACGGTGGAATTCGCCTCAGCGGATGAAGCGGATGCCGCGCTCGTCTCTGTGCCACCCTACCACATCGCAGGCATCGCTGCGCTGCTGTCTTCGGTCTATTCACAGCGGCGTATCGTTATGCTGCCTGCTTTCGCGCCCGAAGCTTGGCTTGAACTTGCCGAGATCGAAAGCGCAACTAATGCCTTTGTGGTGCCGACCATGCTGTCCCGCATCATCGAGGCGTTGGACAAGGGCGTGACTGCAAACATCTCGTCAATTCGAGCCGTGGCCTATGGCGGCGGCAAGATGCCGCTGGAACTGATCCACCGCGCGCTGGACCTGTTTCCCCAAACCGGCTTCACCAATGCCTATGGTCTGACTGAGACGAGTTCTACTATTGCACTTTTAGGACCCGACGATCATCGCGAGGCCCATGCTTCGGACGATCCGAAGATGCGTGCGCGTTTGGCGTCGGTTGGCAAACCGCTCCCGACGATCGAACTGGAGATACGCGACGAAGAAGGTCGCTGCTGCCCGCACGGACAGCCCGGCGAGATTTTTGTGCGTGGTGACCAGGTTTCTGGTGAATATAAGGATCGCAGCGCGCTCGATGCCGATGGCTGGTTTCCCACCCGGGATGCCGGTTATCTGGACGAGGAGGGCTATCTCTTCCTGGCGGGGCGTGCTGACGATGTGATCGTGCGCGGTGGTGAGAACATGTCGCCGGGTGAGATCGAGGATGTGCTGCTCACTCACCCGGCCATCGCCGACACTTGCGCCGTGGCCGTTCCCTCGGTCGAATGGGGGGAATCCGTCGGCATCGCCGTGGTTCTGCGCGAAGGTCAGGCACAGCCTTCGGAGCAGGAACTCAAGGAACTGATCCGCGCTCGACTGCGTTCGTCGCGCGTGCCTACCAAGATCAAGTTCGTTAAGGAACTGCCTTACAATGAAATGGGCAAGCTCCTGCGTCGCGAGGTCAAGAAAATCCTTGCTGAATGATCGGCCCGATGCCCCGGCGATTCCGCTGGCGCGCTGGGCCGGACGACAGCTGTTACAACTGGCAGAAGAGACTGGTTCTAAACGCATTGCCGCGCTCCTTGGGGAAACACTGCTCGGTGAACGGGCTGTTTTGAACGACTTCACTATCCCCGGCAGACAATCCGCTGGCGGAGGATGCCGCCTGTACGAAACGCGCGACGGCTGGATCGCGCTCAACCTCGCCCGATCCGACGACCGCGACTTGCTGCCCGCCCTGTTCCGCGATGCTTCGTTGGATCCCCGTGACGATGCCGGCATTACATCGGCATTCTCCTTGCGGCCCAGCGCCAATCTTTTGACCCAGGGACGTGAACTCGGTCTTGCTATTGCTTCGACCAATGAGGAACCGGCATCCCCACCCATTGCTCTGTTGGCAGAAGGGCAGGAGGTGTTGCGCTGTCCGGAGAATCGGCCGCTGGTCGTGGATCTCTCCGCGCTGTGGGCTGGACCTTTGGCTGGACATCTGCTGAGTCTCGCAGGCGGTGAGGTCGTGAAGGTCGAAAGTCGCACGCGTCCTGATGCCATGCGGCAGGGCGATCCGGCGCTTTTTGCGTTGCTCAATCAGGGCAAGGCGAGTGCGCTTGTGGATATTGGTACGAAGGAAGGCCGTGTCGCGCTCATCGGCCTGCTTCGCCGCGCGGACATCGTTATCGAAGCCGCTCGACCAAGGGCGCTGCAACAGCTTGGTATCGATGCAAGGGAAATTCTCGACAGCCAGCCCGGCCTCGTCTGGCTTAGCATCACCGCCCACGGTGCCAGCGGTGTTGCGGCGGATTGGGTCGGCTTCGGCGATGATTGTGGAGTCGCGGGCGAACTTAGTTCTGCGTTAAGCGAGGCCGCGGGTGCGACAGGTTTCGTTGGCGACGCGATCGCTGATCCGCTGACCGGCATCATCGCGGCTCGTGAAGCTTGGAGGCATTGGCGTGCTGGCAAATCCAGTCGAATCGGCCTTTCCATGAGTTCGATCGTTGCCAGCGCTTTGGCGGAGGAGCAGACTTGCGATCCCGACCTTGTGGCACACGAACTGGTGGAATGGGCAAATGCTACTGGAACTCCCTTCCCTGTGTGCGCGATGCGCACGCCTGAGGGTGTATTGCGCCCGCTCGGGGCGGACACGACGCAATGGCTGGGCGACGGGGCATGCTGATCCGCAATGCCGAGATTCACAACATTGGCACCGCCGACCTGCGCATTATGCAGGGCAGGATAGCGGAGATCGGGCAGCTCAGGCCGTTCCCTGGCGAGGGAGTGTTCGAGGCAGGTGGAGGAGCTTTGCTGCCGGGTTTGCACGATCACCATATTCATCTTGCCGGCCTGGCTGCGCGGGCCGCTTCTATCTGGTGCGGACCACCGGAGGTGATGGATGCCGAAGCACTGAAAGAACGTCTGATACGGCCCGGAGAGGGTTGGATTCGCGGGATCGGCTACCATGAAAGCGTAATGGGTCTTCCCACAGCGCGAGAATTGGACCGTCTGGTCTCCGACCGACCCTTGCGCTTGCAACACCGCTCAGGACGTATGTGGCTGTTCAATACCGCTGCCCTTGCGGAACTACTTGCTGAGGCAGAGGCGCCCCCTGGTCTCGAACGCAATGGCTCTATCTATACCGGAAGGCTGTTCGACGAGGACGAATGGCTGCGACGGGCACTCGCCAGCCAGCCTCCCGACTTCGCGGCTGTTTCTGCAGAATTGGCGCGCTACGGCATCAGCGGCGTTAGCGATATGTCGCCACGCAACGATCCGGTCATGGCGAAACATGTTGCCGCCCAGATGGAGGCGGGCATGCTGGCGCAACGATGCTGGCTGGCAGGAAGCCTGACTTTGGCGGAATCCCGCGAGGGGCCGTGGCGCATCGGTCCTGCCAAGCTCCATCTCCACGAATCCGCTCTCCCCCTGTTCGAGGCGGCGACTTCCTTTATCGCGGAAGCTCACGACCAGGGCCGGAATGTCGCGATCCATTGCACCACGGAAGTGGAACTCGTCTTCGCGCTGGCTGCGCTGGAAGATGCCGGTGTTACTTCGGGTGACAGGATCGAGCATGCTTCTGTTGCAGCCTTGGATCACGTGACCCGGATCGCGGCCCATAATATTGCGGTCGTCGTCCAGCCCCATTTTGTCTTCGAACGCGGTGACCGCTATCTCATTGACGTCGAGGCACGGCACATGAGCGATCTCTATCGCCTCGCCAGCCTGCGAAGGGCCGGGGTCATGTTGGCCGGCGGGAGCGACGCACCGTTCGGAGCGGCCGACCCCTGGCAGGCCATGGCGGCGGCCGTCACCCGCCGGACTAGGGACGGCAACATAATCGGGTCGGACGAGGCATTGTCACCGGAGGAAGCATTGGGGCTCTATCTCGCCGCACCCTTCGATCTGGCCCGCCAGCAGCGCACTGGTGTCGACGAACTCGCCGATCTTTGCCTGCTGGACCGGCCCTGGCGAGAGGCTCGGCGGCGCCTGTCCTCAGACGATGTCCGCGCCACGTTCATTGGCGGGCGGCTCGTCTACGAGCGCATCGATCAACCCCCAGTCCAGTGCTTGGCGGGCGTTGAGGCGCTTGCCGGAAAGGATCATCTGGGCGGCACGCTGTCGCCCAACTCTCCGCGTGAGTGAAACGCAGCCTCCGGCCCCCGGAAGTATACCCATGGAGAGTTCCGGCAGGTGGAACCAGGCGTCCCTTGTTGCCGTGATGCGCTGCGCAAATGCCGCAAGTTCTAGTCCCGAGCCGACGCAGCCACCCTGGACATGCACCTCCAACTTTTTCGAGCAGCGAACGGCTGCGCGTGCCGGTAGTGTGCAACTGCGGATCGAGTGGGCGGTAGCCGGATCGATCGTGGTGCCGAACTCGCCAAGTTCTGCACCGAGACTGAACGTTCGCCCTGTCGCTCGTATTGAGACCTGGCGAATATCAGGATCGAGTGCCGCGAGCGTGAGCGCCTCGTGGAGCTGGTCGCGCATGTGGCGGTCGATGGCGTTGCCGCTGTCGGGATGATCGAGCGTCGCAATGATCCGATCACCTTCGCGCGAGACGAGAATTTTGCCAGCGCTGCGCTGCGGATGCGACGATGGTATGCGGCCGGCGAGCCAGGTTTGATGCTCACGGCTGCCCTGCAACAGCCCATAGGCCAGCGACTCTACCGTCAGGCCTTCGGCCATGGGAAGCAGGGGCAAGACACGCAGCAGCTGGACTATGACCGCCGCCGCGTGCGGATTCGCCAGCACCTGACGGGCCAATCCCTCCGCTGTCATTGGCGGCTCGATTACGCCATCCAGTTGCGCCGCAAGTGGATGGCTGGCATCGCCCAGACCAATAGTTGGGCAGGGTGGGAGGAGCACTGTCTCTGGGGTGTCTTCGCTTGATTCAAGGTCGATGAAAAGGAGGGGGCCGGCCCAAGGAGGTTCTCCCTGCCACAGCAGGCGGGCATCGATGGTCATGGCACTCAACTGCATGGTCTGCATATCAGTCAACCTTGCATACCGCGGCAAGTTCTTTCGGGTGATATGTCGGCTTGGGTGCGAGGCGGAACAGAGTGGCTAGGCTTGCACGGTCGGGGTGGTGTCGGACGCCCGCCACCAGCAGGTTCCGGCATCATCCACTTCGTCCATCGCCAGCCCCCGGCTGCGAAGACAGGCTAGATGTGCGAGACTCTCGCCCGTGGCGAGGCTTAGTAGCGGTCTGTCGATTTGGCGCTTGAATAGGGCCGGAAAGACGTCGATCGCCCGCTGGGGCGTTTCGAGCAGTGTTAGAAGTCGCTCGAGGCGGCGCTCATGCCCCTCCAGTAAACTGCCGATGCGCGTGTGTAGCCCATGGAACGGTTGACCGTGTGCAGGGAGGACGAGAACGTCATCTGGCAGATCGCGACGGATGGCGTCTAGGGACACAAGCCAGTCGGTCAGGGGGTCGGCATCAGGTTCCAGAGGCTGGACCGACACGTTGGAGGAGATTGTGGGCAACACTTGGTCGCCGGAGATTAATAATCGCGCTTCGGGACAATGGAGCATGGCATGCTCGGGCGAATGCCCCTTGCCTACGACAACCACCCATTCGCGGTCCCCGATCGTCAGCCGCTGGCCGTGCTCTAATGCATGGAAGCTGTTGGGCGGTGGATATAGCATCTTGCCGAAATCACCGAATCGCGCTCGATAATGGTCGAGCGCATCGTCGTCCCAACCCACCTTCTTATAGAAATTGATCGCCTCGTGAGGCGCTTCTTGTCCCGTGTCGTTGGTGAGGACCCGGAGGGTAAGATATTCCAGCCGTGTCATCCAGAGATGGGCGGACTGCTTCCGTGCGAGCCACCCTGCCATGCCGCTATGATCAGGATGAAGATGTGTGACGATAATGCGCCTGACCGGCCGTCCTTTCAGAGTAGATGAGAAGGCCTTGCGCCAGGCGGCCGCCGATTCCGTGCTTCGCAAGCCCGTGTCGACGATCGTCCAGCTATCGCCGTCGGCCAACGCCCACACGTTGATCGCCTCAAGGCTGCCGCCCATCGGCATGCGTAGCCAATAGACGCCTTCGGCAATGCCGATTGCGACGCCTTCGCCGATCACGGGCAGTTCGATGGGAGGATAGGTCAACTGGTCCGTCATGTTCGCATTCTTCTCATGCCATGGGCTCTCGCGCGGCGTGGCTGCATCGGACAAATCATTCGTGTCATGTCTGTCTGTGATTGAGAGGAGATTTAGGTGGGGCAATCTGCACAACCGCCATCTTTGGCGCGCGACATGTTGCATATCCTGATTGAGTGAGGACATAACCCATCGAAAGACGGGTTTGAGACCAATCCCCAGCCCAGTCCGTTCGGTATGCGGTAGAGCTTCCGAAATGGGAGTTTGATCAACGGTTCTATTGAACCAACATGGGGCGTTCTCGAGCGTATTGGACTTTGAGGGCTCAATTTTTCCAGCAGCGAGACCAACAAAGCATTGGTATTGAGCACATCGGACTTGTCCCTCTTTGGCGCCGAACCAAATTTGCTACGTCTCCCAGAGATCAATGTGATGGAAAGTATCAGGTAAACTACTTGACACGAAAGGTCGACTTCAAACGCAGCCTCTAGTCTCGAGCGGCCGGTTCCAGTGCGGATAGCGTCCGAGCCTGAAGAGTAACAGTCCTGCAATCAAACTGCTTGGAATTCCCGCGATGATGAGCGCGTTGTATCCGCCCGCCAGATCGTAGATTACTCCGCCTACAAGTGGACCGAGTCCTCCAGCACCTGCCATGATGCTTACCATGACCCCGAATATCTTTCCATAGTTGCGCATGCCCCCGTAGACGCTAGTGAGGAATGCGCAGATTTGAAGCTTCGCTCCACTGGAATAGCCAATGATCAGCATCGCGAGAACGATCGTGACGGGTGTGCGAAAGGGCTCGAGCAGGAGCAGCATGCCTATGGCCATGACGGAGTTGGTGACGCAGCCGATCAGGCCTCCGTCGAAACGGTCCATCAGCCAACCTGTCACGAGCTTTCCCGCTATAGAGCCAGCCCCGGCGAGGCTCGCGAGCAGCGCGGCGTTATGACGGCTGACACCGGATTCAGTGAGGATCGGAAACTGGTGGACCAGGAAGGCCGCGCCGAACAGCAGGGTGATAAGAGCCGCGCCCGCGATCCTGTAGAGTGCCAGGCTGCGGATGGCCTCCGCGACGGAAAGACCTTCCTGCGCTGGTTCGACTATTGCGGACGTCTGTCCTCGCTGGTCCACGCCAGATTGGCTTGTGCGCATGAGGCGCTGTCGATCCTTGGCGCTGTAGAGAAAGAGGAATGACATCAGGAGTGCCGGGGTACCGAATACCGCAGCAAGCCAGATGTAGGCGCTCCGCCAGCCAAAACTGGTGATCAGCCATTCGGTCAGTGGCGGGACGACGATCAGGGCCATAGACATGCCACTGAGAGCAAGACTCAGCGCTAGACTCCGTCCCGCGTTGAATGTGCTTGAAATGGCCGCAGCCCATAAGGTCGGTTGGATTAAAAGGGCAGCAAGCCCGTAGATGAACCACAGCACCATCCACTGGCTGAATGAGCCATCGGCAAAGCTGAGCGCGGCAAAGGCCAAGGTCGTCAGCAGGATGCCCGGAAGGACGATTCGCCGAACACCGAACCGATCGAGCATTGCGCCGACCACCGGCGACAGAGGAATGGTTATCAGACTGGCGAGCGTGAACCCGGCGGAAATTTCCGTTCGGATCCAATTGAACTCCTGATCTATTGGTCCAATGAAAACACCAGACGAAATAGATGCGACCGAAGTGAAAGAGAGTCCGAGAAAAGCGGCGAACACCAACGGCCAATAGCGACGCCACTCATCAGATCGGGTCAGTGGCTGCGTCATTCCAGTAGTTCCAGTCCCTAGTTTGCGCATTTTTGCCCGGACCACCGGACAACTGGTTGCATTCGTCCATCGATCAAGGAGTAAGTGAGGCAGATCAGGGCGCCGATTCGCGAGGGGTATATGCACGCACCCCAATGGCAGAGGCGCTGTTGTCCGGCCACCTATCTTAAGTTCGGCATAAATGCTTTGAATGCCCGGCTGCCTCCTCCGTTCTCAGAAGCTATGCGGGAAATCGGAACATCCAAGCGGATATTAAGACCTCCGGAAGTCCGCAAATCTTTCATGATCGCGAACGGCTTGAATTACATAGAACGGCGGGGCAGGCATTACGTCCGCTGCGTCATCCTCTCAGCCCATTCCTCTCTTCCGATAGGTGGAATGAAGGCTCATGACGCGCAATTGTGCGCAGGCTTTTTGCTAGCAAACTGAGGTTGCGGCGTCAGCGGAGCTAGGTGGGAATGCCGGAGACGGGGACCGCTGCTCTTCATACTTGATGGCTGGAACCTAGTACTTCACCGGAGATGCGATCGCTTCTCCAGCCTTTGGCGGAAAGATGCGTCTGGGACATAGTCCAGCGCAAATACTAGAGGAGAAGAGCACTTGAAAGCTGTTGGCTTGATCGATTTTGGCGGTCCCGACGTTCTCGAAATTCTGGACCTGCCCGACCCTGTCGCGGGTCCAGGTCAGTTGTTGCTCCGTATACATGCTGCGGCGGTCAACCCTACCGATGCGCTGATCCGCAGTGGAACCCACGTAAAGATGTTTGGGCGAACGGCTCCTCCGCCTTATGTACCCGGAATGGATGCGGCCGGTGTGCTCATCGGGATCGGCGAGGGTGTGGAGACGGACCTGAAGATCGGAGATCACGTAATGGCCTTCATAGCGCCTAACGGCTCCTATGGCGCTTATTCCGAAATGCTGGCGGTTCCAGCCAACTCGGTCGTGAAGGCGCCGCGTGGGTTCAGCCATGTCGAGGCATGTACCATTTTGATGAATGCGATGACTGCTCGAGTGGCGCTCGATACGCTCGCTCTGACGCCCGGAAGCACGGTCCTCGTGACGGGTGCTGCAGGAACATTCGGCGGCTATGTCGTGCAACTCGCAAAGGAAGATGGGTTGGTGGTAATCGCCGACGCGTCGGAAGCGGATGAACCTGCCGTTGCCGGTTTTGGCGCAGATCTGGTGTTGCGCCGCGGTGATGATCTCACAGATCGTGTGCGTGAGCATTTTCCTGATGGCGTTGATGGAGCGATCGATGGCGCGTTGTTCAACGAGCGTCTCGCGCCAGCCGTTCGGGACGGCGGAACCGTTATAACCTTGCGTATGCACAGCGGCGAAGCTGAACGCGAAGTCAAGCTAGCTCCGGTTCGCTCGAAGCTCCATTCCGAGGATAGGGAGAAACTGGACGAGCTTCGTCGTTTGGCCGAGGAGGGCAAGTTAACCATCCGGGTCGTGGCCACTTATCCAAAGGAGGCTGCGAGTGACGCTCACCGACGGCTTGATCGGGGCGGATTGCGCGGCCGGCTTGTCCTCGAGTTCTGACTGAGCACTTCCCGTACGACTCGATTTTCTTGAATGGAGCGGTTCTCGACCGCTGTGGATCACGGCGAATTTACTACGTCTGCATTTTGTGTTCTGGTCCGTGCCGTTGAATGAAGACGGCACGGACTATATAATGAAGTCTTAGGCGGTGGCTGAAGTCAGCCGGATCGGCGCCTACTATGCAGCGTAAGCGGGAAACGCGGGGATCCGGAGGATCCCCTTGTTACAATCGCCATTATCCGACCGAAGCAACCCTGATTTTGTCATGATTGCCTCAGCACCGTAGGCTGTCCGCCGTCAGCACCAATGGCACAGATTTGAGGTTGTGATTTAAGGAGGGTTGGGGCTTCGTCGTAGTGACGAAGGAACGAAGATGAAGGCCCAACCCTCCTTAAAAAAATCGCCGACAAAGGCCCCTGCTGAGCGAGTTGTGAAGGATATTCGGCGCCAGACCCGTCGCCACTTCTCGGCTGAAGACAAGATCCGCATCGTGCTCGACGGGCTGCGCGGCGAGGACAGCATTGCCGAGCTGTGCCGCAAAGAAGGCATCGCGCAGAGCCTGTATTACACCTGGTCGAAAGAGTTCATGGAAGCGGGCAAGCGCCGCCTGGCTGGTGATACCGCCCGTGCCGCGACCACTGGCGAGGTGCAGGATCTGCGCCGCGAGGCTCGTGCCCTGAAGGAATGCGTTGCCGACCTGACACTCGAAAACCGTCTACTGAAAAAAAGCATGATCGCGGATGGGGGCGACGACGAATGAGGTATCCCGCATCCGAAAAACTCGAGATCATCCGGATCGTCGAGCAGTCGCACCTACCCGCCAAGCGGACGCTGGACCAGCTCGGTATCGCCCGTCGGACGTTCTACCGCTGGTATGACCGCTATCTCGAGGGCGGGCCGGAGGCGCTGGAGGATCGGCCATCGGCGCCGAGCCGGGTGTGGAACCGCATCGGCGACGACATCCAGGACCAGATCGTTGAAATGGCGCTGGAAGAGACCGACCTTAGCCCCCGCGAACTGGCGGTGCGCTTCACCGACGAGAAGCGCTACTTTGTGTCCGAAGCCACGGTTTACCGCCTGTTGAAGGCCCATGATCTGATCACCAGCCCTGCCTATGTCGTGATCAAGGCCGCCGATCAGTTCCACACCAAGACCACCCGGCCGAACGAGATGTGGCAGACCGATTTTACCTACTTCAAGATCATCGGATGGGGCTGGATGTACCTGTCGACCGTGCTCGACGACTTCTCGCGCTACATTATCGCCTGGAAACTGTGCACCAACATGCGGGCCGAGGACGTGACCGACACGCTGGACCTCGCCCTCAAGGCCTCGGGCTGCGACAGCGCCACCGTGCTGCACAAGCCCAGGCTGCTCAGCGATAACGGCCCCAGCTACATCGCCGGCGAACTGGCTGAATACATCGAAGCTCAGAAGATGAGTCATGTGCGCGGCGCCCCGCTACACCCCCAGACCCAGGGCAAGATCGAGCGCTGGCACCAGACCCTGAAAAACCGCATCCTGCTGGAAAACTACTTCCTGCCCGGCGACCTCGAGGCCCAGATCGAGGCCTTCGTCGAGCACTACAACCACCAGCGTTACCACGAGAGCCTGAAAAACGTGACGCCCGCCGACGCCTACTTCGGCAGGGCGCCCGCCATCATCCAACAGCGTGAAAGGATCAAACGACAGACCATCGAGCATCGGCGCTTGCAACACCGCAAGCTCGCCGCCTAACATCCACCCCCAGACGAGGTCCGCACTCCGCTAATTTACGCCGCGAGTTGCGCCAAATGTTCTGACGACGGACAGGCATTCGGTGAAGGCCACGGATCAGGCTGCTTCGCGTTGATCTTCTGCGGTGCGCCATTTCCAGGGGAGCAGTTCGTGGAGACGGTGCTGTGGGATGTCGGCGATGCGCGCGAGAACATCGGCGAGCCAGGCCTGCGGATCAATATCGTTGAGCTTCGCCGTACCGATGAGGCTGAGCATGAAGGCCGTACGCTGACCTCCGCGGTCTGAACCGGCGAAGAGCCACGATTTTCTGCCCAGGGCTATACCCCTCAATGCCCGTTCCGCTGCGTTGTTCGAGAGGCAGATGCGGCCGTCATCGAGGAACGCGGCGAAAGCGGGCCATGCCTTGAGCATGTAATCCATGGCTTCAGCCACATCGCTGTTCTTCGATAGCTTTGACCGGTTCTCCCGCATCCATTCTTCCAGATCGGCAACCAGCGGTGCGCTGAGTTCCTGCCGAAGGGCGAGGCGCTCCTGTGCCGGTCTGCCGTTGATGGCGCGCTCAATGTCGATCATCCCGGACATAGGTCCAGATCCGGCCCGTATCGGTCTTGGTCTTGGCCAGCACTGGCACCGTCGTATCGTCGCCATGCAGTCGCTCGGCGGCAAGGACGTGGGCTTCGATCAGCAGATAGAGCGGCATCAGCGCGGCGGTGCAGGTGCCGACCTGATCGGCCAGAGTGGAAAGACTCAGGTCCACGCCTTCCCGGGCATAGCGATCACGCTGGCGGTTGAGCGGTTGATGTGCACCGAACTTCTCAAACAGCCGGGGACTGTCAGGATTTCCGT
>NZ_CAVK010000007.1 GCF_000382885.1 Sphingobium indicum BiD32
AGCGATGCGTTCCGCCGTCTCGCGCGCGTCCGCTTCCTTGCGGCGCGTCCGCTCTTCGGGAGGCACCACGGGTAGGCTGTCGCCCAACAGCCATTCGACAGCATCAGCAAACGGCATTCCGTCTTTCTTCATGAGAAGCGTGATCGCGTCACCCCCGGCCCCGCACCCGTGACAGTAATAGGTGCCTTTGGCGTCATTGACCTCGAAGCTGGGTGTCCGTTCGTCATGGAACGGACAAAGGCCAACCAGCTCGCGCCCGCCCCGTTTGCGCAGGGCCGTATGACGCGCCACGATATCGGACAGGTTGTGCCGGTCGCGCGCGTCACTGACGGCGCGCTGGAATGCATCGGCCTCTGCGGCCGATCGCTGGCGGCGTGATTGTTTGGCCCCCGGCATGGCGGTTATTCAGCCTCGGTCGGTGACGGTATCAATTCGACAGGGTCGATTGGCTTGCCGAGCCGAAGTCCAAGATCGAGAACTTCACGCTGACGGCGTGCTGGAATAACATCTCGGTCCCACCATCCTTGAACGGTGCTGGCATTTTTGTGTTTCAGCTCTCGCGCTACAGCGGAGAGGCCGCCGAGGCGGGATAAGACAGGTCTGATTGACATAAACATGGTTTACGCTCTGGACGTAAGATTGGCAACGTGGAAAACGTAACGCAACTGCGTTATGGATCGCGTATGGAAACGAAAACTACCGGCCAAGCCCTATCTGACCTTCGCGAACGAGCAGGAATATCTCTTGCCGAGGTCGCGAAGCTTGCAGGCTATAAAGGCCCATCAAGCGTCCAAATGATGTTCAGTCCGGATTATGATGCGCAACCGCTCAACGGTGCTATCGCCGAGCGGCTCGCAATTGCTCTCGTCGGGAAAGGTGAACCCCCGATTGAGCAAGAGGACATTTTTGAACTGGCGCGACCGCGAGCATGGCCAAGTCGATTTAGGGACCCTGGTCGCCGAGCGCCTGGCACGCGAGGGGGAAAGGACGTCGAGATTGAGTTCCGCGTGCCGCCGCCGCCCGGGCAAAAATCGGATGAGCGATCCGCTCCGCAAAAAAATATAACAGAGCAACGTGTCCCTGTTTATGGGACCGTTCTTGCCGCAGACCTTGATTTTTCAGAAGACGGCACTTCACCAGGCGTAGAGCAGACCGTCTTTGAGATGGGCGAAACGATAACCTATGCCCGCAGGCCCTTTGGTATAGCGTCAGACCTTAAAGTATATGCGCTGTATGTGTCAGGATCGTCCATGGAACCTCGCTATAGGGCGGGCGATCCATTATTCGTAGATTCCAAGCGGCCTCCTTCTATTGGTGACGATGTGATCGTTCAATTGCTTCGCCCGATGGACGATGGGCAAGAAATAACGGCTGGCCTCATCAAGACCCTTGTCAAACGAACCGGGTCATATCTGGAGCTTGAGCAGTATCACCCTGCTATCAGATTTAGAGTGCCTATGGAGCGCGTGGCAAGCATCCACCGCGTAATCCCGCTATCGGAGCTTTTCGGGATATGACGTGTAAAACGTAAATTACGTTTGACACATAAGGTTAACGAGCGTAACCATGCCTCATCACCTGATCGCCCACGGGCCGAAGACGGTGTTGCAGGCAGGGCGTCCGCATGGGCCAACCCTGTCGTTTAGACAGGAGTTTCCTAAATGGCCGACGCCTCCAAGGCGCGGAGCGATACCGCTCCGTGCAACGAAGAATTGCGCCCTGAAGACAAGGTTTCGACCCTTGTAGCTTTAGCGATGCATCTCAATGCCAACGAAAACCTTTTTACCAGCGCCGATCGACAGGCTTCCCGCCGCAAGCATCCCGCTTTCCGCATCGCGCATGATCGAACATTCGAAGCGTTGTGCGACACGCAGTTTGCGCTGCTCCACGCCCTTCCTGAAGATGACGACCGGGATCTACTGATTTTGGCAGGCTTCGCCTCGATGTTGGGCGACCAACTTCCCGACACTGTCGCGCCAGGCGACACGCACACGGAAAAGCTCTGCGAAGGCATAAAGGCAGCACTGACCGCGATAGCTGCAGTGATTGCCCGAAATAGACCGGCGGTCATTGATGGCATCGGGGAAATCCACCCGGAACTGGCGCGTTCCATCCGGCAGGATGTCATCTTGTCCGACATGCGCCGCGCCGATGCGGAGGGTCGCTGAGATGGTCGACGCCGCGAAATTTCCGTCGCTTCTGGAGACCACTCTTTCTTGCACCAGTCCAATCGTGGACGCCGACCAGGCGCTGGATCAGGCACATGCCATCCTTGCGTTGCTCGCCAGTGCATTTCAGGTCGATCAGGAAGCCGACCGGCTCTTGTCCATCGCCCAAATGAAGGGCGAAATGGCCGACGGCAGGGAGTCTTGCTTCAGAGAACTGTCTGGTGAGCTTTTCCATGACGCGCTGTCCGGCGTGTCCACGCTGCTGGCCGCTTACAAGCATGTGCGCGAGGAAGATCGCGCGCGCCGTTCAAAGGAGGCGTGACCATGGCTTTCCAGTTCAAACCTTGGCCAAACCCTGAGATTTCCGATATCGTTTATGAGTTGCCGCCGATGCCTTACGGCACCAGCTACAATCTGCTGCAACTCATCAAAGCCTATGGCGAATCCGTTCGTGATGGAACGGACGACAGCGAAGATGCGCCGTTCGCCGCGATCTCGACGTTCAAGGCGTTGTCGCTTTCGGACGTTATCGCAAAAGCGATCATCCGGCTCCACTACGAACATCGCGGGCTGGACGGCGATCAGCTGGTCTTGGCCGTAAGTTCCGCGCAGCGGGATGCCCTCTTGAACGCCGAAGTATTGCTTGCCGACCTGTATGAACGGCTTCCGAAGGACTGGGACGCGGCCTTGCGGGCGTATCGCGCCGCTTTGCTCGCAGAGCAGGACTATGACCGCCGCATCTGGACCCCCGGTTATGAACGCGAAAAAGCAGGCGGGCCGGGAAACTCGAAAGCCGTTGAAGCTGCAATGGAGCAGCTACAGGACGTCAGGTGCAATGCCGAACATCTCTTGCTCGATATCCCTGCGCCGTCGCTGCAAGAGTTCACGATCAAATATCTCATTTGCTTCGACAACGACCGCGACATGAACGGCTTCCACGAGGGCCTGTGTGCCGAAGCAAAGCGCCTGCTCCAGATCGACACCGATCCCGACGATTCGGAAGTCGCGATCATACTCCGGAACCTCAATTGGAGGGCGGAATGAACGGCACCGTCATTCGCCTGCCCACCGCCGCCCCGCGAAAGGTGCAGCAGCGCAGCATTCGCGCCGTTCGTCAGTTCAAGGCCGAAAATCCATGGCCCGGCGAATATAAGCTGCCGCGCGCACGGGACGCGGAGGCGATGCTTTCGCAGGCCCGCCGATCGCCCGAACTGTTGATTCTGCTCGCTCTGCTCAAATCGCTTCCGTCTGAACAGCGGCAGGCAGTTCAAGACACCGTGCACCGCGTTCATTTCGCAGTGGGGGACGACGTGTCGCTTCTCGCATCCAGCCTCATCGCCGGTATTAAAGGGGACGCTCGATGAGCCGCTGCTCCAAATGCATCCACTTCCTTGCAGGCGGGGTCAACGGCTCCGACCGCCCGCCCAGCGACTTGGTGCGAACGGATGACGTCGGGCTGTGCCGCCGTAATCCGCCTGTCTGGCTGCCAGGCGAAAACGGCGATGAGGGCATGTTCGCCTTCCCGGCCATCCATCAGGATCACCGCTGCGGCGAATGGGAGGGTCGCTTGCCATGCTGAAGCGCTACGCCATATGCCGGAATTGCCGTCACTGGCGACAGGGCGTCCCCTCCGACATGCGGCAGCCCGCGCTGGAGGATATCTCGTCCGACGTTGGTGCCTGCGAGATGGCCCCGGCCAGCATGTTCGAGATGGACGGCCAGTGGGTCGCCTTCCAGCCCATCGTCCATTTCAGCCGTTCTTGCGCCGACTTCGACCAGCCGCAGCGCGACCCGGACCCGGACGTTGACGGTCCGGATGACGATGGCCCCGGCGATGGCGAGCCGCACCCGTTGCCCAGCCGCGTCCGTAACCTATTCCCGATCGCAGCATGAAGGATACCGCCATGCCAGAGACCGACGCCATTGCCCGCGCCGACAGTGCGCTCCAGACCGCCTATGACCGCTATGTCGATGCCAACGCTGCCCATACTATCGTTTGCGCCGACCCGAAGGCAACTGCCTCCGAACGCTTCAACGCCGCAGTCGCAACACATCGGGCGTTCCAGGCTTTCCTAACGACTGACGCATCGCCCGATGCCGATGCGAGTGTGCGGAACAGCAGGCATTTGCAGGCGGTGTGCGAATTGGAGGACGCCGTCCGTCGCGCTCACGCCATGCTCCTGGCGGTTGATGCTGGCGGGATGATCGAGCGGATGCCGGAGGACCGGGCGTGGCGCGGTCACCATCAAGCGGGTGTTTCGCTCGTATTGGAAGCACAGAATATCCTGAAAGCGTCGCTCGATGCTCGCGCCAGCGCAGAGCCACGGCAATGACGAACGTCCGCCTCACAACGCCCAATATCCCCGCCTTCATGGTGGCGCGCAAGGGCCGCACAATGCGCCCCGGCAGCACGTTGCCGCGCACCCGCTACCCGACGCTGGACGAGGCTGTCACGGTGGCGCAGACGCAGGCCGCCGAGCGCCCCGGCAGTGTCATGATCGTTTTTCAGGAAGTGCTTCGCGCGAAAGCCGAGGCTGACTCAATTCCGGCCGCTGCCCCCTCCCAACGGCGACCGGACGAGCCGGGCGACAATCCCCCCAGTCGCCCGGCTCAAACGGGGAGGCGCGATCATGCGTGACAAGATCACCGACGCGCAGCGCCAGATCATCATCGACCTGTTGCCGGTATCGCTCAGCCTGCGCCAGATCGCGGTGGCCATGGACTTGGGCAATCAGGCCGTAAGTAGAGCCGCGAAGCCGTTCATCGCGATCATGCAGGCAACCGGCACATTGCCATTGTGCCAATGCGGCCAGCCGCGCTTTCACCCCCGCATCTGTGGGCGGACTGCTGGCGTCGGAGGGAAGGCGGACACCCCTGAAATGCTAGCACGTCGCGCGTCGGTGATCGCCGCGATTATGACGGGCGAGACCTATATGGAGATCGGCACCAGGTTCGGCATAGACAGTTCGGCTGTGCGCCAATACCAGCGCCACCTCACCCCGGCCCAGCGCGACCGCCGCAAGGCGATGGAGCGCGCGCGGCGGATGGAGACTGCGCCGAGCGTAAGTCGGCCAATCCGTGACCATCTCTATCGGCGCATCGCATCCTATGTCCCGCGATGGCTGGACCAGCATCTGCACGACGACGTCACCAGCGAGGCCTACATTGCCCTGCTGGACGGCACGATCAGCGAAGCGGACCTGCGCGAGAATGTCGAGCGTTTTGCCCGCGTCGCCCGCGACAGCTTTGCATCGAAATGGGGCCACCTCAGCCTGAACGCCAAGATGTTCGCAGATAGCGACGCGACGCTGGCCGACCTCATTCCCGATCCCGCCGCACTGGCAGCGTTCGACCGCATTTTTGAGGAGGTTCTATGAGGGGCGCTTCTTATCCCACCACGACGCCGCCCAGCCACATATGGGTCTATCAGCCTTCCAGCGCCATGCCCGAATGGGTCGCGGCGAAGAAGGCCGACGCGGTGCAACCCAACGGAACATTCCTGATCCATTCGGAAATGGGGCAGGCTCGCGTTCATCCGGGCAATGTCATCTTCGAGTATAAGGGCAACATCTATGCCTGCCAGCCCAGCGAAGTGCAGCGCACGTTGCAGGAGATGGAGGATCGGTTCGCACCGGACCCCAAAGTCATCGCTCGAGTTGTTCCGCAATCTGCGGCGAAACTAGCGAGCGAATCGGCCCCAAGTCCGAAGAAAACTGCCGCTTCTGTAGGACGGGTCGCCAAATCCCAATCATCCCCCCGGAAATGGCCTGCCGCCAAGGGCAATCCGCCATCTGTGGAGAACCGGCACCCGTCCGAACTGAACCTTGACGACAGCTACCAGCGCTCGACCGAAAACGGAGCAAGCCAGGCGCTCATCAAGAAGATCGCGGCTGGATGGGATTGGCGCATGTGCCTGCCGCTGGTCGTGTCCAAGCGTGACGACGGCTCGCTCTGGGTCATCGACGGCCAGCATCGGCTGGCAGCGGCGATGCTGCGCGGCGATATCCCGTTCCTGCCATGTTGCGTTGGTGTCTATGGCAGCGTCGCGGATGAGGCGGCCATGTTCGTCGCCATGAACCGGGCGCGCAAGCCGATGAACCGGCTGGACGACTTCCACGCGGCCATCGCCAGCGGTGACAGCGAGGCGATCGAGATAGCCGATATCATCAAAGGGGCAGGATTCACCGTTTCGCGCAAGACGGGATCGCAAAGCTGGGTGCCGGGGGAAGTCGCATTCACCAGCGCCATCGCCAAGGTGTTGCGCAAGCATGGCGCGAAGGTCTGCGCCGATGCTCTGCACATCATGCATGAGGCATGGCCCGATGAAGTCCTGAACGCTGGGTCGAGCATGTTCACGGCGCTGACCAAGCTGGCAATCAATCCGCCCGCCGACTTCGATCCCGACCGCATGTTTCACGCCCTGCTTAAGCGCGACCAGCGCGAATGGGCGAGTTTCCTGAACGAAACTAAGGGCGGCGGCGGGGACAGGGCGCTGGCTCTACGCCATGTGCTGCTGATGGCCTATGACGAAGAGCCGGAGGTGAAGGGTGACTAACGCCACGGTTTTGCCATTCCGCCCGGCTGCGTTGCCTGCAATCGGCTACCGGGTCGATGTCCACGAATTTGGCTACATCACCATGGTCGTGATGTTCCAGCACCGCGTGATCGCGAGCCAGCGGACATTCGATCAAGCAGCCGATGCGTCCGCATATGCGCGCGATCTGGCGAGCGAACACGGGTGCCCTGTCATTCATCATAATCATCGCGGGGCCGTCGATGCTTGACGATCGTGGATCATACACAAGCTCGCTTGTCGCTCATGAAACCGGCTGTGACGTTACACAAAGCGAACCAACATCAGCCTGCGACTGCCTGTCCTGCCTGACGGGCCACCCGGATTATCCATGCCTTTTGGAGAACGACATTGACTGATATTCGTATCGACCGCGTGCGCGCTATGGCCGACTGGATGGAGACGATCCCGCCGCAGCCGCCGTTTTACGAACACCCCGACTTCAAACAATTCAGCGACCTGAGCGACCTTGAAATCGAGGCAGTTGAGCGCGCGATGCGTATCAGGGGAGAGATTGCGCGGGTGGATGCAGCAAAGTTTCAGCTGGAACAATCCAAGCGCGCGCGGAAGCGGCTGGGCATCGTTGGGGTTTCTGGAGGTCGCGATGACTGATCACCGGACCATGAATGCCTTTGACGTGGCAGCTTATGTTGAAACCCTTTTGCCGCCGATCGCCGACATCATGCAGACAGATAGCGCGCGAGCCCCTGACGATCTCGCACCATATGTCACTCTGCCCGTGATCTATGTCCACATCATCATCCAGGGCTTTCGCTCTGAAGTGCTTAGACGTCAGCATGACCAGATGAAGGCGACTATCGCCAAGGGCGAATTGAAACCAAAGGCCGAAATGACGGAAGACGAGACGGAGGCGGTGGCGGTCCATTTGGCGACGGAAGCAAACGATCGCACGTTCGCGCCGATAGAAGGAGCCTGCGCGCTGTGGAAGGCCGCTGCCATCATGGCGGTGGCCCATATGCCCAAGGAAACGGTCCTGAGCGCCCTTGACGGCATCCACGCCATGACGCGCGCCGATGTCGTCCAGGCCGTCGGGATAGGGGCTACGAAGCAATGACAGACATTCTCGACCTCACCGCCCGCCTTGATGCCTGCTGGCTCGACATCATGTCACCGGAGGATGAAGCGCGTGACGACCGCCAGATGCTCAGCCGATGTGCGAATATGATCTCCGAGGCCAGCCGTGCCCTGCGCGATATTGGCGTTCCTAAGCCAATCGACAAAGCGCCGGACGACGACCGATGGATATTGGCCTATGATCCGGCCTACAATTCGCCGTGTCAATGGGTGCCAGCGACCCGCTGCGACGACGGATGGCACGATGAGGGCTTCAATGGCATTGACCCGACGATGTGGGTGCCGCTTCCCGATCCCCAGCCAGCGCCGTCAGGATGGTGCAAGGCGGAGGGCCATGTCCAGATCGCGGCGGGCAGCGTTCAAGGGCAGCCGATATTCGTCGCCAGCGTCATCAAACCCGATGGCACACAGGATATTCCGCGCGATGTAAAACTGGCAGGAACCGCCCACGACATCAGGGCTGCTGCCGAAAAATGGGCGAAGCAGTTGGGCATTCCGGTTTTCGACATGATCGATGCCAATGTCGTGCCTTTCCAGCGAAGCGAGCCGACGCAATGACCGATCCCGACATCATCCAAGCCCGCGAGATCGTGAAAGCAACACTAAACCCCGACAGCCACAAGCGCTGCAATTGCCGCGCCGAGATTGACGCAGGCCAGTGGGATCGCGGTCATAAGGTGCGCGCCTCGCTCGCCGGGATCAAGCGGGGCAGGGCGCTCGCGCGAACCTGCGACTGCGCGGTCTGCGCCAGCGACATGAAGGGCATCGTGCCTTGCGTAAGGGAGGACGATCATGGCCAGTAATCCCGATCGCCGCCGCGACAACCTGCTCCGCATTGCGGAGGTGAAGTGCCGCACGACCCTGTCCAGCGCCACGATCTATCGCAAGATCGCAAAGGGGACGTTCCCCGCGTCCTATCGCATCAGCGATGGTCTGGTGGCGTGGTACGAATCGGATATCAACGCGTGGATAGAAAACCCAATGGGATGGAACGCACAGGCCCAAAATGACACGGGGGTATAATGCGGGGTATCGCACCGGTTATGCTTCCATAAAGCGATGGAAAACTGCGATATATTGCGTTAGTTTCGACGGGCTGCCTCTCCGCCAGTTTCCCCTTCAAGCCATTGCTGTAACGGGGATGTTGCACGATATGGACAATGTTCCCATGTCGTCCTTGCCCATCCTCTACAGCTTCCGCCGCTGCCCCTATGCTATCCGTGCGCGGCTGGCTTTGCTGGTGAGCGGACAGGCGGTGGTGCTGCGTGAAGTGGTGCTGCGCGACAAGCCGGACGCGCTGCGGCAGGCGTCCCCCAAGGCGACCGTGCCGGTATTGCTGCTGCCCGACGGGCAGGTGATCGACCAGAGTATCGACATCATGCGCTGGGCGCTGGCCCGTTCCGACCCGGAGGGGTGGCTGGTGCGGGACGATGCCGGGCTGATCGCGGGCAATGACGGTCCGTTCAAACAGCATCTGGACCGCACCAAATATCCCGACCGCCATGGCAGCGATCCGGCGGTCCACCGTGCTGCGGCGCTCGATTGGTTGCACGCGCTCGACACGCGGTTGCGCGACAGCGATCAGCTATGCGGTGCGACGCGCGGGCTGGCCGACATGGCGATCTTCCCCTTCGTTCGCCAGTTTGCAGCGATCGACCCGGCCTGGTTTGCGGCGCAGGCGCTGCCCCATCTGCACCGCTGGCTTGATACCCATTTGCAAAGCGCCCTGTTCGCCACGGCCATGCTGCGCATTGCGCCTTGGCGCGAGGGGGAGGCGCCGGTGATTTTTGGCCCTGCAATGGGCGATCGAGGCAATTTCTGATTTTCACGCGAAATATTTGCAGATAATTCGGAACCATTCCCAACTGCTGGTCAAATATCCGGCGAATTTTAGAAAAGTCCCATCAGGAACCGCGTTTTTCCGGGCTTTCTCCAAACTGGCACGCCTCCTGCAATGGTGTTGGCATGATCCAGAACGGATCGCCAATCATTGTTCAGGGAAGGACAAACATCATGAAGACCATCGCTTTCGCCGCCGCCATTGTCGCCGCCACCCTCGCCGTTTCGGCCGCCAGCACCCCTGCTTTTGCTCAATCGCATGGCAGCTTTGGCAAGGCCAAGGTGACCTATGACGCCAAGACCGACCGCTATTGCTTCCGTGAAACCGTGACCGGTTCGCTGGTCCCCGTGACCCAGTGCCAGTCGAAGGCCGAATGGGCGCGCAATGGCCTGACCATCAGCCGCAAGTCGAGCGTCCAGCTGGCCCAGCGCTGATGCTATCGCAGGCACCCGCTCCTGGGGAGCGGGACCTGCCCGCCATTGAGACGGGTGGCCGGTCCTGCCAGACCGGCCTGACCCGATTCTGGCGATCATCGCCGCCGATTCCCGTCACGCCCCAATATCCGTCATTTTCAGGCGATAGCCGATCCCCGGTTCGTTGCAGATGATCTGCGGTCGTTGCGGGTCGGCCTCCAGCTTCTGGCGCAGGGTGCGGACCAGGACGCGCAGATATTCGACATGATGGGCATATTCGTTGGGCCAGACCTGGTCCATGATCTGCTTGTGGGTGATCACCCGGCCGGGAAAGCGGGCAAGCTGCGCCAGCACCCCATATTCCTTGGGCGTCAGATGGATTTCCTGTCCGTCGCGGGTGACGATATGGGCCAGCAGGTCGATGACGATATTGCCGGCCTGCAATTGCGCGGCGCCGCCCGCGCGGGCCAGCCGGTTGCGCAGCGCTACCCGCACCCGCGCCAGCAGTTCGTCGGTATCGAACGGCTTGGTCAGATAATCGTCCGCACCCAGATCGAGCGCCGCAACCTTCTCGTCCGTGGCGTCGCGCGCCGACAGGATGATCAGCGTGGTGTCCGTCTCCTTCTTGATCAGAGGCACCAGTTCCAGCCCGTCACGATCGGGCAGGCCCAGATCCAGCAGGGTGATGGCAGGACGCACCCTGCGCAACGCTTCCATCCCCTCCCGCGCGGTCGCGGCTTCCACCGTCTCATAATCGGCACGGGTCAGTGCGGCCTGGATCAGGCGGCGGATCTGCGGTTCGTCGTCGATGATGAGCAGGCAGTGGCGAAGGGGCATGGGTGGATTCCGTCAACGGGGGATCGGACAGGCGGAGCGGCCGGGGCAGTGTCAGGGTGAAGCAGGCATCGACCGGATCGTGCCGCATCGGCCCGGTCGGTCGCCTCCGGCCTGATATCGGGCGCGCGACGGGGTCACAATATCGCTGTAGCGCCGAAAACAGGTGCGCGTCGATGCTATTTGCACGGGGCTTAGCGCATGGCCGCCACGCATTTCCCCCCCAAAAGCATTTCTGTCCCGCTGCCCAGCATTGCTTGAGCGATTTTTGTCTATAGGATCGATAGATAAGCTGCATGAGTCGGCAGGGAGGACGCATGATCGAACGGCAGGGGCAGGACGGGCGTTTCGCCCGGTTGCGGGCGCGACTGGCGCAGGCGGTGTTGCGTGAACCTACGGTGATCCTGCTGGAACGGGACGCCGATGCTTTTATGCAGTCGCGCGATCCGGGCGACCGGTCGGGACAGGCGCGCGAAGCGATCCGCTGACCCCTTCGCAACCGCAATATCCATCCTATATTGCGCCGGTCTTTCATATTCATGCAAGGAGCCTTCATGGCCACCAGTCCCCGTACCGTGACCCGCGCGGTCGATCCGCTGTTTCTGGAACGCTGGTCGCCACGCGCCTTTGACAGTTCGCCGATCCCGCAGGCGGACCTCGACACGCTGTTCGATGCGGCCCGCTGGGCGCCGTCGGCGTTCAACTATCAACCCTGGCGCTTCCTCTATGCCCATCGCGACAGCGCGGACTGGAGCCGGTTTCTCGGCGTCCTGCTGCCGTTCAACCAGAGCTGGGTGCAACATGCAGGCGCGCTCGTCTATGTTCTGTCCGACACGCTGACCGCCGCGCCGGGATCGGACAATGTCAAACCGTCGCACAGCCATAGTTTTGATGCGGGCGCGGCCTGGGCATTGCTGGCCTTGCAGGCGACGCGGCTGGGCTATCACAGCCATGCGATGAGCGGCGTGGATTTCGACGCGGCGCGCAGCGAACTGGCCGTGCCGGATCGTTTCCGTATCGAAGCCGCAGTGGCGATCGGGCGGATGGGCGACAAGTCGGTCCTGCCCGAAGCCTTGCAAGCCCGCGAAATCCCCAGCGATCGCAAGCCGATAGAGACGTTCGCCCGATCGGGCAATTTCGTGGATTAGGGCATCAGGCGGATGGGGTGAGCGGCAGCGCCATATCCTGCGCAACCCGCGCGCCGAGCATCCGGCCTGACAGCCAGGCCAGTTCGACGCGCGGCCCCAGCAGCCAGTCGCCGCACGCACCCAGCCTTATATCCTCGTTCCACAGCGCGCCATTGTCGGTGCCGCGCGACATGGCAAAGCGCCAGCGATGCGCGGTCAGGTGCGCCACGGATGGCAGCCCTGCGCCGCCGGTCATCTGCGCCAGCGCATCGAGCAGCAGCGGACCGATGCTGTGCGGGCTTTCCTCCAGATGCGCCGCCGACCAGGCGCCATTTGCCTGCACGACCCAGGCTTCCGGCCCGTCGCGGCCTGGCTTGGCGCTGTTGCGCGCCGCCCAGGACAATATGCCGCCGCCGCTGACATGATCGACCGGCAGATCGACCGGCTGCGCAAAGGCGATCATCGCGGTCCAGCAAGGTTGCGAACGCGCCGTCATCGCCACCCGCGCCATCGCCAGATCGTGCAGCCCCAATATCGTAGCGGCCTGTTCGGATGGCAGCGCGACGATCGCGGCGTCAAATGGCCCTTCCATGCCTGTGTCCAGCCGCACCCACCAGCCAGCGGCATCGCGTTGCAGGCCATGGACGTGATGCTGGAAATCGACCTGATGCGCCGCGGCCATATGCCGGATCGGCGCATTCATCGCCGGGTTGCCGATCCAGGCGTCCGCGCCCACTTCCGGCCAGGGGACTACCACCCCGGCTGTGGCCCAGGCATCGACCTGATCGCGGAACAGCGGGTCGCGCACAGTGAAATATTGGGCGCCATGGTCGAAACTGGCGGTGCCAGCGGAGGTTTCCACCCGGCGGGTCGACATGCGCCCGCCCGGCCCGCGCCCCTTGTCGAACAGGCGGACGGATAGGCCGTCCTCCGCCAGCCGGTCGGCGCAGGCCAGTCCCGCCATGCCTGCGCCTATGATCGCCAGCGTCACCCTGTCATGCCCCTGTTTCAATAGCCCATGAGCGCGAGCAGTTCGCGGCGGCTGGCGCGATCGTCCAGGAAGCAGCCGAGCAGGCGGCTGGTGACCATGGCGACGCCGGGCGTGCGGACGCCCCGGCCGGTCATGCAGCCATGCTGCGCCTCTATCACCACGGCGACGCCATGGGGCTGGAGGTGATCCTGGATGCTCTGCGCCACCTCTGCGGTCAGCCGTTCCTGCACCTGCAAGCGTCGGGCAAAGCCGTGCAGGACGCGGGCGAGTTTCGATATGCCAACCACCCGGTCGCGCGGCAGATAGGCGATCGATGCCTTGCCGGTGATCGGCGCCATATGATGTTCGCAATGCGACTGGAACGGAATATCCTTTAGCAGCACGATCTCGTCATAGCCGCCCACTTCCTCGAATGTGCGGGACAGGTGGCGGCCGGGATCCTCATCATAGCCGGTGCAATAGTCGCGCCACGCCCGGCCGACCCGCGCCGGCGTATCGCGCAACCCCTCGCGTTCGGGATCATCGCCTGCCCAGCGGATGAGGGTGCGCACCGCGTCCTGCACCGCCTGCGGCACGAGCGGGCGGCCTTCATCGTCGAAGGCATAGTCGCCAAGGTCGCGGGGAATGAAATTCATGGCCTTTCCCTTTCGTTCATCAGGGGCCTGATGCAGCCTGCTTGCGGCAGGCAGGGCATTTGGGGCAACATGCCCAAAGGGGCACCGCATCCGCCGATCGCCCGCCAGTCTGTGAGTAGCCATGTCCCTGACCGAAATGATCGCCAACAGCGCAATCGCCGCCGTGATCAGCAATCCGCGCCTGCCCGACAATCCGATTGTCGAATGCAATGAAGCCTTCATCGCGCTGACCGGTTACGCGCGGGAGGAAATCGTCGGCCGCAATTGCCGCTTCCTGTCCGGGCCGGATACCGAACCCTGGTTGAGCGAGACGATCCGGTCTGGTGTGCGGGAACGACGGCCGGTGCTGGTCGAGATATTAAATTATCGCAAGGACGGCACGCCGTTCCGCAACGCGGTGATGGTCGCGCCGATTTTTGGCGTGGATGGCGAACTGGATTATTTTCTGGGTTCGCAAATGGCGGTGGAAACCCCGAACGCAGCCGGGGCGGAGCGATCGTCGGGCGCGCGCGAACGGATCGCCGCGCTGACATCGCGCCAGCGCGACGTGCTGATCGCGATGGCGGCGGGCAAGCTCAACAAGCAGATCGCCTGGGATCTGGGCCTGACCGAACGCACGGTGAAGATGCACCGCGCCGCGATGCTCAAGGCGCTGGGCGTCAGGACCGGGGCGGAGGGAATCAGGCTGGCTATAGAGGCGGGCTATTAGGGTACCCGGCTGATGTGGGTGCTGCTGGGCATTGCGGTTATCGTTGCGGGTTTCGTGCTGCGCTTCAACCCGCTGCTCGTCATCCTGGCGTCGGCGCTCGTTACCGGGATCGCGGCGGGACTGGACCCGCTCGTCCTGCTCGCCGCCTTTGGCAAGGCGTTCAACGAGGCGCGCTATGTCAGCATCATCTGGATCGTGCTGCCGGTCGTCGGCCTGCTGGAGGCGTTCGGGCTACAGGAGCGCGCGCGCGGGCTGATCGGGCGGATGCGCGGGGCGACGGTCGGCCGGTTCCTGACGGGCTATCTGCTGGTGCGGCAGGGGCTGGCGGCGGTCGGCCTCACATCGGTGGCGGGGCATGCGCAGACGGTGCGCCCGCTGGTCGCGCCGATCGCGGAGGCCGCCGCCGAGCGGCAGTCGGGCGGACTGGATGACGCGGAGCGCGAGAAGGTCAAGGCGATGACGGCGGCGACCGACAATGTCGGGCTGTTCTTTGGCGAGGACATCTTTCTCGCCATCGGATCGATCCTGCTGATCAAGGGGCTGCTGGAACAATATGGCATCCTGCTGGAACCGCTCCAGCTGTCGGTCTGGGCGATCCCGACCGCGATTGCCGCCTTCCTGATCCATGGGTTTCGGCTGCGGCGGCTGGATCGTCGCCTCAACCGGGCGGAACGGCCATGATAACGCTGCACTGGGTCTATGCGCTGGCGGGCGCGATCTTCGCCGCCTTCGCCATTTTGGGGGTAGCCGACAAAAGCAACAAGCGCGCGCGGCGGACTGCGGCCTTCTGGGCGCTGCTGGCCTTGTCGATGTGGGCGGGCGATGCCCTTGGCGACCTTGGCAATGGCGTGCTGGTGCTGGGACTGGTCGGCCTTGCGGCATCCGGGCTGGGCCGTGGCGGCGGCGTAGTGCCGGACGCTGTGCGGCAGGAACGGGCGGGGCGTTTGGGCAACGGGCTGTTCGCCATCGCGCTGGTCATTCCGGTGACCGCGTTGGTCGGCACATTGCTGTTCAAGGAGATGCCCGGCTGGATCGACGGCAAGCAGGCGACGCTGATCGCGCTGGCGCTGGGCGTGCTGATCGCGCTGCTGGTCGGTTGCCTGTGGCTGCGCGCGTCGCCGGTCGTGCCGCTGCAACAAGGGCGGCGGCTGATGGACCAGGTCGGCTGGGCGGCGATATTGCCGCAGATGCTCGCCAGCCTGGGCGCGGTATTCGCGCTCGCCGGTGTGGGCGATGCGGTCGGCGGGCTGGTCAGTCAGGCGATCCCGCAAGGCAGTCTGCTGGGCGCAGTGATCGCCTATGGCCTTGGCATGGCGCTGTTCACCATCGTCATGGGCAATGCCTTTGCCGCCTTCCCGGTGATGACCGCCGCGATCGGCGTGCCGTTGCTGATCCGCACCTATCATGGCGATCCGGCGATCGTCTGCGCCATCGGGATGCTGGCGGGTTTCTGCGGCACGCTGCTGACGCCGATGGCGGCCAATTTCAACCTCGTCCCCGCCGCCTTGCTGGAACTCAAGGACAAGCATGGCGTCATAAGGCAGCAGGTCGGCACGGCGCTGCCGCTGCTCGTCGTCAATATCGCGCTGATTTACTGGCTGGCTTTCCCATGACCCCTCTGACCCCCGCCATGGCCAATGGCTTTGCCGCGCTGACCCTGTCCCATCTGGGGCGACGCTATCCCTATAAGATGGATCTGGTGCTGGCCGGGCCGCAGGATGCGCGCGAACCGGTGGCGCATCACCCGATCTTCCACGGCAGTTTCGACTGGCATAGCTGCGTCCATGGCTGGTGGCAGGTGATGCGGCTGCTGCGGCTCTACCCGGACATGCCGCAAGCCAATGCCATTCGCGCGCAGGCCGATACGATGCTGGTCCCAGACAAGGTGGCGGGCGAACTGGCCTTCCTCGACCGGCCGACTGCCACGGGTTTTGAGCGGCCCTATGGCTGGGCCTGGGCGCTGGCGCTGCATGGCGAACTGGCGCGGCATGATGCGCCATGGGCGGCGGCGGTGGAGCCGCTGGCGCTGGCGTTCGCGGCGCGTTTCCATGACTTCCTGCCCAAACTCACCTATCCGCTACGAGTAGGCACCCATTTCAACATCGCCTTCGCGCTGGTGCTGGCGCTGGAATGGGCCGACGGGCGCGACCCCGCGCTGGTGGCATTGATCCGCGATCGGGCGCTGCACTGGTTTGGCGCTGACCGGGCCTGTCAGGCGTGGGAGCCGGGCGGCGACGAATTTCTCTCCCCCGCTCTGTGCGAGGCGCTGCTGATGAGCCGCCTGCTGGCGCGGGCGGATTTTGCCGACTGGTTCCACGCCTTCCTGCCCTATCTGGCGCAGGGCGAACCGGCGACATTGTTCAACCCCGCCACCGTGTCGGATCGCAGCGATGGCAAGATCGCCCATCTCGATGGGCTGAACCTCAGCCGCGCCTGGTGCTGGCGCGCGATCGCGGCGGCGCTGGGACCCGACGACTCCGTCGCGGCATTGGCGCTCGACGCGGCGGAACGGCATATCGCCGCCAGCCTTCCCCATGTCGCAGGCGACTATATGGGGGAACATTGGCTGGCGACGTTCGCGCTGCTGGCGCTGGAATGATCCTCCCCGGCACGGGGAGGTGGCGGCCCGCAGGGCTGACGGAGGGGGCTATCGACAGGACGCTCCCCCGCGCCAATCAATCCCGCAGCAGATCGTTGATCCCGGTCTTGGACCGGGTCTGCGCGTCCACCCGCTTGACGATCACCGCGCAATAAAGGCTCGGCCCCGGCGTGCCGTCGGGCAGCGACTTGCCGGGCAGCGATCCCGGCACGACCACCGAATAGGGCGGGACTTCGCCGATGAAGATTTCGCCGGTCGCCCGGTCGATGATCTTGGTCGACTGGCCGATGAACACGCCCATCGACAGGACCGATCCCTTGCCGATGCGCACGCCTTCGACCACTTCGGACCGCGCGCCGATGAAACAGTCATCCTCGATGATCACCGGGTCGGCCTGCAACGGCTCCAGCACGCCACCAATGCCGACACCGCCCGACAGATGGACATTTTTGCCGATCTGGGCGCAGCTGCCCACCGTCACCCAGGCGTCGACCATCGTGCCTTCATCGACGAATGCGCCGATATTGACGAAGCTGGGCATCAGGATCGCATTTTTGGCGATATGCGCGCCGGCGCGGGCGAATGCGCCCGGCACCGCGCGGAAACCGGCGGCGCGGAATTCCGCCTCGCCCCATCCGGCGAATTTGCTCGGCACCTTGTCCCACCAAAAACCGCCGCCGGGGCCGTTTTCGATCAGCGCATTGTCGTTCAGGCGAAACGACAGCAGCACCGCCTTTTTGAGCCACTGGTTGACCTGCCAGCCGCCGTCCACCGGCTCGGCGACGCGGGCCTTGCCGCTGTCGAGCAGGGCCAGCGCCTCGTTCACGGCGTCGCGCACTGCGCCTTGCGTGGTCAGGTTCACATTGGCCCGGTCCTCCCAGGCGGCGTCGATCGTTGTTTGCAGGTCGGTCATGCGCTTTCCCCAAGGATGCTGGCCAGAAAAGGCCTCAGATGGTCGGTCTCAAAATCGATGAAATCGGGATGATGATCATGATTGCCCGCTTCGGAGCCATTATTGACCCAGATGGTCGCCATGCCGATCGCCTTGGCGGGCTTCAGGTTGCGGGCCATATCCTCGAAAAAGGCGGCGCGGGTCGGATCGACATCATGCACGCGGCACAGTTCGGCATAGCCCGACGGATCGGGCTTGGGCACATATTGGCAGGCGTGAATATCGTGGATCAGCTCGAACGTCTCGGCAAGGCCCAGCCTGTCCAGCACCCGCCCCGCATAGGCCGCATCGCCATTGGTGAAGATCAGGCGGCGGCCCGGCAGCGCCGCGATATGGGCGTTGAGATCGGCATCGACCTCCAGCCGGTCCATCGAAATGTCATGGACATAGTCGAGGAAATCGCGCGGCTCGATGCCATGATGGTGCATCAGTCCCGACAGGGTCGTGCCATGCTCCAGAAAATAGCGCTTCTGGGTTTCGCGGGCCACCACCGGGTCGCAACCCAGCAGCCCCTGGATAAACTCGCCCATCTTCACGTCGATCAGCGCGAACAGGTCCGCCTTCGCCGGATAGAGCGTGTTGTCCAGATCGAAGATCCAGGTATCGACATGGGCCAGATCGCCAAGCATGGCCGCGCCCTAGTCCCGTGCGCCGGGAAGGGCAAGCCACTAACCTTCTCCCCGTGGGGGGAGAAGGATACGCAGCCTTGGCCCGAAGGGCCTAGGCGAAGTTGGAAGAGGGGGATGTGTCGCTCAACATCCCAGCGGTTCGCTGTCCTGATAGAAGGCCTGGACCGCGTGCCAGGCTTCCTCGGCACTTTCGACCCAGGTGATGAGGTTGAGGTCGGCGGGTGCGATCACACCTTCGTCCGCCAGCGCCTCGAAATCGACCACCCGGTTCCAGAAGCTCTTGCCGAACAGCAGGATCGGGATCGGCTTCATCTTGCCGGTCTGAATGAGGGTGAGCAGCTCGAACATCTCGTCAAACGTGCCGAACCCACCGGGGAACACGGCCAGCGCCCGCGCGCGCAGCAGGAAGTGCATCTTGCGCAGGGCGAAATAGTGGAACTGGAAACTCAGCTCCGGGGTGACGAAGCGGTTGGGGGCCTGTTCGTGGGGGAGGACGATGTTCATGCCGATCGTCGTCTGGCCGACATCGGCCGCGCCGCGATTGGCCGCTTCCATGATCGAGGGGCCACCGCCCGAACAGACGACGAAGTGGCGGCATCCCGCCTCGTTCACCGGATATTGCGCCGCGATGCCCGCCAGCTTGCGGGCTTCGTCATAATAATGCGCCTTTTTGCCCAGATTTTGCGCGATGCGCTTCTGTTCCGGCGTCTGCGCGGCGTCGATGCGTGCCTGCACCTGATCGGGTTCGGGGATGCGGGCGGAGCCGTAAAATACGAAGGTCGATTCGATTCGCGCTTCGTCCATCAACAATTGCGGCTTCAACAGCTCCAGCTGGAAGCGGACGGGTCGCAAATCTTCGCGCAGCAGGAATTCGGTGTCCTGAAAGGCCAGCCGATAGGCGCTGCTGCTGGTCTGGGGTGTGCCGATCGCCTTGCGGGCGTCTGCCGCCTCCTGGCTGGCGGGGCGGAATTTGCGTTCTTCAATGTCTTTCTTTGTCATCCCCACGACGTAAGGGGCGCGGATGACATTGCCAAGACGGCTTAGCGGCAAAAGCCCCCTTTGCCGCCCATGTCGAAATGAAAATGGTCGTGATGCGCCGCGTTATAGTCGGGGCTGAGGACGGTGTTGAACCGCTTGCACGCGCTGGCATGGACGACTTGCAGGAATTGACGGGTGGTCTTGTCCCCGCTCCATCCCTGTTCGACGCTGATCCTGCGCCCGTCGGCCAGTATGAAGGCGGCGATGTCGATCGCATTGCTATGGGCATGTTCGGACAATTTGCCGCTGCCGGCGATCGGGCGGCAATTATAGGTGCCGAACGTCTCGATCCGCACAATCTCCGTCCCCAATATGGTGCGCGCGGCGGGTTGCACGCCATAACGCGCCCAGGCGGCGAAATTGGCGGCCAACTGGCAGGTCATCGCGCCCAGATTGGTCGCGGGCACGCCAAAGTCTAGCAGCTTGACGCTGCCCAGCGCACTGCATCCACCGCCGAAATTCTGGTCGGGCAGCGGGGTGTAGGCGATCGCCTGCGCATTGAGTTTCGCCAGGCACTGGCGCACCGCCATCGGTGGCGGCGCAGCCGGACGAACGGGCTTGGAGACTCGCTCCACCCGGCCGCGCGGCACCAGATCGCCGCCGCACGCGCTCAGCATCATCGCCATCGTCACGGCCAGCGCCGCGCCGCGAAACATCCTCATCGTCCTCGCCCGCTCTATCAGGAGCCAGCCATGGTAGCAGGACAAGTCTTGCCGATGGTTAACGGCGGCCACGGCTCGTCCCGTTTTTAGCACTTGGCCGTTTTTGCAACCGCCTTGACAGTTCAGCCAAAATCTCTAGTGGGACCAGCGGGCCACGCGGTCCCAACGCCGCGCTGCTCTCTGTAAGGAGAAGCTACATGACTGATTTGACTGCCGTTGACGCCACCGTTGCGCCTGCCGTAAAGCCCGCAATCCTTCCGGCCCGTCCCTTTTTCTCGTCCGGTCCCTGTGCCAAGCCTCCGGGCTGGAGCGCCGCTGCGCTCGCCACCGACTCGCTTGGCCGTTCGCACCGCAGCAAGATTGGCAAGACCCGGCTCGCTTATTGCATCGATTTGATGCGCGAGCTGCTGAACCTGCCCGACACCCACCGCATCGGCATTGTGCCGGGTTCCGACACCGGCGCGTTTGAAATGGCGATGTGGACGATGCTGGGCGCGCGCCCGGTTACCACCATCGCCTGGGAAAGCTTCGGCGAAGGCTGGGTGACGGACGCTGCCAAGCAGTTGAAGCTCGACCCCACCGTCATCCGCGCCGACTATGGCCAGCTGCCTGATCTGTCGGCGGTCGATTTCAGCACCGACGTGTTGTTCACCTGGAACGGCACCACCAGCGGCGTGCGCGTGCCAAACGCCGATTTCATCCCGGCGGATCGCGAAGGCCTGACCTTCGCCGACGCGACCAGCGCGGTGTTCGCCTATGACATCGACTGGGCCAAGATCGACGTCGCCACCTTCTCCTGGCAGAAGGTGCTGGGCGGCGAGGGCGGCCATGGCGTGCTGATCCTTGGTCCCCGCGCCGTCGAACGGCTCGAAAGCTACACCCCCGCCTGGCCGCTGCCCAAGGTTTTCCGGCTCGTCTCCAAGGGCAAGCTGACCGAAGGCGTGTTCAAGGGCGAGACGATCAACACCCCGTCCATGCTGGCGGTCGAGGATGCGATCTTCGCGCTGGAATGGGGCAAGTCGATCGGCGGCGCCGCTGGCCTGATCGCCCGTTCGGACGCCAATGCCGCGGCTCTGGACAAGATCGTGGCGGAGCGCGACTGGCTCGGCCATCTCGCGGTCGATGAAGCCTCGCGCTCGAAAACCAGCGTCTGCCTGACCGTCGCCGGTGCCGACGAAGCCTTTATCAAGGCGTTCGCAGCCCTGCTCGAAAAGGAAGGCGCAGCGCTCGACATCGCCGGTTATCGCGATGCCCCCGCGGGGCTTCGCATCTGGTGCGGCGCGACCGTCGACACCGCCGACATCGCAGCGCTCGGTCCCTGGCTCGACTGGGCCTATGCGACTGTAAAGGCCGCCTGAACTTTCTTCTCCATCATTACCCGTCATCCCAGCGAAGGCTGGGATCTCAGGCATCCAGGCACAAGCATAGCCTCCTGAGATCCTGACCTTCGTCAGGATGACGAATTGCACAGAAAGGCAATTCGTCATGCCCAAAGTCCTTATTTCCGACCAGATGGACCCCCGCGCCGCCGCCATTTTCCGTGAGCGCGGCGTCGACGTCGATGTCATCACCGGCAAGACCCCCGAAGAGCTGATCGCTATCATCGGCGACTATGACGGCCTCGCCATCCGCTCCTCGACCAAGGTGACCAAGGCGATCCTCGACGCCGCCACCAACCTGAAGGTCATCGGCCGCGCAGGGATTGGCGTCGACAATGTCGACATCCCCTATGCCAGCGCCAAGGGCGTGATCGTCATGAACACCCCGTTCGGCAACTCGATCACCACCGCCGAACATGCCATCGCGCTGATGTTTGCACTCGCCCGCCAGCTGCCCGAAGCCAATGCGCAGACGCAGCAGGGTCTGTGGCCCAAAAACGGCTTCATGGGCGTGGAAGTCACCGGCAAGACGCTGGGCCTCATCGGCGCGGGCAATATCGGTTCGATCGTCGCCAGCCGCGCGCTGGGCCTGAAAATGAAGGTGGTCGCCTTCGATCCCTTCCTCACCCCCGAACGCGCCATCGAAATGGGCGTGGAAAAGGCCGATCTCGACACGCTGCTGGCCAAGGCCGACTTCATCACGCTGCACACGCCGCTGACCGACCAGACCCGCAATATCCTCAGCCGCGAAAATCTCGCCAAGACCAAGAAGGGCGTGCGCATCGTCAACTGCGCGCGTGGCGGGCTGATCGACGAAGCCGCGCTCAAGGATGCGCTCGATTCGGGCCAGGTCGCGGGCGCCGCGCTCGACGTGTTCCAGACCGAACCGGCCAAGGAATCGCCGCTGTTCGGCACGCCGAACTTCATCTGCACCCCGCATCTGGGCGCATCGACCGACGAAGCGCAGGTCAATGTCGCGCTTCAGGTCGCTGAGCAACTGTCCGACTATCTGCTCGACGGCGGCATCACCAATGCGCTGAATGTGCCCAGCCTGTCGGCCGAGGAAGCCCCCAAGCTCAAGCCATACATGGCGATTGCCGAAAAGCTGGGCAGCCTGGTCGGCCAGCTGGAAGGCGACCAGATCACCGGCGTCGCGGTAGAGGTAGAGGGCCATGCCGCCGAACTGAACCAGAAGCCGATCACCGCCGCCGTGCTGGCAGGCCTGATGCGGGTCTATTCGGACACGGTGAACATGGTCAACGCGCCCTTCCTGGCCAAGGAACGCGGCCTCGACGTGCGCGAAGTGCGCCATGATCGCGAAGGCGACTATCAGACGCTGGTGCGCGTCACCGTCACCACCGAAAGCGGTCAGCGTTCGGTCGCCGGCACTTTGTTCGGCCATGCCAGCCCGCGTCTGGTCGAACTGTTCGGCATCAAGGTGGAGGCCGATCTGGACGGCACCATGCTCTACATCGTCAACCAGGACGCGCCCGGTTTCATCGGCCGCCTGGGTTCGACGCTGGGCGCCGCCGACGTCAATATCGGCACTTTCCACCTCGGCCGTCGCAACCAGGGCGGCGAAGCCGTGCTGCTGCTCTCGGTCGACGGCACCGTCACCGAACCGCTGCGCTGGGAAATCTGCAACCTGGCAGGCGTGAAGCAGGTCAAGGTGCTGCACTTCGCGTGATCCATTTCAACTTCCGTTCGCCCTGAGTAGGGGCTGAGCGAAGTCGAAGACCCGTATCGAGGGGTAGCGTGCAATCCTTCGATACGCCATTTCGACTTCGCTCAATGGCTACTCAGGACGAACGGAGTAGAATTGGTCGTATAATCCGCTAAAGGCGCAAGCCATGACCATGATCCCGCCCGGCCTTCTTCCCGAAGGATTGTCCGACCGCCTGCCACCGCAGGCCGAAGCCTCCGCCCGGCTTGCGCGCCGCGTGCTGGATACGGTCGCGACCCATGGCTATGAGCGGGTCATGCCGCCGCTTGCAGAGTTTGAAGATACGCTCACCCAGCGCCTCAAATCCATGCGCGCGCAGGATCTGGTCCGCGCGGTCGATCCGGTGTCGCAGCGCAGCCTGGCGCTGCGCCCGGACATGACGGCGCAGGTCGGCCGCATCGCCGCGACTCGTCTGGCCACCGCGCCGCGTCCGCTGCGCCTCTCCTATGCCGGGCCGGTGCTGCGCCTCAAGGCCAACCAGCTGCGCCCCGAACGCGAGAAATTGCAGGTCGGGGCCGAACTGATCGGGTCGGACAGCGTCGCTGCCGCGGTCGAAATCGTCAATGTCGCGATCGAAGCGTTGCAGGCCGCAGGCGTCAGTGGCCTCACCATCGACTTCACCCTGCCAGACCTGATCGACATGCTGGCCGCCGGGCCGCTGCCGCTGGCGGCGGATGAACTGGAAGCGGTGCGCACCGAACTCGACGCCAAGGATGCCGGCGCGCTCGTCGCCCTCGGCCCGCAAGCCGCCGCTTACCTGCCGCTGATCGAGGCGACCGGGCCGTTCCACGCCGCGATGGAGCGACTCGAAGCCTTCAACGCGAGCCTTGGCGGCGCGATCGACAGCCGCATTGCGGGCCTGCGCGCTATCGCCAAACCGATCGGCTGGGACATCACCCTGACGCTCGACCCGACCGAACGGCATGGCTTTGAATATCAGAACTGGTTCGGCTTCTCGATCTTTGCCGAAGGGTTCATCGGCGAAATCGGCCGGGGCGGCAGCTACGCCATATTGCGCGCCGACGGGCAGGACGAACCGGCCATCGGTTTTTCGCTCTATCCCGATCCGCTGATCGACGCTGGCTTTGGCGATGAAGCACCCAAACGCCTGTTCCTGCCGCTGGGCGCGGACGCTGCCCGCGCCGCCGAACTGCGGGCGGAAGGTTGGCACACCGTCGCCGCGCTGGTGGGGGATGAGGATGGCGTAACGCTGCGCTGTTCCCATTGGCTCGATGGCGCGGAACTGCGCCCCTTCTAACCGAAGATCCGCGCCAGCCACGCATCCACGATCGCCGTGCCGGGATAGGCGGGGTCGCCCATCTGCCGGTTGATCTGCATATGGCCGCGCAGCCCGCGACCCTCCAGCGCGTGTAGGTCCACTGGCGTCCCCGCGCGTTTCAATGCCGCTGCCAGCGCTTGCGACTGCGCCGCGCCATCGTTCCGGTCGACATGCAGGATCAGGAAGGACGGGGCATTGGGCCGGCCGGCATGGCGGGTCGGCGACAGCGCCTGCTGCCGCGCGGGATCGGTGCCGAACGCCTGTTCATAGGTGCCTTTCATGAACCGGCCCGACTGCGCCATCTGGGTCGCGACATCATAGGCCGCCCCGTCCAGCGGGATGATCCCGCGCACCGCATCCGCGCCCAGTCCCGCTTTGGCGAAATAGCGCATGTCCGTCCCTACCAGCGCGACCAGATGCGCGCCTGCACTGTGGCCCATCAGCACGATCCGGCCCGGATCGACCCCCAGCGTCGCAGCCCGCTTGCGCAGGAACGCCACCGCATCGGCAACATCCTGCGCCTGCTGTTCCACCGTCGCGCCGGGAACCAGGCGATAGTCGATCGAGGCGAATGCATATCCAAGCTGTTGATAATGAACAGATTTATGACGACCCGTGGCATTGTCCTTGCTGCCGCGCTTCCATCCCCCGCCATGGACGAAGATCACCAATGGCCTCGCTATGTCCGGCTCACTGTCGGCTTTGCCCGGCCAGATATCCAGCGTCTGCGCCGGATCGCTGCCATAGGCCAGCACTTGCTCCCCTGGCTGCCCCTGCGCCACGCTGGCGGCGGGCGACAGGAGCGATAGGCAAAGGACAAGGATCAGGGGTATCCGCACGGCGCATCTCCATCATGCTACGGATGATCAGGATCGCGCGCCTGCATCATGGCGTAAAGCCGCTGCCCTGTATCAAAGTGTAACGTTCCCCGCCTTGACGCGCCCGCCCCGCGCCGCTAACCCGCGCCCGCACCGGGTGCCCCATAATTCTGTCGGGCGCCCAATCGATCCTACCGGCATGTCGAGTCCCGTCGAAGGGCATGGCCGGTCCGCGCGGCGGGCGGAGATCTGTATCCATGGCAAATGTAACCGTGATCGGCGCCCAATGGGGTGACGAGGGCAAGGGCAAGATCGTCGACTGGCTGTCGGAGCGCGCCGATGTCGTCGCCCGGTTCCAGGGCGGCCATAATGCCGGTCATACGCTGGTGGTGGGTGAGAAGGTCTATAAGCTCTCGCTGCTGCCGTCGGGCATCGTGCGCGGCACGCTCAGCGTGATCGGCAATGGCGTGGTGCTGGACCCGTGGCATTTCCGCGATGAAGTCGCCAAGCTGACCGGGCAGGGCGTGTCGATCACGCCCGACAATCTTCAGATCGCCGAAACCTGCCCGCTGATCCTGCCCTTCCACCGCGATCTTGACGGGCTGCGTGAGGATGCGAGCGGAGCGGGCAAGATCGGCACCACACGGCGCGGCATCGGCCCGGCCTATGAGGACAAGGTCGGCCGCCGCGCGATCCGCGTGTGCGATCTGGCCCATCTCGACGATCTTGGCCCGCAGCTTGATCGCCTGACCGCCCATCATGACGCGCTGCGCGCCGGCTTTGGCGAACCGCCGATCGACCGCGCCGCGCTGATGGCGGAACTGACCGAGATTGCCGACTTCATCCTGCCCTTCGTCAAGCCGGTCTGGCTGACGCTCAACCGCGCCAAGGCGGCGGGCAAGCGCATCCTGTTCGAGGGCGCGCAGGGCACCCTGCTCGACATCGATCATGGCACCTATCCCTTCGTCACCTCCTCCAACACGGTGGCGGGCACGGCGGCGAGCGGCACCGGCCTTGGTCCCAACGCGGCGGGCTTCGTGCTGGGCATCGTCAAGGCCTACACCACCCGCGTTGGCTCCGGCCCCTTCCCCACCGAACTGGAGGACGCCACTGGCCAGCGGCTTGGCGAACGCGGCCATGAATTTGGCACCGTCACCGGGCGCAAGCGCCGCTGCGGCTGGTTTGACGCGGTGCTGGTGCGCCAGTCGATCGCGGTGTCGGGCGTCACCGGCATCGCGCTGACCAAGCTGGACGTGCTCGATGGGTTCGATACGCTCAACATCTGCGTCGGCTACCAGATTGGCGACCAGAGCTACGATTATCTGCCCGCCCATGCGCAGGATCAGGCCAAGGCGCAGCCGATCTATGAAAGCATCGAAGGCTGGCACGACACCACGGCTGGCGCGCGCAGCTGGGCCGACCTTCCGGCGCAGGCGATCAAATATATCCGCCGGATCGAGGAACTGATCGGCTGCCCGGTCACGCTCGTGTCCACCAGCCCGGAGCGCGAGGATACTATCCTGGTGCGCGATCCCTTCGCGGATTGATGGCGCGACCTTCCCGAAAGGAAAACAGATGGCGGGCGAGAAATTTGAACGGCACCGGCAGGCCTGGACTCAGGATGAGATCCAGAAGCTGCACCTGCTGGCCAAGAAGGGGATGGGCCTCAAAGCCATCGCCAAGGCGCTGACCCGCACCGAGGAATCGACCAAGGCCCGCGCCAAGGAGGACGGGCTGAACATCGCCAAGCTCAGGTAAACGTCGGCTTTTCTTCCTCACCCGCCGCGATCACCGTCGCCGCGACCAGATCGCCGGTCACGTTGAGCGCGGTGCGGCACATGTCGAGCAGCCGGTCGACCCCCAGCACCAGCCCGATCCCTTCGGGCGGTATGCCGACCATGCCCAATATCATCGCCACCACCGGCAGCGACCCGGCTGGCACTCCGGCCGTGCCGATGCCGCCCAATATGCACATCATCATCACCATGACCTGCTGGGCTATGCTCAGTTCGATACTGAAAAACTGGGCGAGGAAGATCACCGTGATCCCCTCGAACATCGCCGTGCCATTCTGGTTGGCGGTCGCGCCGATGGTCAGGACGAAGCGGGCGATGCGGCGGGGCAGGCGCAGATTATCCTCCGCCACGCGCAACGCGGTCGGCAGGGTCGCGTTGGAGGAGGCGGTGGCGAAGGCCATGACGCTCGCCTCCTGCACATCGGCAAAGAAGCGCAGCGGCGATCGCCGGGCGATGAAGCCGATCAGCAGCGAATAGACCCCGAACATCTGGATCGCCAGCGCCAGCAGCACCACGCCGACATAGGCAGACAGGCGGATCAGCAAGTCCCAGCCGAACTGCGCGGCCAGGTTGAACATGAAACAGGCGATGGCGATCGGGGCCAGGCGGATGACCAGCCCCATCAGCCGCATCGTCACAGCCAGCAGGCCTTCCATCGCGCTCAACAGCAATTGCGTCTGCGGCGTGCGCACCAGCATCAGCCCGATGCCGAAAAACAGCGCAAAGACCATCACCGCCAATATGTCGTTACCCGCCATGGCCGCGACGATATTGTCGGGGATGATGGCAATGAAGGCGGCCATCCCCTGCGGCGCATCGCTGCCCCGGCTCACTATCGCCTGCGCGCCCGGTCCCGCCTCGTTCAGCATCGCCCGCGCCATTGCCGGGTCGATCCCCGCACCGGGCCGCAACAGATCGACCACGATCAGGCTGACGGCCACGGCAATGGCCGACACGACCAGCGTATAGACCAAAGTGCGAAAGCCCACCCGCCGCAACGCGCGGATCTCGCCCATCTCGGCAATGCCGACGATCAGGGCCGACACCAGCAGCGGGATGACCAGCATGAACAGCAGCCGCAGGAAAATCTGGCCGATCGGCCCGGTGATATAGGTGGTGACGCCATCGACCCAGCGCGCGTCGGGCGCGGTCATATAGACGGCCAGCCCGGCGACGAGGCCGATCACGAACCCGGCGAGCATCTGCCACTGGAGCGACACCGCTGCCGTCCTCGTTCCGGTTTCGGCCTTTGGTTCGGATGTCGTGCCGGTCAATCGCCTGTCCTTATGTTACCATAGCTGCCCAACGGTCCGGCACGCCGCCAGGTTGCACCAAAGGGCAGGTCATTTCGCTATAGCATCGAGGGAGCTTTTCTGCGCGTCTCGCGTTGGCGCGGTCCTGCCATTTGGAGACTGTCATGATCATTGATCCCGTCCCCAGTTTCCGCCGCATTGCCGCTGAAGTGTGGAAGCCGCTGACATTGCTGTTCGTGTGGGACTGTGCCGTCACGATCACCTATTATGTGCTGCCGTTCAAGGCGCCCGAACTGCCGCTGACCATTTTCGGCACCGTACTGGCCCTGTTCCTGGGGTTCCGCTCCAATTCCGCCTATCAGCGCTGGTGGGAAGGGCGGACGCTGTGGGGGGCGATGATCAACGCCTCGCGCAGCCTGTCACGCGCCACGCGCAATTTCCTGCCCGATCCGGAAGGCCGCGATTTGAAACGGGAAATCGTCAAGCGCCAGATCGCCTATGTGAACGCGCTGCGCTGCCAGCTCCGTCGCCTGCCGCTTGACGAGGACGTGACGCGCTTTCTGGAGGAAAAGGACAAGGGGCTGGCGCTGGCCCGCACCAATGCGGCCAATGGCCTGCTCGACAGCACCGGTCGCCGTATCGACATTGCCCGGCGCACAGGGTGGATCGACACGATCCAGCAGACCCAGATGGAGGCGGTGCTGGTGGACATCGCCAATGCGCAGGGCGGGATGGAGCGGCTCAAAAATACCCCGCTGCCGGTGCAATATCGCTATCTGCCGACCATCTTCACCCATCTCTTCTGCCTCTTCCTGCCGATCGGGCTGGTTGAGACGCTGGGGCTGGCGACGCCGCTGGGATCGACGGTGGCGGGCCTCATGTTCCTGGCGGTGCTGCGGATCGGCGACGATCTGGTCGATCCCTTCGCCAACAGCGTGCATGACGTATCGCTCAACGCCATGTGCCGCACGATCGAGATCGACCTGCTCCAGTCGATCGGCGACCCTGCGCCGGAACCGCTCAAGCCCGTGCGCGGGGTGTTGTGGTAAGGGCTTAAACCCTCTCCCTTGAGGGAGAGGGTGTGGAGACTTGGCAGCTTGCTGCTAGTCGTAGCTGGGAGAGGGTCTGCTGAGCTAACCGAAGCCAGCCGCCTCTGCGTCGAACCC
>NZ_CAVK010000006.1 GCF_000382885.1 Sphingobium indicum BiD32
TGAGGTGGTGCCGGTTTTCTGGACAGGATGCTAAGCTAATCCCGACCTGATGGATTGGTACGGGAATGAAGACGACGAGAAAGCGCTACAGCGCCGATTTCAAAGCCAAGGTGGCGCTGGAAGCGATCCGGGGCGACCTGACGCTTGCGGAGCTGGCGGCCAAGCATGGTGTGCACCATACGATGATCGCATCGTGGAAACGCCAGGCCATTGACGGGATGGCAGGCACCTTCTCCGGTGCTGACGATGCTGCCAAGGCTGTCAGCGAGAGCGAGATAGAGAAGCTGCACGCCAAGATCGGGCAGTTGGTGGTGGAGCGGGATTTTTTAGCGAAAGCCTTCGGTCGATGAGCGTGGACCGGAGGCGGGCGATGGTCGAACCTGCTCACCACCGCCTGTCGATCTCCGCGCAATGCCGCCTGCTCTCGATCAGTCGTTCGTCCTATTACTACGCGCCGGTGCCGGAAACGGACGAGACGCTGGCGCTGATGACGGTGATCGACGAGACCTTCATGGAGTGTCCGTGGTATGGCAGCCGCCAGATGGCGCGGCATCTGCGGCGCAATGGTCGGGATATTGGCCGCCGTCGGGCGCGACGCCTGATGGCGAAGATGGGCCTGACGCCGATCTACCAGCGGCCACGCACGAGCGATCCGCACCCACAGCACCGGGTCTATCCATACCTGCTGCGCAAGTTGGCGATCGACCGGCCGAACCACGTCTGGTGCGCCGATGTGACATATATCCCCATGCGTCGGGGCTTCCTCTACCTGGTGGCGATCATGGACTGGGCGACCCGCAAGGTGCTGGCCTGGCGCCTGTCGAACACGATGGATGCTGGCTTCTGCGTCGCGGCGCTGGAGGAGGCACTGGCCCGGTTCGGCAAACCCGAGATCTTCAACACGGATCAGGGCAGCCAGTTCACGTCGCAGGCGTTCACCACGGTGCTGCGCGATGCCGAGGTCCGCATCAGCATGGATGGCCGGGGCCGGTGGATGGACAATGTCTTCATCGAGCGGCTCTGGCGCTCCCTGAAGTACGAGTGCGTCTACCTCCATGCCTTCGAGACCGGATCGGAGCTGCGTGTTGGCCTTGGCCGGTGGATCACCTATTACAACACCCAGCGTCCGCACTCAGGCCTTGCCGGGAAAACCCCGGTGGAGGCCTATCGGCGGATCGGACAATCAGATCATGGGGGGCA
>NZ_CAVK010000005.1 GCF_000382885.1 Sphingobium indicum BiD32
TGGCGACGACCTGGATCGGGGCAACCCTGATCATCGCCAGCGGCCTCTATATTGCCTGGCGCGAGCATGTCCGCGGCAGGACGGCACCGATCAGGACAGCAACTCTGCGTCCAGACTGATATCCGCCTTGAGCAATTTGGAAATCGGGCAGTTGGCCTTGGCATTGGCCGCCAGATCCTGAAAAGTCGCATCATCCGCGCCGGGTATGCTGGCCTTGAGCGTCAGATGGCTGGCGGTGACGGCAAAGCCATCCTCCTGTTTTTCCAGCGTGACGACGGCATTGGTCTCCATCTTGCTGGCCGTCAGCCCCGCTTCCCCCAGGATCAGGGAAAGCGCCATGGTGAAGCAGGAGGCGTGGGCCGCCGCGATCAATTCTTCGGGATTGCTGCCCGGCACGCCTTCAAAACGGGTAGCAAATCCATAGGGATAGGCGTCCAGCGCGCCGCTCTGGGTCGATATCGCACCCTTGCCGTCCTTCAGCCCGCCGCTCCACACCGCTGATCCGCTGCGATTGATTTTCATGACTCTATCTCCTGCGCTTGCCGACAAGGAACCCATGGGCATCCCCGTGGTTGCATCCTTATGATCCCACTTGTGCAGGAGAGAGACAATGTCTGACACGGCAATGGTAAATCAGGGGGTAAATCATGGCGCGCTGATCGCGTCCGACCGGGTGGAGGGCACCGCCGTCTATAACCGGCAGGGCGAAAAGCTCGGCAAAATCTCCAACTTCATGGTCGACAAGGCGTCGGGACAGGTCCGCTATGCGGTGCTGTCCTTTGGCGGCTTTCTGGGGATGGGGCATGACCATTATCCCCTGCCCTGGTCGATGTTGAGCTATGATACCGAACAGGGCGGCTATGTGGTCGAACTGGACCGCAAGGTGTTGGAGGAAGCACCCCGCCACATGGCCGACGAACGCCCCGATTATGACGATGGCTATGGTCGTAACGTCTATCAATATTATGGTCTGATCTACCCCTGGTGATGGCTGTCAGGCGGACAGACGGCACGATCAAGCCTCCCGTCCGCCTGCGCCTTCCGGTCGCCCAGATTTCGACACATTTTGTCGCTTACTAATTGTCTACCATAAAAATAGAATTATCCTCATGCCCTGGATAGACAGGATGAGGATCAGACCATGGAGCGATTCGGATTTTCGGGTGACACGCGCCAACCGGTCGTGCTGACCATCCCTGGCCTTAACAATAGCGGGCCGGGCCATTGGCAAAGCCTGTGGGAGGAAACACGCGGCGATTGCGAACGGGTTGATCTGGGCAGCTGGGCCAGCCCCAATCGCAATGCCTGGGTCACGCGACTGGACGCAGCGATCCGCGCCGCCAACGGCCCGGTCATATTGGCCGCCCACAGTCTGGGCTGCATGGCCGTCGCCTGGTGGGGTGCCTTGCAAAGCCAGGCCTATGGCTGGCCGGTAACCGGCGCGCTGCTGGTCGCGCCGCCCGATTGCGACCGGATGGAAACGCCCGAAACGATCGGCGGCTTTGGTCCCACCCCGCGCGCGCCTCTGCCCTTCCCCTCCATTCTGGTGGCCAGCCGGGACGACCCTTACATCTTCTTCGAGCGCGCCCACAGCATCGGTAAATATTGGGGCAGCGAGTTTGTGGATGCTGGCCATGTCGGTCATATCAACGCCGATTCACGCCTTGGCGATTGGACTTTTGGGCAGGGATTGCTCGAACGGCTCATCGACAATGCGCAGGAACAGGCATCGGCCATGCGCCAGTCCCGTCCGGCCATACCGCTCGCGCGGCAGTCGCTGGTCTCGGCGGGCCTGCGCGCTAACGTCTGACCCTCAAATCCCAAGGGGCGCGACAAGAGAAACTTGCGCGCCCCTTATATTTGCTTTTTTGTCTATCATTATAGTTGAGATAATGTGCGGAAAGAGGTAACGCATGACAGACACACGACCAGTTGAATTGCGCAACGGCCGCGCCGACACGCATCGGTCCGACATCATAACGAGCATCGACAAGGTGCGCGGCGTGCTGGCGGGCCTGAAGTTCGGATCGATCACGCTGACCGTCCATGACGCCCGCGTGGTGCAGATCGACGTAACTGAAAAGACCCGCCTGACCAGCTGACAGCGGAAGGCATATGACGGGGCTATCGGGTCACCATGGCCCATGCGGCGGGGGGTGGCCGCACGACATCACATCATCCCATATCTACAGGCTTTGACCGGACCACCGGAAACGCCGCGATCAACTGAACACCGGACCGCCGGAAAAAGGGGACCATCATGATTGCGCGTTTTCTGTTGCTTGTCAGCGTGGCAAGCACCTCCTTCATCACGCCTGCCGCCTTTGCACAGGACACCACGCCGCAGCCGGTCGACCCGGCCGCCGAGACACAAAATCCGCGTAGCGACGTCATCGTCGTGACCGCCCGCCGCCGTCAGGAAACCGCGCAGGAAGTGCCGCTGGCCATTTCCGTGGTCCGTGGCGACAGCATCGAGGCGACCGGCAATTTCAATATTGTGAAGCTGCAACAGCTTGCACCGACATTGCAGGTCTATACCACCAACCCGCGCAACACGTCGGTCAACATTCGCGGCCTGGGCGTGCCGTTCGGCCTGACCAGCGACGGCTTTGAACAGGGCGTGGGCATCTATGTCGATGACGTCTATAACAGCCGCGTTGCTGCCGCGACCTTCGACTTTCTCGATGTCGCGCAGGTCGAAGTGCTGCGCGGGCCGCAGGGTACGCTCTATGGCAAGAACACCACGGCGGGCGCGATCAACATTACGACCAACCAGCCGACCTTCCATTTCGAGGGGCGCGCCGAACTGACGGTCGGCAACCTCAACCTCAAACAGGCGAAGGCCGCTATCTCCGGCCCTCTGTCCGACACCGTCGCGGTACGCATCGCCATGGCATCGACCAGCCGTCGCGGCACCCTGTTCAACACCAACAGCGACCGCTGGATCAACGAACAGGATAATCTTGGCCTGCGCGGCCAGTTGCTGTTCCAGCCCGGCGACGATTTCAGCATCACCCTGTCGGGCGACTATAGCAAGCAGGATCCTGAATGCTGCGGCACGGCCTTCGTCCGCGTCGGGCGCACGCAGCGCGCGCTCACCCGCCAATATGACGCACTGGTCGCCGCGATCAATGCGGCCAATCCCGGTCGCAACTATGCGGTCAGTCGTAATGTCTATGATCGCCGGACCGATCTCGACTCCAGCCTGAACGCGGGCAACAAGATTGGCGGCGTGTCGGCCAAGATCAAATGGGATGTCGGCCCCGGCACGCTGACGTCGGTCACTGCCTGGCGCTTCTGGGACTGGAAGCCGGAAAATGATCGCGACTTTACCGGCCTGTCGATCGTGTCCAAATCGCAGAACCCGTCGCAGCAGGACCAGTATAGCCAGGAATTCCGTTATAATTACGAAAGCCAGCAGATCGATTTCGTGCTGGGTCTGTTCGGCTTCAAACAGCGGATCGACACCCAGGGCACCGAGCAGCAGGGCGCCGATGCCAGCCGCTGGAGCCTGACCGGCGCGCAGGCGACCGACCCCGCCATCCTTCAGGGTCTGACCGCCAGCAACACCCAATATCTCAAGGCCGACAGCGCGGCGCTGTTCGGGCAGGTCAGCTGGAAGGTCACTGATGCCCTGACCATCCAGCCGGGCGCCCGCATCAATTATGACAAGAAGTCCGGCTATTATCAGCGTGTGGTGACCAACGGCGCGGGCGAAGTTATCAGTTGCACCCCCACCCCGGCCGCAGGGTCGACGCTGGCGGCGCAGTGCGGCGTCTATCAGCCGCAGATCAGTGCGCCGTCCGACAGCGCATGGAACTTCACCTACGACTTCAACATCAATTACAAGGTTGCCCGCGACATTCTCGCTTACGCAACCTACGCCAAGAGCTTCAAGACGCTGGGCATCAACCAGAACGGCCTGCCGCTCAACGCCGACAACACGGTCAATTACGACGCGGGCACGGTGAAACCGGAAGGGGTCAACCATTATGAAATCGGCCTCAAGACCCAGTTCTTCGATCGCCGGGCTACCTTCAACCTCACCGCCTTCCGCACCGACATCAGCAATTTCCAGGCAACGGTGAATGGCGGCCAGTTCGGCACGGTGCGCGGTTATCTGGCCAACGCGGAAAAGGTGCGCTCGCGGGGTATCGAGGCGGACTTCAAGATCGTCGCCAGCGACCGTTTCACCGCCTATGCCAACGGTGCCTATACCGACGCCCAATATAAGAAGTTCACCAACGCCCCCTGCCCGCCCGAACTGTCGGGCGGCACGTTGCAGCCAGCCAATGTCCCGGCCGACTATTCGCAGCCTGGCGTTCCGGGCGCATTCAGCCCCCGCCAGTGCGACATTTCCGGTGCCGGTCTGCCGGGCGTGTCGAAATGGGCCTTCTCCTACGGCGCGGAGATCAACCAGCCGGTCACGCTGCTGGCAAAGGAAGGTCAGGTCTATTTCGGGGTCGACGGCAATTACCGGTCACGCTGGAACAGCAACGCCTCGCCGTCCATCTACACCAGCGTCAAGGGCTATGCGCTGACCAACTTCCGCGCCGGTTTCCGGGGTGAAGGGTTCGACATATTCGGCTGGGTCCGCAACGCGCTCGACGTCGATTATATCGAAACGCTGCAAGTCGCGCCCGGCAATACCGGCCTGATCGCCGGCCAGCCCGGCGACCCCCAGACCTGGGGCGGCACGATCAAATTCAGCTTCTGATCCGCAAATTATCAGGCTCACCCCGGCGGGGCGGCAGCAATGCCGCCCCGTTTGCGTTGCATGGCGCAATGGACTATATATGGTCCAAATTCGATCGAGGACCATCGCCATGCGCTATTCCAGCCGGATCAAGCCGATCAGCTATTTCAAGGCAAATGCCGCCGAAATCCTCGCCGACCTGAATGACGGTGCCGAGCCGATGATCCTCACCCAGAATGGCGAAGCAAAGGCCATCGTCCAGGATATCCGCGATTATGAAAAGACCCAGGAAACACTGGCGATGCTCAAGATATTGGCGTTGGGGATGGAAGATTTAAGAGCTGGCCGTACTATCCCCTGGGAACAAGCGGTGGAACAGCTGAAATCCCGGCCTCGCGCCGAAGATGACTGACGCGCCCTACAAGGTAATTCTCACCAAGGCCGCGCACGCCGATTTGCGCGCTATTCACGCCTATATGGCAGAGGTGAGATCCGTTGACGCTGCCGATGATCTTCTGAACCAACTGGATGAGCGCGTTCTCGCATTACGGCACTATCCGCTGCGTGGGTCGATTCCACAGGAACTGGAGGCTTCCGGTACCAAGGAGTGCAGGCAACTCGTTCATCCGCCCTATCGCCTCCTTTACAGCGTGGTGGGGGACATCGTGCTGATCCTCATGATTGCCGATGGCCGTCGCGACATGCAGGCACTGTTGAGCCAGCGCCTGCTGGGCCAGTAGGACCATCCCCGCCCCTCCGGCATTTGCGCGCCGCCGCGCGCTGGGCTAGAGCCTGCCAATGTCCACGACCTTCACGCTCGACACATCGACCAGCCGCGCCAATCCCACCCCCGCGCCGATGAAGCGGCTGACCGTGCCCGCCATCCAGCGACGCAAATTTGAGGGGAAAACCGCAGAGCCGCTGGTGATGCTGACCGCTTACACCGCGCGGCAGGCGCAGTTGCTCGACCCCCATTGCGACATGCTGCTGGTCGGCGATTCGCTGGGGCAGGTAATCTATGGCCTGCCATCGACCCTTGCCGTCACGCTCGATATGATGATCGCCCATGGTGCGGCGGTCGTGCGCGGCAGCTATCACAGTGTCGTCATCGTCGACATGCCGTTCGGCAGCTATGAATCCTCCCCGCAACAGGCCTTTGCCAGCGCCAGCCGCATCATGGCCGAAACTGGCGCGGCGGCGGTCAAGCTGGAGGGCGGGCAGGTGATGGCGGAGACGATCGCGTTCCTCAGCCAGCGCGGCATCCCCGTCGTGGCCCATGTCGGCCTGACCCCGCAGGCGGTCAACGCGCTGGGCGGCTATGGCGCGCGCGGCAAGAGCCAGGAAGAACATGCCAAGATCATGGCGGATGCCAGCGCCGTCGCGCAGGCGGGTGCCTTTGCCATGGTGCTGGAAGGGGTGATGGAGGAACTCGCCGTCGCCATCACCGACAGCGTTGATGTGCCGGTCGTCGGCATCGGCGCGTCGGCCCATTGCGACGGGCAGGTGCTGGTGACCGAAGATATGCTGGGCATGTTCGAGCGGGTGCCACGCTTCGTCAAACGCTTCGACAATATCGCGGAAACCATCGCCAGCGCGGCCGAACGCTATGCCGCCGATGTACGCGACCGCAGCTTTCCAACCGAAGAACAGGTCTATCGCCCGAAAAAGTGATTTGCCTGTGGCATAAGCGCCGCTATTGATCGCGCCTTCTGCCCGTCTGTTTCTGATCCATGTCCCGGAGAATATCGTGGCCCTGACGCCGCAAAATAGCGAAGCCTTCATGCGTGAGGTCGATGAAGCGGTCCGTCAGGACCAGCTTTTGACCGTATGGCAGCGCTATGGGCGCTGGATTCTGGTCGCGGTCGTGGTCGGCCTGGCGGCCTTTGGTGGCTGGCTTTACTGGCAGCATCACAGCAAGACTGAGGCGGAAGCCGTGTCGGAACAGATGGACGCCGTGCTGGCGACCGCGACGGGCGGCGGCACGCCCGATGCCAGGCAACTCGACGCACTGACCAAGGCCAGCCAGCCGGGCTATCGCGCGTCTGCCCTGCTCGTTCAGGCCGGGACCGCCTCGCGCAAGGGCGACGCCAAGGGGGCGATTGCCCTTTATGGCGCGATGGTCGCCGACACGGGGCTGGACCAGCCCTATCGCGATCTGGCGCTGATCCGCCAGACAGCGCTGGAATTTGAGACATTGAAGCCCCAACAGATCGTCGATCGCCTGAAACCGCTGGCGATCGAGGGCGCGCCCTGGTTCGGCAGCGCGGGTGAGCTGGTCGCCATCGCCTATATGAAGATGGGCAAGAATGATCTGGCCGGGCCGCTTTTTGCCGGCATAGCCAAGGACGCCAATGTGCCCCAGTCGATCCGTTCACGTGCGCGACAGATGGCAGGACTATTGGGGATCGACGCGGTTGAATTGCCCGCTGATCCGGCACAGGGATGAATGAGCGCATGGGAATGGACAGCATGAAGAGAACCGTGACGCTCACCCTGATGATCGCGCTGCTGGCTGGCTGCGGCATCATCGGCGGCAAGAAGGGTGGTCCAAAGACCCCGGTGCTGGGCAACCGCGTGTCCATCCTGAACAATGAACAGGGTGTCGAGGTCGAACCGGCGCTGGCCGACGTGCCGGTCAGCCTGCCTGCCCCCTATGTGAACGAACAATGGGCGCAGCCGGGCGGCGACCCCTCCAAGGCGATGGGCAATGTCTCGCTCGGCGGATCGCCCACGCAGGTGTGGAGCGCCTCGATCGAGGGCAGTTCGCCGCAGGCGCGCCTCGCCGCGTCGCCGGTCGTGTCGGGCGGCAAGCTGTTCGTGACCGACGCAGGCGCGCATGTCATCGCGTTCGACGCGGCCAATGGCAGCAAATTGTGGCAGACCAGCCTGCCGGCCGAAGGCAAGGGCAATGGCCGTTCGCTATTCGGCGGCGGCGTCAGCGTGCTGGGCGACCGGGTGTTTGCCAGCACAGGTCTGGGCGACGTATTCGCGCTTAATGCCGCGGACGGCGCAATCATTTGGAAGAAGCATCTGGCCGGTCCGCTGCGCGGCGCGCCGACGCTGGAAAATGGCCATGTCTATGTCATGGGCCAGGACAATCAGATTTTCGCGCTTAACCAGTCCGATGGCGAAACCCAGTGGACCGACAGTGGCACCTTGCAGGTCACCGGCGTGTTCGGCGTCGCTGCGCCTGCCGCTGCGCAGGGCACGGTGATCGCGGGCTACAGCTCAGGCGAACTGACCGCCTATCGTTATGAAAATGGCCGGACCCTGTGGGGCGACGCGCTGTCGCGCACCAGCATTTCGACCGCTGTTGCATCACTGACCGACATTGACGCCGACCCGGTGATCGACCGTGGCCGCGTGTTCGCAATCGGCCAGGGCGGCCGCATGGCCTCCTATGAACTGACCAGCGGCCAGCGCCTGTGGGAAATCAACATTGCGGGCATCTCCACCCCGTCAGTGGTGGGCGAATGGGTGTTCGTCGTCACCAGCGACGCCCGCCTGCTCTGCGTCGCGCGCGCCACCGGCAAGATCCGCTGGGTCAGCCAGCTGCGCCGCTGGCAGAAGGAAAAGAAGAAGGACAAGGCGATCCGCTGGACCGGCCCTGTTCTGGCGGGCAATCGCCTGATCGTCGTGTCCACGCGCGGGCAGATGGTCTATGTCGATCCCACGACCGGCAGCGTGCAGGCGGAAGTGGACATGGATCGCTCCATGTCGCTCTCGCCCATCGTCGCCAACAATATGCTCTATGTGCTTGCCGACGATGGCAAATTGACGGCACTCCGCTAAGAGCAACAAATATGCTAGGCGTGCTCCCGCGAAGGCGGG
>NZ_CAVK010000004.1 GCF_000382885.1 Sphingobium indicum BiD32
ATCGAATTTGTCGTTGCACAAACGCACATGGTAAGCGATCACTATTCGACGATAGGAGCGGAATATCGTAAGGAGTCGCAGCGCCTTCAAACGAGGGTTCTTTTCTTTGCGCTCTTGCTACTCCTCTCACATTTGCTGGAAATCAAACCGTCTGAGTTCGATGCCGGAGGTTTGAAGGTCGCGATCAAGGACGTTGTGGTCATCCGCGGCGGCATATCCTTGGTATTTATTTATCATTTCTGGATTTTGGTCGATTCCACGTTTCAGGGCAGCGTGATGCTGCCGATGAAGCCGAACCAGCGATCACTTCGCTTTCTGGTAAGCGTGGCTAAGCGTCCATACAAAAATGAAAAGACAAAGCGAATGGTTCGCCGCACGCCCAAGCAGGTGAAGCGTCACGCTTGGTGGTCGATGACTGCGTATCTTCTTTTCATGATGCCGATAGCGCTGGCAATGTTTGCGTTGGTGATGCTTGCCATATTCTTCGGAGTGCAAGATGCTTGGGCATTTGCTGAGTTCGCATGGAACCGGAGCATCGAGGTCGGCCTGAGCTAATCGCATACCTTCCCCCATGTGCCATCGTGCTCCCAGCGGCGCAGACAAGCGACCAGCTCAACCATGTCATCAGCAGCCAGCACCCCGCTCTCCACCCCCGGCAGAACCTCCCGCTCCACCCAAGAATCAAAACTTCCAAACCAGACCGCGATAAGCGACGGCTTAGGCTTCCCTGCATCCTCCCGCAGATGACATTATTTAATAGCGAATATTCGCAATAAACGCAGCATAGTTGTGAAACTCGGGTTCCGTGAATGCGGATTTGTGAAACTCCGACCCATGTCGGTCACTCAGCGACCCTTTTCCGATCCTCAGGTGCAGATTGCCCGATTACCGGCAGGCACACGCGGATAGCAGACAAACGTTATCTGGACGTGGGTTGTAAGACTCGGCCGTTTCCTTCCCTGCTGCTATGCCTCTGCCAGAAATTTGAGCTTCGTATTGAGGACGATCCGAATTGACCAGCGAACGGAGAGAAGGTGGCCCTAAACGTAACAAAGGGTTCGACGCCACGCATGATTTGATCGTCACTGCGGCGGCGCGTCTGATCTCGCAAAAGGGGGTCGATGGGCTGTCGATGGCGGCCGTTTCCCGCGCCGTCGGGATAAACCGCACCACACTATATTATCATTTCGATGATCGCGAAGCGCTGCTCGCGGCAGTCAAGCTATGGTCGTCGGAGCAGCTTGGACGGGGCTTCGCTCCCCAGGCACCGCAACGGGAACGGATCGACCATATCACACGGTTCGTTCTGGAGAATGCCGAACTCATCAAACTGTGGCTCGATGACTTCATCGCGCCAGGGGACATTCGCGATCATTATCCGCATTGGGAGAAACTGGTCAGCGGTATGGCCAACCAGCCCGACACACCGGAAGAGGATGCGATCGACCCGGAAGTCTATTGCACCATTCTCCTCACCGCCGCCTTCATCGCGCCCCGAATCTATCAGCAGAGCGTCCGCCCCGATCTATCGCCGGAGGCCGTGATTGAAAAGTTCCGTCACGAGCATCAGCGGACTTTACGGCGAGATGGACTGAGTTCGGAATAGAATTTCCTAAATTACGACACATGTGTTGTAAAATATGAAGCTGTGGTTCATACGGTTCCAGCAGACCGCTCGATTCAGGATGGCTGTGAGGAAGGATCACGGAGGTTCCATGAACACGCACAGCGCCCCCTTTCAGCCCGTGTCTGCGCAGAACCTCGCCTGGTTGGGCACCGATCCGATCCCGGCCAAGCCCTATTATGATCCGGCCTATTTCGAACTCGAACGGCAGGCCATCTTCATGCGGACATGGCTGAACGTCGGTCATGTTTGCGAGATACCGGAGTCTGGCAGTTTCATCCGCCGTGAGATTGAATTTGCCAACGCCTCCATTCTGATCGTGCGGGGCAAGGACGACGGCATTCGCGCGTTTCATAATGTCTGCACCCATCGCGGAACGCAGTTGGTCCAGGCGGAAGCAGGACGCCAGTCGACCTTCTCATGCCCCTATCATATGTGGACATTCTCCACCGATGGCGCGCTGCTCTCTGCACCCGATTTCGATCAGTTCCATGTCGGAAAGAAGGAATGCGCCCTGCCCCGTATCGCGGTGGATGTCTGTGCCGGGATGATCTTCATCAGCTTTGCAGAAGCGCCGGAACCACTCAGGGACTGGCTTGGCGATCTGGCGGACCGCCTCGAAGCGCTGCCGGTGGCGCGGGCCACGACCTTCCACGAATATGTCTATGAGATCGATGCGAACTGGAAGCTGACCTATGATAACTTCCAGGAAAACTATCATCTGCGCTTCATCCATCCGCGGTCTGCCGGGGCTGGCACGGGGGCGGAAAATCCGTTCGGCTATCCTGTCCGATATGGCTTTCACGGCCAGCATCGTACGCAGACGATCTGGACGAATCGCAACGCGCCGCAGCCGGCGGCACCCGCTATGATCGCCTATGGCAAGGCGGCAGAAGCAGCTGCGGCAAACGGGGTTCTGGTGTCGCAGGATGCGAAGGATTATTTCGCGCTTTTCCCCAATTTCTTCTTGTTGGGATCGCCGCTCCAGCATTTTTCCCACGTCGTGATGCCGATCAGCGCAACGCGGTCGCGCGGGGTCATCCGCCTTTACTGGATCGGCGAGGACCAAAGTGCGAGCGAGCGCTTTGCTCGGGAATATCTGATGGCGACGGCGCGCGACATCCATGCAGAGGACCGGGGCGTGATCGAGGCAGGGCAAAAGGGCCTGAACAGCGGCGCTCTGACGCATATCCATTTTCAGACGCAGGAGGCATTGTGTCGCCACCTGTTCCTGTCCGTCGATGCGACGGTGGAGGCCTATAAGGCGGGAACGGCTCTAGGGGCGGAGGTCGCTGCATGAGCGCCCTGCTGCCATCCGGGTTCGAGGCTCTGGAGCCGTTTGCCGCTCGCTGGGCCGGGGCGACGGCGGCGGATCGCGCTCATTTGCGTTCCGCTTTCCCGAGCGCGGAACGCGATGCCTTCCACGCTGTCTGTGCGCCGCTGCTGGTAGATGGGTTGAGCCGCCTCGACAAAATAGCGCTCGGAGAACAGGATGAGAGCGAGCGGCGGCTCATGCACCTGCTCCTCACCTTTGCGCATGTCTCGCTGGCGATAGAGGTGCAAGGAGATGCCGAAGACAATCACGGCCTGCTGCGAGCATCCATGCGGATCATACGCGCGCCTGCAGATCTATGAATGCTAGGAAACGAGGATGTAGCTGCGCTGCGGTCATGCCTCTGAATGACTGCATCCGGCCTATAAAAATCAGAGGAAACATGTCTGAGAAGGCGCATATCAGACCCTTCCGCCGTCGACCCTTCGCAGACGTTCTTAGTCCAAATTTCCGTCGCCAAGTGCCGACGTTCCGCTTAGGGCGTGGAGGCTGTCGCCGGTCAACCGGAGTATGCCGATACATTTTTAAGACCGTAGAATGAACAGCGGTCATTATTTCGAGGCTCACCTTGACCGAACGCCTGAAAGTTTTGCTGCAACACCTCCTTCCCAAGCAGGCCATGACCAGTCTCGCCGGTCGGATCGCAGGCGCAAGCGCCGGTTCGGCGACGACCCGCTTGATCCGCTGGTTCGTCAAAAGATACGGCGTGGACATGACCGAAGCGGCAAACGCGGACATTGCCAGCTATAAAAGCTTCAATGACTTCTTCACTCGTCCGCTCAGGATCGGCGCACGCCCATTGGCCTGTGCCGATTTCATCTGTCCGGTGGACGGCGCGATCAGCCAGTTCGGTGCCATCGACGACCATCATATCCTCCAGGCGAAAGGACATAGATTTACCGTTACGGCATTGGTCGGCGGCGATCACGCGCTAGCGGCGAAATTCCGCCACGGCGGTTTCGCTAACCTGTATCTGTCGCCAAAAGACTATCATCGTCTGCATATGCCCTGTGACGGCATATTGACGCGCATGATCTATGTGCCGGGCGCGCTTTTCTCGGTCAATCCGGTCACCGCGCGGGGCGTGCCCGATCTGTTTGCGCGCAATGAGCGGGTGGTGTGCGTCTTTGAATCGCCGGAACATGGCCCGTTTGCAATGATATTGGTGGGCGCCACCATCGTTGGCAGCATCGCAACGACATGGCACGGCGTGATCAATCCGATGCGCACAAAAAAACCCTCCGAATGGACCTATCCTGACCAGCATGTCCGCTTGAAGCAGGGTGAGGAAATGGGTCGTTTCCTGCTCGGCTCGACCATCGTGATGCTTTTCAGGCAAGGTGCCATTGCCTTCAACGAAGAGTGGGCGCCGGAACGGCCTGTGCGGCTCGGCGAGGTGATGGGGAGCCACCCGATTTGAGACCCTCACCGGCACCCTCATGCCTGTTGCGGCCCCTGGTTGCTTCTCATCGCCCGACTGGAAGAGGGTGCTTCTGGTAACTTGGCCCCTCGCCTCGCAAAAAAGAGGCGCAGTGGCAACAGGGTCCGGATGTCTCGTCGCGCAAAGACTATCAGCAGGACATATGCGCGAGACGAAACGTTAAGATAATGTTCGGATAAGGAGGGATGGAGAGACGCAGACCCAGGCCTATAGAGCCGGCATTGCCGGCCATTTTCAGTCGAGACGCTGAGCGGCTCATGCCAGACGCCGTCTATCGTGACCTTGTTGCAACGCTCTTCACCATGACCGGCCCCGTAATAGGCTTCGGCATAATTTATGCGCTCGTCGGAATACTCGTCTACTTCAGCGGGAGCGACTTAGCCATCCTGGCGCTGGTCGCTACCGGTGCCTTCCTTACGGTCCGGCGTGTATTGCTGATCCAAAGATATCATAAGTCGGGAGGTGCGAACCAGACGGTAGAGATGCTGAAGAGTTGGGAAAGGCGCTATGCCGGTCTAACCTACGCCTTTGCCGCCCTGATTGCGATATTGAACCTGAGGGTGCTTTCTGCTCATCAGCCGTTAGTCCATCTCGCTACGGTCAGCCTCATCTTCACCTTCGGTGCTGGCATAGTGTCCCGCAATGCCGGCCGTCCGCGCCTATGTCTTTTCGGCCAGGCAATATCCGTGCTTCCCGTAGCGGCTGGAATGATGATCCATGCGGCGGTTGGGTCTCCACAGCCCCTGCATGCCCAGTTCTTTCTCTTTGAAGGAATGCTTCTAGTCGTGGTCGCGCTGATGAGTATCCAGTCCGTGAAGCATCTCTACAAGTCAACGGTCGACCATTTGACGGCCAAGCATGATCTTGCGACACTGGCGAGGTTCGATCCTTTGACAGGCCTTGCCAATCGGTTGCTTGTGCGGGAAGAATTCCAGGCGAGAATGGCATCTTGCCTGATCGAGAACCAGGTCGCAGTCCATTATCTTGATCTTGACGGGTTCAAAACGATCAACGACCAGTTTGGGCATCCGGCCGGTGACAGACTGTTGGTGCAGGCTGCCCAACGCCTGACCGCAACCATCCGGAGCGATGATGTCGTCGCTCGTCTGGGGGGCGATGAGTTTCTGGTTATTCAGCCGGTCGTTCAGCATCCAGACCAAGCCGAGCTTCTGGCCCGTCGGATAATCAAACAACTATCCGAACCCTATTCGATAGAGGGCACCGACATGCGCATTTCCGTCAGCATCGGCATTGCGCTGGCTCCTACAAATGGCCTTGATCTCGACCGCTTAATGGAATGTGCGGATGGCGCCCTTTACCATTCCAAAGCAAAGGGAAAGGCGCAGGTAAACTTCTGCGACGGCAGCAATCCCGATGCGCAAAAGCAGGCGGCCGTGACTAAAACGTCCGGACGTTGAGGCCAAGTTCGACCCTTTACCCCGCGTCTTTCACGGCGATATCAAAAAACCGATTGTTTCAAGCCCCCAAGCAAACAAGCGTTCACGCCGGTCTGGAGCAGCGAGAGGGCGGCGTCGGCCGATGCTGTGAAAGTTACCGTCTCGGCAAGTGCCATGTAGCCAATGAGACTGCTGCGTCGTTACCAGGCAATGCACCAGATCATTTCAACGCCTGACCCATATATCCTCATCCTAACCGGCGCCGGGCTGCTGATAGCGCTGGTCGCATGGCTCCCATTGGCGCTCAAGCGCCTGCCGTTGTCCTTGCCCGTCGTCTGCATCGCCATCGGCGTTGTCATATTTTCCTTGCCTGGAGTTACGCTGCGGCCCTTGCCAATCACCTACCCGGAGGTGACCGAGCGCTTTACTGAGATCGTTGTGATCATAGCTCTTATGGGGGCTGGCCTGAAACTCGACCGACCTTTCGGCTGGGCAAAATGGAATATCACCTGGCGCCTGTTGGCCGTTACGATGCCGCTGGGCATCCTGGCCATCACGGCCATCGGTGGGTGGTGGCTTGGCCTTTCGTGGGTAGCAGCGCTGCTGCTGGCGGCCAGCCTGGCGCCGACCGACCCCGTACTTGCCTCCGACGTTCAGGTGGGTCCGCCCAAGAGTGGCGAGGAGGACGAGGTGCGTTTCGGCCTCACGTCCGAAGCAGGGCTGAATGATGGTTTCGCATTCCCGTTCGTGCATCTCGCCATCGCTCTGGGATTGGCGGCAACGACGGGCGAGCCCTGGGCCGCACAATGGCTATTGTACAATGTCCTGTGGGAAATTTTCGCCGGCGTTCTGGGCGGCTGGCTGATCGGCCGTCTGTTTGGTTGGCTCACCTTCCACGTTCCCGCCGACACCAGATTGTCCAAGACGGGCGACGGATTGATCGCAATCTCTGCGACATTCATCTCCTATGGTGTGGCCGAGATCCTGCACTGTTATGGCTTCTTAGCCGTGTTCGTGACCGCGCTAACGCTGCGGCGATCCCATCGCGATCATGAGTTCAACCGGCAGATGCACGATCTGACCGAGCAGGTTGAGCGGCTGGCCATGATGGTGCTCCTTCTGCTATTTGGCGGCGCGCTGGTGAGTGGCGTGCTCCTGCCGCTTCAGTGGATCGACGTCGCGGCGGCGATAGTGATCCTGCTCGTGGTTCGGCCGCTTGGCGGCCTGATAGCTCTTAAAGGGTTCAGGGCGAGCCAGTCGGAGAAGAGAATGATCGCTTTTTTCGGGATCCGGGGTGTGGGATCATTCTATTATCTTGCATATGGTCTCAATCATCTGGAGATTGATGAGGGGGCTCGGCTATGGGCGATTGTCGGTTTGGTCGCCCTGCTGTCAATCCTGCTCCACGGCCTGACAGTCACGCCAGCCATGCGGATGCTTGACCGACGGCATGGACGCAATCCGGACGGAGCCGATCGCTCTATTCCTTAATTTGCCGCTCGCCAGCAGCCCGCCCGCCATGGTGACGATCGCACCGCCTGTCCGTCGCTGCTGTGCATTCTGATGTCGACCCGATTAACCAGTCAGACGCCCGTTTTCGATCCCCAGATACGGACTTTAAGCTGTATGCGGCAGGTTCCTGGCATGAATGATACGCCGGCTTCCTTATGTAGCAGCATCATGGAAGTAGCACTTTCAGACTAATGCAGCCCTAGCGATACTGCATCCCCGGATGCAGCGGCGAGGTCTGCACCAGCGATGATGCGCCGCAGCCGCATATCCAGCAACGACAGGGCGACGTTGGCGGCGCTTTCCTCCCGCGTGTTCACCAGGAACAGGTCGCTAGCGCCCATGTCGAAACGGCGGCGCTCTGCCACGGCCATGTCGTCGGCACGCTGCATTTCCTGTTCAGACAGGCCGATAAGGCGCGTGGTTGCGTCGAGCGTGATGACAATGCCATCGATTTCCGCACGGATCTGCTCGTCCAGCCATTGTGCACGGGTGCGGTTGGCGTCCAGTTCCGCCTGGCTCTGCATCAGCTTGCCGCGCGCGGTGCGCTGTTCCAGTGGAACGGAGAATTTGACGCCAAGCCGGACATCATTGCCGCTGCGCGACACACCGCCCGGCCCAATGTCGCCAATGTCGCGCGCCACCTCCATTTTCAGATCAAGACGCGGCAGCAGCGCGTTGCGATCCAGCGTCAGCCGATCCTGCACCAGCCGCTGCCGCAATCGCGCGACCATAAGATCGGGCCGCTGCACCGAGTCCGGGCGCGCCGTCGCCATTGGTTCAGGCAAAGACTGCGGCAGTTGTTCCGGGCGGGGGATAGTCGGTCGGCCCTCTGCGTCGCGCCAGTAAAGCGACAGGCTGTTGGCGGCGGCGGCAAGTGCCTGTTGCGATTGCACCACCATCGCCTCGCGCCGCAACAACTGCTGTTCATTTTCGGTCAGGATGATGCGGGGACGCAGCCCTGCCTCGAACGTGCGTCGCAGGCCGCGCTGTCGCTCCTGCGATAGCGACAGGAGGCGCTGGTAGATGCTCAGGCGCTGGCCAGCCGCGACCCAGGATAGGTATGCGTCGAGCGCCTTGCGCTGCACGCCGATCGCGACCATCTGCCGCTCGGCATCGGCAATCGCCTGATCCGCTTCCGCACTCACCCGGCCGAAGCGCCGTTCGTCGATCATCCGGTCACGCAGCAGCGAAAAGACCGCGCCAGCGCGGATTTCACCCAGTTGATTGGTGTAATTCTTGTCCTCATAGATGGGGAATCGTCCATTGGAGAGGCGATAGCCGCCATAGACCTGCCCGCCCCAATCCTCGATCGGACGCACGACCTTCGCATCGGCATATGTCCCGCCATAATAGCCGGCCAGCCGTGATCCGCCTTCGGCCGAAAAGACAGTGTCGAACGCGCCTTCGGCCGTCAGCCGCTTCGCATCGGCGGCGCGCGTCCTGGCCAGTGCTTCCAGAATTTGCGGTGATTGCCGCGCGGAATTGGTCAGCAGCGCGTCGATGGTGAGTGTGGGCGCGTCGATCGACGCCATCTGCGGCAAGGGGGCGACTTGCTGCGCGACGAGCGGCGGCGCGGCGGCACTGGCGACAAGTGCCAGCAGGACGCACGCGATTCTATTTGGCATTGCCGCCATCCTTGCCGCTGCCGGAAGCCGTGCCGTAGGACGTGCTCTGGCCGGTCTGCTGGTCGAGCGCGCCAGCGGGATATTGCAGCGGAAAATCGTTGAGCAGCCGCCAGAGTTCGTAGCCGGTGGAAACCGTATCCATCATCACCCAACCGCGCACCTTGGCGCCCAGCCGTACGAACGGTTCCTGCGGCCATGGGCGTGCGCCGGTCTTTTGTTCGACAAGCACGCGGAACAGGCCATTGGGCGAAGCCGATACGTCAATCGCACGGACCTGCCCGTCGAACATGCCGACCGCAACCGACGGCCAGCCGCTGAACTGGATGGCGGGCCAGCCTTCAAATTCCAGTCGGACGGGTCGGCCCGGATAGATGAGCGGCACGTCGCGCCCGTCGACATAAAGCTCCACCACCCGCACAGCCTGTTCCGGGGCAAAGGTGGCGATGATGTCGCCTTCCTTCACCATCGTCGCATTGTCACCGCCGAGGATGCGCAGGACGCGACCGGTGCGCGGCGCGCGCACGATCTGGACCGACTGGCGATTGATGTTGATGTCGAGCCGGTTCCGGTCGGCAAGGCTCTTGGCGACCTTGGCCCCATAATCGGCCACCTTGATCTGCGCGAGTTCCAGATCGCGCCGCGGCGACAGCCCTTCGGCATAGAGTTGCTGCATCCGGCCAACGTCGCGCTGGGCCACGGCCATGGCCTGCTGCGTCGCGGCGATTTCTGCATCGGCCTGCGCACGCTCCGCGCGCAGGCGGCTGAGCAATTCGGGGTCATTATCGGCGATGCGGGCTATGGGATCGCCCTTCTTCACCAGTTCGCCGTCGGTCACATACCATTGTTCGACCCGACCGGGGACGAGGGCGGTGATGTTCTGCACCCGATCGCGCGGATCAAGCGCGATGACCTGCCCCATGCCTGTGGAGGTTTGCACCCAGGGGACAAAGAGCAGGAACGCAATGGATGCCGCCATGCCCATGAGCAGCATCCAGCCGAACACGCGCGCGGGGCGCGGCGGGCGCAGGCTTTCCAGCGTCTTGAAATGCGTGATGTGATCAGCGCGAAATGGCATCGTCGCCTCCCCTGGCTGCTGCAAAGGCGCCGGGATCCTGCGTCAGCAACTGACCTGTTCGTCCCAGCCAGAGCATATGGTCAAAGCCAAGCGCGTCGGGCCGAACCGTGAAAACGATGATCGTGCTGCCATCCCCACCATCGAGCTGGTGCAGCGCCGCGCGCAGTTCCCCGGACGGCAGCATGTCGAAAAGATTGGAGAGGATGAGCAGCCTTGGACGGGCGAGAATGGCGCCCGCCAGCTTGAGCCGCATAGTGTCGGCCACGGACAGCGGCCATCCGGTCGAGGAAAGCAGGCTGTCCAGCCCATGCGGCAACCGGGCGATCCGTTCGCCCAGGCCCACCGATTCCAGTGCGTCGAGCACAGCGGCGGAACTGGCGGTCGGATCGGCGAGGCGCAGATAGTCGCGAATACTGCTTTCCACGATGGTCGGGCGATCAAGGACAATGACGTCGCTGCGAAGCTGGTAGATGTTGAGCGCGCTGATGTCCGCGCCGCCCAGGCTGACAATTCCTGCGTCCGGGCGATAATGGCGTTTCAGCAGACGGGCCAGCAACCGGTCCACACCAGGATCGGCGGCGGCAACGACATGGGTGCCCGCAGGTACGACCAGATCGAACGAGGCATCGTCCCCGTCCGCAGATATCCGCACCTGTCGCAGCGCCAGTGCCCCGTCGCGCGGCCGTGCATCGCCACTGGTTTCGACCGGTATATCCTCCAACGTGATCGCGCGAAACAGAGACAGTTCCTCGACAGCGGCGACCAGATCGTAAAAAGTGTCGAGATAGGGGCCAAGCTGCGCCGCGCCATAGAATATGCTGGACAGGATCAATTCGGCAGCGACCAGCTGGCCGATCGACAGCTGCCCCCGGATGACGAGCCATCCGCCCAAGGCCAGCAGCGCCGCGCTGGCGATGGCATAAAGCAACAGCAGGGCTACCGCTTGCGGAAAGGTTGCGCGGAAATGGCTGCGGTGGGCCGCGACATAGGCAGCGGTCCTGTTTTCCGACATATCCATGGCATAGTCCAGATGGCGGCTGGACTTGTAGAAGCCGTTCGACGCTCCAACGCTTTCGAGCCAGTGGGCCGCTTCATATTTGCGGTGGCTCAGCGCTATTCCGCTTTCCATCGCGTGCCGCGCCCACAGCTTCCAGACCAGCCAGACCGTGAAGATGAAGAGCAGATTGAAGCCCAGAAAGAAGGGATGATAAAAAGCGGTGACGATGAAGCCGACAATCGCCTGGAAGAAAATTGAGAACCCCCCGACAAGCAAGGAAGGGATCGCTTTCTGCACGTTCATCACTTCAAAGAAGCGATTGAACAGGTCGCCGCGCCGATCGTCCTGAAAGAAGGGGTTTTGCGCATGAACTGCCTGCAACGTGACTTCCGCCACGATCCGCGCGAACACGCGCCGCCGGAACAGCTCCATGACATAGATGCGCATTGCACCCAGGAACGCCCATAGAAGCAGCAGCGCGAGCAGCACGCCCGCCAGCGTGAACAGGGGTGCGGGCAAGGCGGTGTTGGCGACCGAATTGATCAGCATCTGCACCGAAATCGGCGTCGCCAGCGACAGGAAGCCAATCGCCGCGCCATAGATCAACGCCATGCTCAGAAAGGGACGTTCTGGTCCAAGCGCTGCCCGCGCCCAGCCCGCAAATGTCCTCCAATCAACCCGGTCATGCCCGTGGGCGGCCATCATCCATGTCCCAATCTGATTTACGACGATGCGTGGAAACCCCGTTAAGGCCTCTGTGCGTGTCGCGGTTCGCAGAAACGATCACCACTCATAGCGATGACGAAACGATAGCGGCAACAGGCAGCGGCGGGCCGGTCCGCTTTCGTTCATCCATAGTCATGTCGATCACAAACCGCCCTTCCCGCATCTTCATTCATTTGCAAAATGAGTTCTGGCAATATTATGGATTGAAATTCCCAATGATCAGCTGAGGCTTCAGGATGAACGTGCGCAACCTCGACATCGACCTGCTTCGCGCCTTCGTCACTATCGCCGATCTGGGCGGTTTTACTGCGGCTGGCGCGCGATTGGGACGGACCCAATCGACCATCAGTTTGCAGATCAAGCGCCTGGAGGCTATGCTCGGCCGAATTCTGCTCGAACGGACGGCCCGGTCAGTGCGATTGACACTCGACGGACAGGTGCTGCTCGGTTCGGCCCGCAAGATCCTGCACATGAACGACAAAGTCATCGCGGAACTCACCGAGCCGGATGTCAGGGGCGCCGTCCGGCTGGGCGTGCCGGAAGACTTTGCCACGGCCCATCTTCCCGACATACTGGCCCTGTTCACAGACGCGCATCCTCTGGTCGAACTGGAGGTCACATGCGACCTTACGCTCAACTTGCTCGACCGCTTCCACGCCGGCGCGTTCGATCTTGTCCTCGTCAAACGCGAGCCGGCTGCCGCGCCTCAGGGCGTGCGCGTCTGGCGCGAGCCGCTGGTTTGGGTGGCCCGCGACCAGGAGGCAATCGACGGCATTGAGGTGATCCCGCTGGTCGTTTCGCCCGAACCTTGCGTGTATCGCAAGCGCGCAACTGACGCGCTGGACGCGGGCGGCAGGCCGTGGCGCATCGCCTACACCTCCACCAGCCTTGCGGGCGCGCAGGCTGCGGTAAAGGCAGGTCTGGGCATCTCGGTTCTGCCCAGGAAGATGGTGCCTTCGTTTCTGGTTCCTGTCGCGACAGCGCAATGGTTGCCAAAATTGCCGGATACCGAGATTGCCTTGATCGAAGGGCGCGCTATCTCCGATACCGGCCATCTGCTTGCCCAGCATATCGTCCAGGCTTTAGAGCCCGTGATCCATTAGACAAATTCAGCACATGGGCTGGTGAGCGGTTGAACAATTCGTCTCATCCTGAGGCCAGCATTCGATATACAGGCCACATCGTCCGTTCCAAGTGCGGATCGACCATTATTGGAAAGCCGATCTCGCGAGGCCATTATTTGCGTTTCCATCGCTTTGTGGCGGGCGGTCATGGGGGATTTTGCGCATCCCGAAGAGCAATAGCCAGATGGCCAGCATTGCCTCGCCTGAAAGTGGAAGGACATTCAGCACCGTAGGAAACACCAGATCGGGATCGAGCAGCCCAGCTGTCTTCGTTACCAGATGGGCCGATCCGCCTGCCATCATCGCAATGCCCACCGCGATAGGAATGGCGCGCGACCGGACGATCAGCCAGCCGATCAGCATGCAGTAGATGCCGAAGAAGATCAGGCTGATGCCGTAAACCGTCCCGTGAAGAGCAAGCAGCGTGGCGGTGGCTGCGTCACATCGGTCAACGCAAAAGCCGCCTGGCCCCACTTGCTCGATCAATGCGAGAGCCGCCATGTGCAGCAGGCCATTGCCGGCCAGCACTGCGATGCCCGTCATGCTGAAGGCGGCGGCGAGCAGCGACAACTGGTGACCAGCGGGTCGCAGCAACTCGTACAGCAAGGTGGTGACGGCGAGATAGCAACACAGCATGATGACATCGGCCATTTCTCCCATGCGGTAGAAAGCGGCATTGCCCGCAACGGAAAGCGCATCGTTGCCACGGAAGGCGGAGCGAACCCCAATCTCCGCGAACAAACCTGCGGCGATGGTGATCGCATAGAACAGACCCGCAAGCCTTGGCTTGGCTTGCGATGACGCGGCAGGTGATGGCGAACTCACAGGCCTGCCGCCGTGACGCGGGGCCAGCGGAACGCGGTCCAGAAAATGGCGAGCGACAACATGATCTCGGTTACGCCCAGCACGATGTAGAAGGCCGGCGCTCCGCCTTGCATGGTCAGCAGCATGATAGCGGCATAGGCCAGCGCCAGCACGACATGGAGCCAGCGAAACAAAGGTGGAAGGAAGAGCGAGAACGCGACCATCAGGCTGGGGATCGCCATCATCACCGCGACGGCGACATGCGTAACGGGCGTCAACTGGCCGAAGGCCATGAGACCCGCATTCATGGCCATGACCTTACCGGGAACATAGAGGCCGAAATAGTCGCCATAGACATAGCAGAACATCAGCGACGCCCACATGGCCGACAGTTTTACCCGCGTCGATACGGGGGGATCCTGGAAGCGGGACATGATGGACGGCATGGCGAACCTCCTGCTGTATTGTTAATATAATACAGTAGTCCCGGTGCGGTGCAATAGCATTGATTCCAAGCCATGTGCAGTCGACCGCATCGGCGTAAAATCGTCTCCTGTTCTCCGCTCACTTCATGTGGACAAGGGAGGCCCATCGCGCTTTCCATTCCTGCGCATTGCGGAAATCGGTGAGGATGAGTGCCCACTCGCGCGTGGCGACCCTGAACGGATTGTCCTCCCGCGCTTTGCCCGCCAGGCCATAACGCTTGATCACGTCGCTTTCGGGCGCGATCGTGCCGAACAGCCGGTCCCAGACGATCAGCATCCCGCCAAAGTTGCGATCCAGAAATTCCGGATTGCTGGCGTGATGCGCGCGATGATGATGCGGCGTGTTGAAAACCCATTCCACCCTGCCGAGCCTTGGGATCGCCTCACTATGCAGGAAGAACTGATAGTTGAGGTTGATTGCCAGCAGGATGACGACGATCCGCGGATCGAAGCCCATCGCTATCACCGGCAGATAGAACAGCCAGCCAAGCGAGAGCGTGTTGGTCCATCCCAGCCGCAGCGATGACAGGAAGGTCAACTGCTCCGCACTATGATGCACATTGTGGGTCGCCCACAACCAGCGCACCCTATGGCTCGCGCGATGGAACCAGTAATAGGCAAACTCGACGGCGAAGAAGCCGAGCGCCCAGCTATGCCATTGGTCCGTCAGGAAACGGTGCGGCACCTGGCTCCAGACCAATCCGAATGCCGTGGCGAGGACCACGGCATGAAGGGTGCCGACGATCAGGTTGCCGGCAACAAGGCCGGCGGTGGTCAGCGCGGCCCGACCGTCATAGCCGCGCCCCGTACGCAGCCGCCAGATCAGCTCCGCCAGGATCGCGACGGCGGCGATGCTGAGGAACAGGGGCGAATGATGGGCCACGGCTATTGCCGCCGGGCGGCCAGCGCCGCCTTCATCCGTTCCCGTGCTGCGTCGAATTCCGCGCGGGAGACGTCATTGTTGCGGTCGGCATCGGCGATCAGGAACAGGCGGGGCGGCGCGGCGCGCATCTCCGCGCGCGAAATGACGCCATCTCCATTACCATCGGCCTGATCCAGTATGCCGGTCAGCCGCGCATAACTATCAGGCCGGGCCTTGGCGAGACGGGGGAAATCGGCCGGGCTGACCACGCCGTCGCCGTTGCGGTCGAGCTGGCCGAACTGCGCCATCCGAAAATTGTCGAATTCAGCACGACTGACGCGACCGTCCCGATTGGCATCGGCCTTGTCGAACCATGCCGTGCGGTCGCCGCCACCAAATCGGCCAGTCTGGGCGGCCGCTGGGAATGTGGCGAATGCCGCGCCAGCCAGAATGGTCGCGCGCAGAAAGGGGGATAGGAACGTCATGGATCAGCTTTCGTCGGATGCGCACCGACCCGGCAGATGGCCGGGGGGAGAAAATGGATGCCAGGTCGGCGCAAGGCAAAGGTTCAATAGGGCTGGGTGGAGCGGGTCACGGTTCCGGTCGAACCATCCGGTCGGGTACGGGTGGTGGTGGCGTTGATGCTGCCGTCTTCGTTGCGGACGGCGCTGGTGGACCGACCCCAGCTGGTGCCGTTGTTGGTGGTGTGGGTGGCACCGCCAGCATAGCTGCCATTGCCCCAGCTTGCGGTGCGGCTGGAGCTGACGCCGCGGCCGCTGTTGGTCTGTATCGACCGATTGACCGATGTCGCACCTGGCTGGCGCGAGACGCTGCGCGAGCGGTTGTAGCCATGGCCATTGGCCCCTTGCACGCTGACATTGCGGCTGCGCTGGCCTGCCTCGGCCGCCGTGGCGGCAAGGCTGCCGGCGAGCGCGAGGCCCATGGTCGCGAGGGTCAGAAAATGCTTCATGTTTCAATCTCCATCTCAAGGGGGCATGTTATGGGGCTGATGCCCCGGAGACGCTGTGTGCGGCATGGCCGTAAGCGCCATGCGACCGGCACGGATCATAAGGTGACAAAATGTAACACGCCTTGCCCCCGTCCGGCGGCGTGGCATGGTCTGTCCATGGACATGACACCCCGCCCGCAAATCGCCCTGGTCGAGGATGACGAGGAGATTGGCACCCTGGTCGCCGCCCTGCTCGTGCGGGAAGGGATGGATGCGCATCCGTGCCGCAGCGCGGCGGATTTCGATGCCTTGCTTTTGCGAACACCGCTGGACGCGGCATTGGTCGATATCATGCTGCCCGGCGAGGACGGCCTGTCGCTATGCCGTCGCATCCGCGCCGGGGGGCAATTGCCGCTGATGATCCTTTCCGCGCGCAGCGACGATGTCGATCGTATTATCGGACTGGAAATTGGTGCCGACGATTATCTGCCCAAACCCTTCAATCCGCGCGAGCTCGTTGCACGGCTGCGCGCGCTGCTGCGCCGATCACAGGCGAGCGGGGGTATGATCCAGTCGCCCGGCGGACGCCGCTATGCGTTCGAGGGATGGATGTGGGACGTGGACGCGCGCCAGATGACCGCACCGGACGGGCAGCCGCTGGACCTTACCGGGGGCGAGCATGACCTGCTGCTCTGCCTGGTCGAACGGCCGCAGCGGGTGCTCTCGCGCGAGCAACTGCTGAACTGGACGCGCGGCCGGGAAGGCGGGCCGTTCGACCGGACCATCGACGTGCAACTGGGCCGGGTCCGGCGCAAGCTTGCCGCGCATCCGGGCGGCGAGGCGCTCATCAAGACCGTTCGGGGCGGCGGCTATGTGTTCGTCTCCCCTGTGCGGCGGCTCTGATCCATGGGTACGACGCTCTCCTTTCGCCTTGGGCTGGTCATGCTGGGCGGCTTTGTCCTGATGCAGCTTGCGTTGCTGTTCGTCTGGCAGGTGCCCGGCCGGACCAGCGATAACGGCACTTACGGCCTTCCTACGGCATCCGCCCTGGTGGAAATGGTCATCGCCATGGAGCGCGCAGGCCCCTCGGGCGCCGACCGGCTGGCAAGCAGCTATGACGGATCGCTCTTCACTGTGCGGATCGCGCACGCGGCGCCCGGCGACTATCGGGAGGTTCCCGACGCACTGGCACCCCTGGCCCGCGCCTATCGCGCGGCCCTGACGGATCATAATATGGTGGTGGATGGAGGACCTGGCATAGCTGGATCGCTGATGGGGGATCGGGCGCGCCCGTTGCGCTTTCTCGTTCCCATTCGGCTTACCATCTGGATGCGCGACGGTCGCGTCCTGATCCTGACCGGGCGCCCCGCGAGCGGGCTGCGCGCCTACCTCGCCCAACGCAGCCTGCTGGGCTTCATGGCGGGCGCGATCCTGCTGGCGCTGCTGTGGCTTGCTCTGCGGCAGACGACGGGGCCGCTGCGACGGCTGACCCGAACCGTTCACGCCTTCGGGGAAGATATCCACGCTCCCGACGCACAGGCGGAAGGCAGCCGGGAAACGCGCGACCTGGCGCTGGCCTTTAACGGCATGAAGCGCCGGATCGCGACATTGGTGGAAGAGCGCACATTCATTCTTGCGGGCATTGCCCATGACATGCGTACCTATCTCACGCGGCTGCGCCTTCGCATGGACTATATCGCCGACTCTGAGCAGCATCACCGCGCCGAGCAGGATCTGGAGCAGATGTCCAAGCTGCTCGACGACAACCTGCTGTTCGCCGGGATAGATCGCGCAGGCGGTGACAGGACGCAGCGTGTCGATCTCGTCGCCCTGACACGCGATCTGGTCGAGATGCGCCCGGAAGCCGATCGCATCCGGACGGTGACGGAAGGGGGTATAGTCCAAGCCGACATTTGTGCGGACCCGTCAGGGCTGGAGCGTATCTTCGGGAACCTCGTTGACAATGGCCTGCGCCATGGCACGCGCATGGACGTCACGATCGCGCGCGATGGCGACCGGACCCTGTGGCGGTTCGAGGATGATGGTCCTGGCGTCCCGGCCGAGGAGCTGAAACGACTGGGGCTTGCTTATTACCGGCTGGAACCGGCGCGCGACCGGCGCGCAGGCGGCGCGGGACTGGGCCTCGCGATCGTCCGGGGCCTTGCTGAGGCGATGAAGGCCAGCGTGGCATATGGCGCTGCGCGAAATGGCGGATTATCCGTTACGTTGAGCTGGCCTGCGAGCGAGTAACTATGCTATGCGATCAACCACTTGACCGCGCAGCCAGGCTGGTCGGGACACGACCGAGGACGTGTAAAAACGCTTCTGCACGGCATGATCGGAGCGTCGTCGCAGCCGTGTCGAGACCGCTGGAGGTCGGTTGGTCAGGCTCGGATTGCCTGGATGAGAGGCTGCGCGCCGAACAACAGGATCATTCTCTTGATGTTGTAGGCGAGAACCGAGAGGCTCATTTCGGTTCGGACCTTTTCGAGCGCTTTTGTCAAAAGATGCGCGCTACTCGACCATGATTTGAGCGTACCGAAGACGTGCTCGACGGTTTTTCGGCGCTGAATCATCGCATCGGGCATATGGTCGAGCCTCGCTTGCATGACATCGAGCACGCCTTCGTGCTTCCAGCGCATGACGCGCTTTACTTTTTCTGGCGTGCAGCGCGGCCTGAGCGCGCATGTGTGGCATGAGGCAAGATTGCGATATTGATCCATGTCGCGACGATCGGAGCGGGCAGTCGCCTTGGTCAACGTCGCGCCCGCAGGGCAGATGTAATGATCTTGCTCGGCGTCGTAGACGAAGTCGTCGCGGCTAAACATCCCGGTCTTGATGCCGATCACGGTGTGCGACTTGGGAATGCACGGCAGCACGCCGGTCCGGCTGGCGCCCGCCGCGCACCGTCGCTGCGCGGTTTGGTACAGCAACACCGCTGCCCATCAGTATTTATCCGGATTTGACCGAAATCAAAGACGGGCAAGCAAACCACATCCATAGATTAGACATATTAGACATTAAGTGTGCAAATAGTATGGAATGGCGGGGGTAACGCCGGAACTGACCTGCAACCAAGCCTGCCCTGAAATGCGGGGCCGCAAGCCGAGGCGCCCTCCCTCCCTGCCATCCGCAACCCAAATGGACGGAACAGTCGATATGGCGACGCTTATCAATATCCCTGAAACGGTTGACGGCTCGGGCTATAACGAGGCCGCAGCGATAGAGATGGTTGGCCGAGCTCGCGAACTGCGACCGCTGATCGAAAGCTACGCCCCCTGGTCGGACGAGAACGGCCGCCTTCACGCGGATGTCGTCAGTTCGCTCAAGGATGCCGGATTCTGGGACATGGCTCTGCCACGCCGCTGGGGCGGTTACGGCACGAGTGCCAAGGCGATGGCGCTGGTCGGTGCAGAGCTGGCTAAGGCCGACGGCTCGGTAGGCTGGGTCTACACCGTGTTCCACGGCACCACCTGGGTTGCCAGCCTGACGAACGATAACGTCCAAGAAGCCATCTTTGGAGACGGCAGCAAGCCGGTGCTGTGCGGCATCGCCAATCCGCCGGGCAAGCTGGAACCGGTTGATGGTGGTTATCTGCTCTCGGGGCGCTGGCCCTATTCCTCGGGCTGCTATCATGCCGACTGGGCACAGCTGGGTTGCAACATCCACCATCCCGATGGCCGGATCGAGCACGGCGGCAACGCCTATGTGCGGATGAATGATGTCACCATCGAGAACACTTGGCACATGATGGGAATGAAGGGCACCGGATCGAACACCATCGTGGTCGACAAGCACTTCATCCCCGACTTCCAGTTCCAGAACCTCGTGCAATACTGCTACGGCATGCAGCATCCAAACAAGCGCCATGTCGGTGAGCCGAGCGACTACTGGCCGTTCATGCCCTTCCTGCGCGCGACGGCGCATGCCGTGGTGGGCGGCGCTGCCAACTCGATTCTAGAACGCGTGGCGGATGCATCGAGGCGTCGCCCGATCGTGTACACGACATATGGACGCCAGGCAGATTGTGTAACGGCACAGGCCGAGTTCGGTCGCGCCGCCGCCAAGATAGCGGCTGCCGAAGCAATGACTGTCAAGAACTGCGAGATCATTGACCGTGTCGGAATGACCCGCGTGCCGATGACCCCCATCGAACGCGCCCAAAGCAAAGGCGAGGGTTCGGTCGCGGTCGAACTGGCCAGCCAAGCGGTCGACACGCTGATGTTCCTGGCCGGCTCCAGCGCTTTTGCCGACAGCAATCCGCTCCAGCGGCTTTATCGCGATTGCGTATTCGCGATGCGTCACACCGCCAACCTGCCTTATGTCGGTTACGAGATCTTTGGCAAGGCTCTGCTTGGGATCGAGCCTAACATTGCCCCGCAGGACTTCATCTAATCCATCTCTCGAAACAGGAGACCCGTGATGGGTACGCTTGCTGCAATCAAATCCGAGTTCGGCAATATCGATTCACCCGGATTTGCCGATAACCTTGTTTCCCGCGCCTCCGCGATGATACCGGACCTGCGGGCGCGGGCCGAAGCGGACCATGCCGCCGGCTTCACCAGCCGGCAGACGTTTGCGGAACTCAAGCAGGCCGGCCTGACAAGGGTGATGCAGCCGCGCCGTTATGGCGGGCTCGAACAGCCCCTCGAAGTCTTTGCTAGGGCAGCCGTGGCGATCTCGCGCGGGGACCAGTCGGCTGGCTGGTCCTATGGCATCACCCAAGGCCACGCCTATCACCTCTGCCTGTTCGACAAACGTGCGCAAGATGACGTCTGGGGCGATACGCCCGATGTGCTCATCGCATCGCCATACAATCCGTATGGCATGGCCAAGTCGGTTGCCGGCGGTTTCGAGTTCAGCGGCAGTTGGCCGTTCTCCAGTGCCTGCGATCATTGCAACTGGTTCATGCTCGGGGCGTTCGTCGATGGAGACGAATCGCGTTTTCTCACGTTCCTGGTTCCCGGCAGCGAGGTTGAGATCGTCGATGACTGGAAGGTCGTCGGGCTGAAGGCTACCGGCAGCAAGACCGTGCGGGTCAAGGGATGCTTCGTACCTGAATATCGCACGGTGCCGTTCGGCCCCGGCACGGAGGGGTTTGACTTCCCCGGTTTCGCCGTCAACTCAAACCCTTGGTTGCGGATCCCATATATCCTGGTCTTCAACCGCTTGGTTTCGGCAACCAGCATCGGTGGCCTCGGCAACATGCTCGACACCGTGGTGGAGTATCTTGCGCCGAAAATATCGGTGATCACGGGAAAACCCGTATCCGAGCATCCAGACACCTTGCTGGCAGTCGGCGAGGCGTTCGCAACCTATGACGAACTGGTCACCCTGGCGATCCACGACCTCGGCGCGCTGACCGAAATCGCCGCGCAAGGCCGCGTACCCGACGAAGCGACGATCAACATGTTCCGTTACCGCGCCCAGTCTGCCGGCGCCCGCGCTGCCGATGCCGCCAAGCGGCTCTTCGAGGAATCAGGAGGCGGTGTCGCGTACCTGAACAAGCCGCTAGCCCGGATATATTCGGACCTGATGGTCGCGCGCAACCATCCGGCGAGCGCGATGTACCGCGATTCGGGCCGTGCCATCGGCACCAATCTGTTCGGCGGCGAAGCAGAGAGGCGCCGCCGCTTCTGAATGCCGCCGGATGGCCAGCGACGATGCGGCGGGGAATCTCGCGGGGTTCATGTCGCGGCCGCCGGGTCGGGCAAAACCACACAAGAGAAACGAGAGGACAAGCTGTCATGAAGCCATTGCTCGAATCGACCTACGCCATCGGCGACCGCGCCGAACTGACCCGCATCTGGAACGAACATGGCTATTGGTTCTTCCGCAATGTTCTGGACCGGGATGCTTTGCAGCGGTTGAAGGATAAGTTCATGGCTGAGCTCAAGGAACTCGGTGCCATCGATGCGGATGCGGCCGAGCCGATCTGGAACGGCAAGCCGCTGGATGCGGTGCCGTCGACCTTTACGACCTTGCACCAGCTTCACGCATGGCAAACCTTCGTCAAGGAGGCGCCGATCAAGGCGTTCTTCGAGGAAATTCTCGAGGACGAACTCTACTGGTTGCCAATGGATTACTACCGCCTTGTGGCGCCACGTCCCCGTGACAAGGTCGAACTCTATATCGGTAATCACCAGGACGGCATGTCGAACTACGGTCTCGAATTCGAGATCTGCTGGATTCCCCTGACCGACATCACCGAGGCTTTAGGCGGGATCGTGCTTGCCACTGGGCAGCACAAGCGCGGCTGGATGGAAATCATCGACGGCAAGGCGGTATTCACCAAAGGTGGCCCGATCCCCGACGATTGCTGGGCCCGGGCCGATTACCATCTCGGCGATGTTCTGATTTTCTGCAAGGAAATGCCGCATTATGGTCTTGGCAACAGGTCGGATCGCTTCCGCATCTCGCTGGACATTCGCGCCGCGCGTCGATCAGGCCCACTGCCGGTCGCCGGCAAAGTGCTGCATATTGCCACCGACGCGGTGACCATCCGCAACGAGGTCGATGACACCGTCGTAACGCTGACGCTCGATGCCAATACATTCCTGCGCGGCCCGGGTCGACCCAACCCGGTACCGATCACGCTTGCAGAAGTCGCCACAGCTCTGCCGGCGGGATCGGACGTGCTGGCCACGCGGGACGGTGCGCGCGCAATGATTCTTCGACCGCAAATGTATTAACCGGGTTGCCGGCTTCCCCGCGTCCGTCGAAACGCCCCTTATGCCCTATTGCCAGCGCGGGCCGCTGTTGGCAGCGCGTCTGTCAGTCCACCATGGACCAGCAGATCGCAGTCCTCGTCGTCCGTTTCCAGCTTTATTCGCCATATGCACCTTCTACCTTAGGTACTTTTTGGTGTTGGATACTGGCGAGCATATCCAGAATCATATCGACCAGGAATCCCAGTTTTTTTACATTTGGGCCAACACGGACGCGCAAGGATCTTCTGATTGCCGCTCGTAGGTTAGAGCCCAAGTGCGTCCACCACATTTTCACCAGCATACATAGTTAGTCATGCTTCTGGCGGGTTGCCATCTGCGATTTTTGCATTTCGCGCAAAAGGAGATCGCAAGCTGCCGCGCGAAGATGAGCGGGTGCCATTTTTCCGTAAGGTGGATGGGCGGAACGGGTCGGGGATGAGGCAATCGTCGAGGACCAACAGTTCCAAAGCCACCGATTCAAGCAACACGCAAATTTACATGGCGGGCAAAGGGGAAAAGGCTCGGACGACGGATCGTCCAAGCCATTTTCCTGCGCGCCAGTTCGTGTTCAGAAGCGCATGCCGACGCCGACGCCAAATACGAACGGGTCTAGGCCCAGCTTGACGCACTGGACGCCAGCGGCCGTGGTCGCCAGTCGCGCTTTGGTGTCGATGTCAATATATTTGACGTCGATGTTGAGGAAAATCCTGTCGTTAAGGTCGATATCGACCCCGATCTGGCCGGCCCAACCGACACTATCCTTCATATGAACCTTGGTCTTGCCCACGGCTGTCTCCAGGGCGGTGGATGCATCTTCAGCATAGAATAGGGTATAGTTGATGCCCGCCCCCACATAAGGCCGGACATGGCCATCGACCACGGGATGATATTGCATCGTCAGCGTCGGCGGCAGCACCCAGGTCGAGGCGAGCTTGCCAATGCCGCCGGTCGTGCCGGTGCGGCCGCTGGCGCTATGTTTCGTGGTCGCGGCGATCAGCTCGAAACCGATATGGTCTGTCGCCATATAGGTGACGTCGATTTCGGGCATGATGCTGTTGTCCACGGCTACCTTCTCGCCCGGAAAGGCTGGCAGAACACTCCCGCTCTTCTCGTTGGGCGCGACCATGATCGTGCGAAGGCGCAGCAGAATGTCACCCTGTTTGGCCTGGGCCGGTCCGGCGATCAGTGCGCCGGCCATGGCGCTGGCCAGCAAGAAAGTCTTTATACGCATTATTGTCTCCGTCCCTGATGTTGCGGTCAATAACGCCTTGTAGGCCCGGCCTGCCGTTCCTTCCTTGACGCCGCGCAATCAGAAATTTGATCCTGCGCAATGCGTTGACGCGCGACCGGTGGCAGGCCGTTCCCATGTTCCGATACTATCCCGATCTGCTGGCGGCCCCCGTGCCGCGCTACACCAGCTATCCCACTGCTGCACAATTCACCGAAGCCGTCGGCGCCGAGGCGCTGGCGGAGCGGCTCGACACTCTTCCGCAGGATGCCGGGATATCGCTCTATCTTCACATCCCCTATTGCCACGACATCTGCTGGTATTGCGGGTGCAACACCGGTGCCGCGACCCGGCCCCGCCGCCTGGCCATCTATGTCGATGCGCTGGAGCAGGAAATCGCGCTGGTCGCCTCGCGCCTGGGCGGGCGGAGGCGCGTGACCCATATCGCCTTTGGCGGTGGCAGTCCGAATTCGCTGCCGCTGGTCGACTGGGTCCGCCTTAATCACCAGTTGCTGCTATGTTTTGATACCAGTGCGGCCGCCCTGTCAGTCGAAATCGATCCACGTCGCCTCGACCAGGCATGGATCGACGCCATGGGCCAGATCGGCGTTTCGCGCGTCAATCTGGGTGTGCAGACCTTTGCACCCCACGTCCAACGGGCCATAGGGCGGGTGCAGCCGGTCGATATGGTGCAAGCGGCGGTTGCCGGGCTGCGCCGGGTTCAAATCGACGTCGGGTTCGACCTGATGTACGGCCTGCCGGGCCAGAGCGAGGCGGATCTGGCCGAAACACTGGAAACAAGCATCCGCCTGGCACCATCGCGTATCGCCCTGTTTGGCTATGCACATATGCCGCACCTGCTGCACCGTCAGCGCCGGATCGCGCAGGCCGATCTTCCCGACATGGCCACGCGCTTCGCGATGGCGACACAAGGTCATGCGATGCTGACTGCCGCGGGCTATCGCGCCATTGGCTTCGATCATTTCGCCCTGCCCGATGATCCCCTGGCTCAGGCCGCAATCGGCGGAACGCTGCGGCGCAATTTCCAGGGCTTTACCGAGGATGACAGTGACGTCCTGATCGGTCTGGGTGCCAGCGCGATCAGCCAGTTTCCCGACCTGATCGTGCAGAATGAGAAAAATGCCGGTGCATATCGGGAGATCATCGCACAGGAGCGGTTGACCGCGACACGCGGCGTGAAGCGCAGCGCTGACGACCAGAAACGCGGCCGACTGATCGAGCGCCTATTATGTGACGGCGTAGCGCCAAGCGAGGGGGTTGGACAATCCCGCGATCTGGCCAGATTTGTCGACATGGGCATCGCCCGGCTGAACGACGGGTTGATCGAGATTCGCCCGGAGGCGCAGCCCTATGCCCGGTCGGTCGCGGCGTGCTTCGACGCCTATCTTCGCCCGGCCGAGGGGCGATTCAGTCATGCCGTCTAGCAAGCTGATATTGGCGTTGGGCATGATCGCCACGGCAATTTCGACATCGGCTGATGCGAAAAGCAGTGCCGGGGCGGGACGTTATTATTGCGGCGAACCACCCATTGACTGGTCCCCACCATGGGAGAAGCGCCGGACCGATGGCCATGACAGGCTTGCCTGCCATCTGATGCTCAGGGAGCAACGGAAGAAATTGAAATAGCGACAAAAGAAGCGGGCTATTGCCGCGCGAACGAAAATTCTGCTCCGCGATCCGCCCTCTCGGGCCATAAGCTATATGACCCTGTCGCCCCGCTCCGCCGTGTCGCTCATAAAAAGGGGGCGGCTTCCGGTTGGCAGCCGCCCCACGCATTGCCGGCTTATCAATGATCTATTCGTCGATATTGCGGCGGAAGGTTTCGGGCAGGAACAACAGCCCGATCACCACTGTCGCGGCGGCCACCACGACCGGATACCACAGGCCGTAATAGATGTTGCCGGTGGCCGCGACCATCGCGAATGCCGTCGTGGGCAGGAAGCCGCCGAACCAGCCATTGCCGATATGATAGGGCAACGACATCGACGTGTAGCGGATACGGCTGGGGAAAAGCTCCACCAACATCGCCGCGATCGGGCCATAAACCATCGTCACGAGCATCGCGAGCGCCCACAGGATCGCCACCACCATCGGCTTGTTGATTTTGGCATTATCAGCCTTGGGCGGATAGCCAGCCTCCGCCAGCCCGACCTTAAGCGCGTCCTGGAACCCCGCGATTGCAGCGTCCTTTCCAGGTCCGACCATGCTCGTGGGAACAGGCGCGGTGAAGCTGACCGTTCCGACCTTGACCGTGGCGGGAGTACCGGCAGGCGCGTCGATATTGGCGTAGGTGATGCCGGTCTTGGCCATATAGGCCTTGGCGACATCGCAACTGGACCCATCGAACTTGTTTTTGCCGACCGGGTCGAACTGGAACGAACATTCCTCCTGATGGGCGATGATCGTCACCGGAGCGGAAGCCTGTGCCGCGGCCAGCATGGGGTTGGCCGCGTTGGTCAGCGCCCCGAACAGCGGGAAGTATGTCATCGCCGCCAGCGCACACCCGCCCAGGATGATCGGCTTGCGACCGATCTTGTCGGATAGCCAGCCGAAGAACACGAAGAAGGGCGTTGCCAGTGCCAGTGCGATGGCAATCAGGATATTCGCCGTCGCACCATCCACCCTCAGCGTCTTTTCGAGGAAGAACAGCGCATAAAATTGCCCGGCATACCACACCACCGCCTGTCCCATGACCGCGCCCAGCAGCGCGATGATGACCCAGCGCAGATTGCCCCATGTGCCGAACGCTTCGGTCAGCGGTGCCTTCGACGTGGTGCCTTCATCCTTCATCTTTTGGAACACGGGGCTTTCATTGAGTTGCAACCGAATCCACATCGACACGCCCAGCAGCAGGATCGAGATGAGGAATGGCAGGCGCCAGCCCCAGGCGGCAAATGCTTCCTCACCCAGCCCATAGCGAAATCCGATGACGACCAGCAGCGCGGCGAACAAGCCGAAGGTCGCCGTCGTCTGAATCCAGCTGGTGTAGAGGCCGCGTTTCCCCTCCGGCGCATGTTCGGCGACATAGGTCGCCGCCCCGCCATATTCGCCGCCCAGCGCCAGACCCTGCGCCAGTCGCATGATCAGCAGGATGATCGGCGCGGCCACGCCGATGCTGGCATAGCTGGGCAACAGGCCGACCGCGAAGGTCGAAAGACCCATGATCCCCATCGTGACGAGGAACGTGTTCTTGCGGCCGACCATGTCGCCGACCCGTCCGAACACGATCGCACCGAACGGCCGCACTGCAAAACCTGCTGCGAAGGCCGCCAGTGCAAAGATGAAGCCTGTCGTCTCGTTCACGCCAGAGAAAAATTGCGCCGAGATGTAGGTCGCCAACAGACCGTAGAGATAGAAATCATACCATTCAAACACCGTGCCCAGCGAGGAGGCGGCGATGACGAGTTTTTCATTCTGTGTCGCTGCATGATGTTTTGGCAGGCCGTCGTCATATGTTGTTGCCATGTGCCATCTCCCTTAGAAGCCATATTTCGCGGCCATCCCAACGCGATCCATCGCCCGGTGAGGCCGTTGACGACTGTGCGTTGAGCATGGCGATATTCGATGCCCAGGTCCAAAGTTTTGGCAACATGCAGTTTGCAAAGCCGATATTGGCGTTTCGGGCATGAAGCCAATCCTACCCTTGCACGGGAGGATTTTGGTGCCGGGTTGTAAAGGACAACATCGCCCAATTTTAGGCAGGAGACCAGAAGAGGTTGCCCGCCAGACTATAAGCGTCACCATTGGCCAGCCCAGGCAGTAATATGCCGTGTGGATGGAACAAGGATGCTGATTTCACGGCGACCATGGTCAAGAAGCTGCGCTGGTCAGTACCTGCCCCAGCTTTTCCCCATCCGCTCAATCTTGCAAAAATGAGATGTTGCCGCCATTTCCGCGCTGCATCGTAAAATATGGGGAGTGTTATCGTGACCACCGAGACCGCAGCGCCGCCAGAGACCCACGCCTTTGAGGCAGATGTGTCGAAGTTGCTGCACATGATGGTGCATTCCGTCTATTCCGACCGCGACGTATTCCTTCGCGAACTGATTTCAAATGCCGCCGACGCCTGCGAGAAGCTGCGCTATGAAGGTATCGCCACGCCTGCGCTACTGGGTGATGATCCACATCCGCGCATCAGCCTGACTCTCGATCCCGATCAGGGCCGTTTGACGATCGAAGATAATGGCATCGGGATGACCGCCGCCGATATGGGCGAGACGCTGGGTACCATCGCGCGATCGGGCACCAAGGCGTTCATGGACAGGCTGGCGGCAGATGCAGGCAAGGCGGACTCGCAACTGATCGGCCAATTCGGCGTCGGCTTCTATTCCGCGTTCATGGTAGCACGCGAGGTGGAAGTATTCTCCCGCCGGGCAGGCACGGATGCGGCGGCGTGCTGGCGTTCGGACGGTCTTGGCACCTACACGATCGCGCCGGTGGATTTGACGGAAGCTCCGCCACGCGGCACGCGCGTCGTCCTGCATCTGCTCGACGATGCCAAATCCTATGCGGAACGCTTCACTGTCGAGCGGATCGTCAAGGCACAGTCCGGTCATGTGCCGGTGCCGATCACCCTGTTGGAAAAGCCCGATGCCGAAGGCAATCTCGTTGCCGACGGCGCAGCGCTATGGCTCAAACCACGCTCGGAAATCAGCGAAGAAGATTATGCCGATTTCTATCGCAGCGTTGCGGGGCAATATGACAAGCCCGCGCACACGATCCATTACCGGGCCGAAGGACGGTATGAATATTCGGTCCTGACCTTCATCCCGCAATCCAAGCCGTTCGACCTGTTCGATCCGGATCGCAAGGGGCATATCAAACTCTATGTGCGCCGGGTGTTCATCACCGACGAAGCGCCTGTCCTGCCCCGCTATCTGCGCTTTGTGCGCGGCCTGGTGGATTCGACCGACCTGCCACTCAACATGTCGCGCGAGATGATTCAGGACAGCCCCGTGCTGGCGGCGATCCAGAAGGGCGTGACCGGCCGGCTGCTCGGCGAGTTGCAGAAGCTCGCCGATAGTGACGGTGACGCATATTTGCAGATTTGGGAGAATTTCGGGGCCGTCCTCAAAGAAGGTCTGTACGAGGATTTCGAGCGGCGCGAGGCGCTGCTTGGCCTCGCCCGGTTCAAGAGCACGAGGTCGGGGGATGGCTGGCGTTCGCTGAAGGACTATGTCGCGGACTTGCGCGAAAACCAGACCGCCATCTATTATGCGACCGGCAACGATCTGGATCGGCTCTCCACCTCGCCGCAGCTTGAGGGCTTCCGCGCGCGCGGCATAGAAGTGCTGCTGCTGCCCGACCAGGTCGACAATTTCTGGACCACGGTAGGCGTCGATCATGAGGGCAAGCCCTTCAAGTCGGTGACCCAGGGCGGTACCGACCTCACCCTCATCCCGCTGTCGGACGATACCGAAGCACCGGTTCAGGCGGACAGCGATGCGGTCGACGGCTTCCTTGCCTTTGCAAGGAACGCCCTGGCGGGTGCCGTTTCGGATGTGCGCGTGTCGGAACGACTGACCAGCAGCGCGGTCTGTCTGGTGGCGCCTGAAAGCGGCATGGATCGGCAATTGGAGAAATTGCTCGCCAGCGCAGGGCAGTTGCCGCAAGCGGCCCTGCCCATATTGGAGATCAATCCCGGCCACGCGCTGATCCAGAAACTGGCGGTGGTCGAAGATGCGGACGAACTGAAGGCTGATCTGGCGCATCTGCTGCTGGATCAGGCGCGGATCGCCGATGGCGAGCAGCCGAGCGATGCACGGGCCTTTGCCGAGCGGCTGGACAGGCTCATGCGCCGCGCTGTCGATTAGGCGATGGCTGACGCCCAGCCTTATCGACAGATCGGCATTGCCGGGACGGGCCGGGTCGCTGGCGCGATCGGGCTTGCCCTTGCCGGACACTCGGTCAATCCGCTCCAGGTCTGGGGTCGCGATCCGGCAAAAGCCACAGCTCTTGCCGGATCGATTGGCCGCGCCCACGCGACAACGCATCTGGCCAGCATTGGCGAGGCATGTGATCTGATCGTCCTTGCCGTTTCGGACGATGCGCTCCAACCTTCCATTCATGATCTCGCCGCCGTTGCCAGTGCGGAATCATCTTTTATATTCCACGTCAGCGGGCGCAGCGGTGCGGCGATATTGGAGCCGCTCCATGTCAAAGGCTGGCGCACCGCAGCGGTCCACCCGGCCATGACCTTCACCGGCGACCCGCAGGCGGAGGTCCGGCAGATGATCGGCGCGCGTTTCGCCGTGACCGGATCGACGCTGCGGGCGGGCGCAGAGGCCAGGGCCATCGTCGCCTTTCTCGGTGGCGTCCCGGTCGACATAAGCGAGGCGCACCGGCCGCTTTACCATGCAGCCCTGTGCCATGGCGCCAACCACCTCGTCACCCTGATCGCCGGAGCCGTTGACGCCCTGTCAGCGGCCGGTGTGGATGATCCCGCAGCGCTGCTTGCGCCACTCGTCCGCGCCGCGCTGGAGAACGGTCTTGGCAAAGGCATGGCGGGCATGTCAGGGCCATTGTTGCGCGGTGACGCAGCGACAATCGGTGGGCATGTTTCCGCGCTGCGCAGGGACTGCCCTGCTCTCTTGCCGCCATATCGCGCCATGGCTCTTGCCACGCTCGACGCGCTGGAACAGGCCAACGGATCAGCCCCCTCTGGTGCATGTCGGTCGCTGATGGAGGGATGACGAAGCTTCTGCTGGCAGGGGAAAGTGGATCAGGGTTTGGCGCTGGCCCTGTGAGACGAGCGCATGACCCAGATCGTTGCGCCGCCCCGCCCTGCTGCTGCCCCGACCCAAGCTTCTCACTGCCATCGTAGAGGCCGACAGGCTATCGCAGGAGATGGCAGCCTGGATAGCGACGCGCTATCACACCAGCCAGTGGCGCAATCCCAGCGAAACCAGTAGCAGCGTCGCCACGCTTGCGGCCCATATCCCCACGAACCAGCCCAGTCGGATCATCCGCCCACGCATCAATGATATCCCTCACTGCCGACCTTGCCCCTGAACACCCAATAGGCCCAGGCGGTGTAGGCCAGGATTACCGGCACAAGAACCGCGCCGCCTGCCAGCATGAACAACTGGCTGCGATAGGGGGCTGCGGCCTCCCAGATGGTGACCCGCGCCGGGATGACATAGGGCCAGATCGAAATGCCCAGCCCCAGCAAGCACAGGCCAAACAGCGCGAGCGCCCAGAGGAAAGGCTGCGCATCCTTGCGCCGCGTCAGGCTGCGATAGAAGAGCGCGGTGACGATCACCGTTGCCAGCGGCACCTGCGCCGTGGCGAGAATGCCCGGCCAAGCCAGCCAGCGGCTCTGGTAGCTGGCTTCCAGCGTGAGCGTGGCCAGGCTGACCGCGCCAATCAAAATCAGCAGCGCGATGCCCAGCCGCCCGGCATAGGTCACCACCTGCCGCTGCAACCCGCCTTGCGTCTTCCAGTTGAGCCAGCATGCCCCCAGCAATGCATAGCCGACCATCAGCGCCACGCCGGTCAGCAGCGAAAAGGGCGAAAGCCATTCCCACCAGCCGCCGGAATAGGCGCGCCCTTCCACGCTGATGCCCTGAAGCAGAGCGCCCAGCGCAATGCCCTGCGCAAAGGTCGCGACCGCCGATCCACCAGTGAAGGCGCGGTCCCACATCGCCCGGTGCGCCGGGTCGCGCCAGCGAAACTCGAACGCAACGCCCCGCAGGACGAGGCCCAGCAGCATCGCGATCAGCGGCGCGTAAAGCGCAGGCAGGATGATGGCATAGGCCAGCGGAAAGGCGGCGAGCAGCCCGCCGCCGCCCAGCACCAGCCAGGTTTCATTGCCGTCCCATACCGGCGCGATGCTGTTCATCGCGGTGTCGCGGTCCTTGCCCACCTTGAACAGCGGGAAAAGGATGCCGATGCCAAGGTCGAACCCGTCCATCACGGCATATGCGACGATGGCAAAGCCGATGATGGCGGCCCAGATGACAGTCAGGTCAATCATCCTTCGCCTCCTTCGATGGCGGGTGCAGGGGTGATGCCGGCGGTGCGGATCGGTGCGCCATCCAGCGCCCTTTCATGTGCTTCCGGCGGCTTCTTCATCAGATGCAACAAATACCAGATGCCCATGCCGAACACGCTGAAATAGACCAGCACGAACGCCAGCAGCGATGCCGCTACCGCCGGAGCGTCGAGCGGCGATGCACTGTTGGCGGTGCGCAGCAGGCCGTAGATGGTGTAGGGCTGCCGGCCTACCTCGGTCACGATCCATCCCGCCAGCACGGCGATGAAGCCCGATGGTCCCAGCAACAAGGCCGCACGATGCAGCCATGACCAGTCGTGCAGCTTGCCGCGCCAGCGTGCGATCAGGCTCCACAGGCCCAGCCCCAGCATTGCAAAGCCGATGCCAACCATCACCCGGAACGCCCAGAACACGATTCCCACCGGCGGCTCATCCGCCTCCGGCACGGTATCGAGACCCTTCATCGGTGCATTGAGATCATGTTTGAGGATCAGCGACGACGCCTTGGGAACGGAGATGGCATAATCGACCCGCTTGCTGGCGCTGTCGGGGATACCGAACAGGATCAGCGGCGCGCCGTCGGGATGGCTGTCATAATGGCCTTCCATCGCCATCACCTTGACCGGCTGATGCTCCAGCGTGTTGAGGCCGTGCATGTCGCCCGCGAAGATCTGGATCGGCGCGACGATCGCCGCCATCCACATCGCCATGGAGAACATGGTGCGTGCGCCGGGATTGGTACGGTCCTTGAGCAGATGCCAGGCCCCCACCCCGCCTACGGCAAAGGCCGTCGTCAGATAGGCGGCCAGCACGGTATGGACCAGCCGATAGGGGAAGCTGGGGTTGAAGATGATCGCCATCCAGCTGGGACCAGGCAGGAACTGCCCGTTCGCGCCCATCTCATAGCCGGTTGGCGTCTGCATCCAACTGTTGACCGAGAGAATCCAGAAGGCGGAAATGAAGGTGCCGATCGCCACTGCGCAGGTCGCGGCAAAATGCAGCTTTCGCCCGACCTTGTTGATGCCAAACAGCATCACGCCGAGAAACCCGGCCTCCAGGAAGAAGGCTGTCAGCACCTCATAGGCCATCAACGGACCAATGACCGGCCCGGCCTTGTCCGAAAAGACCGACCAGTTGGTGCCGAACTGGTAGGACATGACGATGCCCGACACGACGCCCATGGCGAACACGACCGCGAAAATCTTGAGCCAGTAGCGGAAGAGATTGGCATAGACGCCCTTGCCGGTCGCCAGCCACAGCCCCTCCAGCACCATGAGATAGCTGGCAAGACCGATCGAAAATGCCGGAAACAGGAAGTGGAAACTGACGGTGAAGGCGAATTGTGCGCGGGCGAGAAGCAAGGCGTCAAGGGAATCGAACATGGGGATGTCCTTTCGCGCGCCCTTGTAGCAGGCTCTCTTATACACATCT
>NZ_CAVK010000003.1 GCF_000382885.1 Sphingobium indicum BiD32
CCCCGCCTGCAACGGCTCGTCGCCGCCGCCGAAGGTCGCGATCCGCTGCGGCCCTTCATGTACCGACAGGAAGCTGCCGACGCCATGGCCGGTGCCATGGGCATAATCGAGACCCCGCGCCCAGAGGAACTGCCGCGCCAATATGTCCAACTGTCCGCCGCGCGTCCCGACCGGGAACACTGCGCGCGCCAAAGCCACATGGCCCTTCAACACCAGCGTGAAGCGCTCCTGCATCTCGCGCGTCGGCGTGCCGATCGCCAGCGTGCGGGTCACGTCGGTGGTGCCGTCGCGATATTGGCCGCCCGAATCGACCAGATAAAGGGTGCCAGGCTCGATCGGGCGGTTGGTCTTTTCCTCGACCCGGTAATGCACCACCGCGCCGTTCGGCCCAGCGCCGCTGATCGTGTCGAAGGATAGATCTTCCAGCAGGCCGGTATCCTGGCGGAACGCCTCCAGCCGGTCGGCGGCGGTCATTTCGGTCTGCCCACCCTTGGGCGCTTCTACCGATACCCAGTGCAGGAAGCGGCTCAACGCCGCGCCATCGCGCGCCTGCGCGGCCTTGTGCCCGGCAATCTCGACCTCATTCTTGATCGCCTTGGGCAGAATCGCGGGGTCGCGCAGCGGCAGCACGGTCGCGCCGCCGCTGTCGAGCGCCTCGAAGATCGCCGCCACTGCCCGTTCAGGATCGGCCACCACGCTCTTGCCCGCAAAGCCTGCCAGCGCGTCGGCAAAATCCGCGCGATCATGTATGCGCACCGCATTGCCCAGATGCTGGGCGACCGCTTCGTCCATCTTTTCGGGCGCGACATAAAGGTCGGCGGTCGCATCGGCATGGACGATGGCATAGGCCAGCGCCACTGGCGTCCGATCCACATCCTTACCGCGAATGTTGAAGGTCCAGGCGATCGAATCGAGCGCGGACAATATGGCGGCGTCGGCTTTTTTCTCCACCAGCCAGTCGGCCATCGCCTGCCGCTTTTCCGCCGCGCTCTGCCCGGCATAGCGATCGTCATGGACGACCAGCCGGGCATCGCTGGGGGCAGGGCGGTCGGGCCACACAAGATCGACCGGGTTTGTGTCCACCGCCACCAGCGCCGCACCTTTGTCCGCCAGCGCGGCGCTGGCCTGTTCCACCCAGGCGCGGGTATGCAGCCAGGGATCATAGCCGATCCGCCCACCCTTCGCCGCGTGAGTGCCCAGCCACGACGCGATGGATGTCTGCGGCACGCTTTCATATTGCCACAGCGCGCCATCGACCTGTTCGCGCACCTGCAATGTATAACGGCCATCGACAAAGATCGCCGCCTGCTCCGGCAGCACCACGGCGCTGCCCGCAGACCCCTGAAATCCGGTCAGCCATGCGAGGCGCTGCGCATAGGCACCGACATATTCGCTCATATGCTCGTCGGTTAGCGGCACGACGAAACCGTCCAGCCGGTCGCGCGCAAGCTGGTCGCGCAGCGCGTTGAGACGGTCTTGATAGGTGGACATTCATACTTCCTTGCGTATCGGCCCCTTGCGCAGGCCATAATGGCAACAACATAAGCAGGCTGTGGCGCTTATGCCAGCGCCCGCCTTGCTCTCGCAGATGGACATTGAATGACCGTAAACACCATGCCGCCCGTCGTCGCTCCAGTCGCGCTGGCCCGGCCGCACAGTATCACCCATCATGGCATCACCGTCAGCGACGATTATGCCTGGCTGCGCGATCCGGGTTATCCGGATGTCAAGGATGCGGATGTGCTGGACTATCTGGCGCAGGAGAACGCCTGGTTCGAGGCGGCAATGGCCCCGCACAAGGGGCTGACCGACGCGCTGTTTGCCGAGATGAAGGGGCGGATCAAGGAAGATGACAGTTCCGTCCCGCAAAAGGATGGCGACTATATCTACTGGCGGGCGTTCGAGACCGGGGCGCAATATCGCAAATGGTATCGCAGGCCCGTGGCGGCCAAAGAGGATGGAACCGCGGACCAGCTGATCCTGGACGAACCGGCACTGGCACAGGGGCATGACTATTTCCGGCTGGGCGCGATGTCGGTCAGTCCCGATGGACGCTACCTGGCGTATGCCATCGACAATGACGGGTCGGAACGGTTCGAGGCGCGGATCAAGGATCTCTTCACTGGCGAGATATTGCCGGAGTCGATCCCCGACACGCTGTCCTCGCTGGTATGGACGAGCGACAGCAAGGGGCTGCTCTACGGCCTGGCCAATGAAAACTGGCGCACCGACAATGCCCGGCTGCACTGGCTGGGCCAAAGCGTCGAGAGCGATGTCGAACTGTTCCATGAGGATGATGAGGGGTTCCGCGTCTCTATCGGCCTCACCTCATCGGAAAAATGGATCGTCATTGCGACCGGCGATCATGTGACGACCGAGGCCTGGCTGATCCCCGCCGACAATCCCACCGCGCCGCCGCTGCTGGTGGCTGCGCGGCAGGCGGGGCGCGAATATGATGTCGATGAGCATGACGGCACGCTCTACATCAAGACCAACGACACCCATCCTAATTTTCGGCTGGTCAAGGCGACGCTCGACGCGCCCGACCAGTGGGAGGAAGTGATCGCGCCCGACGCCCATTTCTACCTGACCGATTTCACCCTGTTCAAACATTTCTACGTCACCGAAGGGCGGCTGGATGGTCTCGACCAGATCGAACTGCGCGACTATGCGACGCACAGGGCAAAGCGCCTGCCTTTCCCGGAAGCGAGCTATTCCGCGTCGCTGGACGATAATCCCGAATATGACGTGACGGTGCTGCGCATCGGCTATGAATCGATGGTCACGCCCGACACCATCTTCGACTATCATATGGCCGAAGAGCGGTTCGAGCTGCTCAAGGTGCAGGAAATCCCGTCGGGCTATGACGCGAGCCGCTACGCCACCGAGCGGCTGATGATCCCGGCGCGCGACGGCACGCAGATTCCGGTGTCGATCGTCTATCCCGCCGACCTGCCGCGCGACGGCAGCGCGCCGCTGCACCTCTATGGCTATGGTGCCTATGGCATGGCGATGGAGCCGGGCTTTTCGACCGGGCGGCTGTCGCTGCTCGACCGTGGCTTTGCCTTCGCCATCGCCCATATTCGCGGCGGTGACGATCTGGGCCAGCAATGGTATCTCGACGGCAAGCTGGACAAACGCAACAATACCTTCACCGACTTTGTCGATGTGGCCAAGGGGCTGATCGACCTCCACTATACGTCCAAGGGGCGGATCAGCATTTCGGGCGGCTCTGCGGGCGGCGAGTTGATGGGGGCGGTGATCAACTCCGATCCTGACCTGTGGGGCGCGGTGGTGGCGCATGTGCCGTTCGTCGATGTGCTGAACACGATGCTGGACGAAACATTGCCGCTGACGCCGGGCGAATGGCCCGAATGGGGCAACCCGATCGAGGACAAGACCGCGTTCGAGACGATCCTGTCCTATGATCCCTATGCCAATGTGAAGGCGCAGGATTACCCGCCGCTGATGGTGACCGCCGGTCTCAACGATCCGCGCGTGACCTATTGGGAGCCGGCCAAATGGGTCGCGAAACTGCGCGCGACCAAGACGGACGACAATGTCCTGCTGTTCAAGACCAATATGGGCGCAGGTCATGGCGGCAAGTCGGGCAGGTTCGAGAGCCTGCACGAAAGCGCGGAGGAGTTTGCCTTCATCCTGTGGCAGATGGGGATAGCTGGGGCGTGACAGAGAGCACCCCTTCGCCGTTCGCCCTGAGCCTGTCGAAGGGCCGTCCTTCTTGGAGCAGAGGACTGGGCTTCGACAAGCTCAGCCCGAACGGAGGATAGAGATGGCTTCGTCCTACACCACACGCATCACCGCCCAGCCCGCCGACATCGACATACTCGGCCATGTCAACAACGCGGTCTGGGTCCAATGGATGGAGCAGGTCGCGACCGAACATTGGACCCATGATGCCGACCCGGCGCATGTCGATGCCTATGTCTGGGTCGTGACCCGCCACGAAATCGACTATCGCGGCAATGTGGCGGAGGGCGAGACGGTGACGGCCCGCACCTGGATTCCCGACGGCCCGCGCGGTGCGCGCTTTGACCGGCTGATCGAATTCACCGGTCCCGACGGCAAGGTGAAGGTCATGGCCAGATCCACCTGGGCGATCGTGGACAAGGGCACTGGCCGGATATTGCGCGTGCCGCCGGAGGTTGCGGCGAATTTTGTGGATTGAGGGCGGGTGATGATCACTTACCTTTCCCCACCCCGTTCGGCCTGAGTAGGGACTGAGCGAAGTCGAAGGCCCGTATCGAAGGATATGCGTCCAAACGCAGTCCTTCGATACGCCATTTCGACAAGCTCAATGGCTACTCAGGACGAACGGTTCTATTCAACATGATAGCCTCAGTTTGGCCGCACCACCTCAAACACATCGCTTATCCCCGGCTCGACCGGCATATCCTCCCGCTCGGCCGCCTGCCGGTTCCACATCACGGCATAAAGACCGTCCGCCCGCACCAGATCGGCGTGGCGGCCGCGTTCGACGATGCGGCCCTGGTCCAGCACGATGATCTCGTCGGCGTCCACCACGGTGGACAGGCGGTGCGCGACGATCAGGGTCGTGCGTTTGCGCGCAATGTTGCGCAGCACGTCCTGAATCTCATTCTCGGTGCGGCTGTCGAGCGCGCTGGTCGCTTCGTCCAGCACCAGCACCGGCGGGTCTTTGAGCAGCGTGCGGGCAATCGCCACTCGCTGTTTTTCCCCGCCTGACAATTTGAGGCCACGCTCACCCACCCGCGTTTCATACCCCTTGGGCAGACCTAGGATGAAGTCGTGGATCGACGCCGCTTTTGCTGCGGTCTCAATCTCCGTCTGGGTCGCGCCTTCGCGGCCATAGCCGATATTATAGCCGACCGTGTCGTTGAACAGCACCATGTCCTGGGGCACGATGCCGATCGCCGCGCGCAGCGATGCCTGCGTCACGCTGGCGATGTCCTGCCCGTCGATGCTGACCTGCCCCGCCTGAATATCGTAGAAGCGGAACAGAATGCGCGCGATGGTGGACTTGCCCGCGCCCGATGGCCCCACGATCGCCAGCGTCCGTCCGGCAGGCACGGTGAAGCTGACATCATGCAAAATCTCCCGTTCGGGATCGTAACCAAAGCGCACATGATCGAACCGCACTTCGCCGCCCGACGCGATCAAGGCGGGCGCGCCGTTCGCGTCCGCAATTTCCTGTGGCGTGTCCATCAGCCTGTACATCGCCTCCATGTCGATCAGCCCCTGCCGGATCGTGCGATAGACCATGCCGAGCAGGTCCAATGGCCGGAACAGCTGGGCCAGCAGCGTATTGACCAGCACCACGTCGCCGGTGGTGAACTGCCCCCGGCTCCATCCCCACACGGTGTAGGCCATCGCGCCCGCCATCATCAGGTTGGTGATCAGCGACTGGCCGATATTGAGCCAGGCCAGGCTATTCTCGCTCTTGACCGCCGCCTGTGCGTAGCGTCGCATCGACGTGCCGTAACGCTGGGCCTCGCGTGCTTCCGCGCCGAAATATTTGACCGTCTCGAAATTGAGCAGGCTGTCGACCGCATGGGCGACCGCGTTGGTGTCCATGTCCACCATGTCGCGGCGCAACTGGTTGCGCCATTCGGTCACGGTGCGGGTGAACCAGATATAGAGGCCCACCATCACCAGCGTGACCGCGACCATCCACAGGCCGAACTTGACGTAGAAGATGGCGCAGACCGCGACCAGCTCCAGCACGGTGGGCGCGATGTTGAACAGCAGGAAATAGAGCATCGTGTCGATGCTCTTGGTCCCGCGCTCGACAATCTTGGTGACGGCGCCAGTGCGCCGGTCGAGATGGAAGCGCAGCGACAGGCGGTGGAGATGGACGAATACATCATCGGCCAGCCGCCGCCCGGCTTCCTGTCCCACCTGCTCGAACACCGCATTGCGCAGATTGTCGAACAAGACGCTGCCAAAGCGCGCGCCTGCATAAACCGCGACCAGCGCGATGGCGAGGCCGGCTGCCGGTTCCATTCCCGGCACCATCCGGTCGATCGCGGCCTTATAGGCAAAGGGCATGGCGAGGCTGATGATCTTGGCCGCCAGCACGCACAGCATGGCGACAACCACCCGCCGCCGCAGCGCCGGTGCGTCCGCTGGCCACAAATAGGGCAGGAATCGCCGCAGCGTCGCCCAGACAGGGGGCAAAGGCGCGGATGTGGGCATGTCAGGAGGCATAGAGGCTATGTAGAGGGCGGCGCGGGATTATCCAGCGGTGGTTTTTGGCGTCTCTTCCGCGCAATATCAAGCAGCGCGTGGGACGATGCTTTCTAGTTCGCTGTTCAGCGCACGCTTGGCCTCCAGCAGGGCATATTGAGCCTGCAACCGCAGGAAAAAACCCTCCGTCATGCCGAAATAGCGGCCAAGGCGAAGATCGAGTTCCGCATCCATCGGGCATGATCCGTCGATCACCGAACGCAGCCGTTCAGGCGTAACTTTGACAAGTCCAGCCATTTGCTCAATCGACAGATCGAGCGGCTCCATAAACTCTGATACCAGCATTTCCCCGGCATGATCGTTTTTCAGCCATTCAGGATTAGTGGTAATCGACAATCTCGACGTCATAGGCGTCTCCATCTTTCCAGAGGAAGCATATACGCCATTTCATGTTAATGGAAATACTGTGCTGCCCTGCCCGATCCTCCGAAAGCGCATGAAGGCGATTGCCGGGCGGATTTTTAAGGTCATCGAGATGTTCGGCAGCGTCAAGCATTCTGAGTTTGTTGTAAGCGCGATTCTGGATGTCAGGGGGCAATTTGCGGCTATGTTGGCCCAGCCAGATTTTTTCGGTTTCGGGATCGGCGAAGGAGCGGACCATTGGCTTGTCCTGTTCAGAGCAAGCCTTTTCATAATGCAAAAATGCGGGCTGTCTACAAGCGGTTTTGTCGCATGATGCGACGCCATTCTTTGACATAACAAGCTGAAAAAACGAGCAATTTTAGCACCGTATTATAATTTTCAGTTAACCACTAAATTATATATTTCAATCACTTAAAGCGTAATATTCGTTTGTTGGGTAACTAAAATTTTCTTTGCACCTTCCCGAACCGCCCCTTCCGCGTTCCCGGCTTGCCCTCGGTCGCGCGACCGCGTGGTGCTGCCACTTGCTGTTCGTGTGGCAGGCCCAGTTCTTCGGCTTCCAGCTTGCGGATTTCGTCGCGGATGCGGCCGGCTTCCTCGAATTCCAGGTCGGCGGCGGCGGCGCGCATTTTCTTTTCCAGATCCTCGATATAGGCGCGCAGATTGTGGCCGACCATGTGGGGGCGGTCGGCATCGCCGGTTTCCACCAGCACGCTGTCCTTGTTGGACACATGGGCGATGATGTCACCGATATTGCGTTTGATCGTGGTCGGGGTGATGCCGTGGAGCGCGTTATACTCCTCCTGCTTCGCACGCCGCCGCCCGGTTTCGTTCAGCGCGCGCTCCATCGAGCCGGTGATCCGGTCGGCATAGAGGATGACGCGCCCGTCGACGTTGCGCGCGGCGCGGCCGATCGTCTGGATCAGCGAGGTTTCGGAGCGCAAAAAGCCCTCCTTGTCGGCGTCGAGGATGGCGACGAGGCCACATTCGGGAATGTCCAGACCCTCGCGCAGCAGGTTGATGCCGATCAGCACGTCATAGACGCCGAGCCGCAGGTCACGGATCAGCTCGATTCGCTCCAGCGTCTCGACATCGCTATGCATGTAGCGGACCTTGATCCCCGCTTCGTGCATGAACTCTGTCAGATCCTCCGCCATCCGCTTCGTCAGCGTGGTGACGAGCGTGCGATAGCCATTCGCCGTCACCTTGCGACATTCGTTGATGAGGTCGTCGACCTGATCCTCGACCGGCTTGATCTCGACCGGCGGGTCGATCAGGCCGGTGGGGCGGATCACCTGTTCGCTGAATACGCCGCCGGTCTGCTCCATCTCCCACTTGCCGGGCGTCGCCGACACGCTGACCGTCTGCGGCCGCATCGCATCCCATTCGTTAAAGCGCAGCGGGCGGTTGTCGATACAACTGGGCAGGCGGAAACCATATTCGGCCAGCGTGATCTTGCGCCGGTGGTCGCCGCGCGCCATCGCGCCGATCTGCGGCACGGTCTGATGACTTTCATCGACGAACAGCAGCGCGTTTTCTGGCAGATATTCAAACAGCGTCGGCGGCGGCTCGCCCGGCAGGCGGCCGGTCAGGAAGCGGCTGTAATTCTCGATCCCCGCGCAGCTGCCGGTTGCGGCGATCATCTCCAGGTCGAAATTGGTGCGCTGCTCCAGTCGCTGCGCCTCCAGCAACTTGCCCTCCGCCTCCAGCTCTTTCAGCCGCTCGGTCAGCTCGAAGCGGATCGCCTCCATCGCCTGTTTCAGCGTCGGGCCGGGGGTCACATGGTGGCTGTTGGGAAAGACCTTTACATAGTCGAGGCTGGCGACCTTCTTGCCCGACAGGGGGTCGAACTCGACGATCGCCTCAATCTCATTACCAAAAAAGCTGATGCGCCAGGCGGTATCCTCATAATGGGACGGGAAAATCTCCAGATTGTCGCCCTTCACCCGGAAATTGCCGCGCGCAAAGCCTGCATCATTGCGCTTATACTGGAGCGCGACCAGCTTGCGTATGATCTCGCGCTGATCCTCTATCCCGCCCTTCTTCATCGAGAAGGTCATGGCCGAATAGGTTTCGACCGAGCCGATGCCATAGAGGCAACTGACCGACGCGACGATGATGCAGTCGTCGCGTTCCAGCAGCGATCGGGTGGCAGAATGGCGCATCCGGTCGATGCTTTCGTTTACGCTGCTTTCCTTCTCGATATAGGTGTCCGACCGCGCGACATAGGCTTCGGGCTGGTAATAGTCGTAATAGCTGACGAAATATTCGACCGCATTGTCGGGGAAGAAGCTTTTGAACTCGCCATAGAGCTGCGCTGCGAGAATCTTGTTGGGGGCCAGGATCAGCGCGGGGCGCTGCAACGCTTCGATCACCTTGGCCATGGTGAAAGTCTTGCCGGAGCCTGTGACGCCCAGCAGCACCTGATCGCGCTCGCCTGCCAGCGCCTGTTCGACCAGTTCGGGGATCGCGGTGCGCTGGTCGCCCGACGGCTCATAATCGCTCACCAGCGTGAAGGGACGTCCCCCCTCGCTCTTGTCCGGCCGCGCAGGCCGGTGCGGCACGAAGCTGGCGTCGGTGTCGGGCTCGTCGAGCGTGGTGCGGATCTGGATGGCCATGGGGGCAATATGGGGTCTTTGCGGCAGGACGCAATTGACGTCAGGGCTTCAACTCGAATGCGCCTTTGGGCGGGGGTGGATAGACGACAGGCTTGTCGCCGAAACGGGCGCGAAGGGCTGCTTCGCGTCGTTCGTCATCGATGATCTCGACATTGACCTCTTCGGGATATTTCATGCTGACGTGGAATTTTTTGCCTTGGATGGCATATTCAAGAACCGACCATCGCATATTTGGTCCGTCTGGTTCGAGATACCAAGCTTCCCAGAGAAGGTCAGCTAAGTTAGTTTTTCTTGGATCGTACCAGCGCACTACGTTGCCTTCATCTTTGAAGATGCTGGTATCCACCCAGCCTTCGCCGATTTCCACGTAAAGAAAGACGCCATTTGCATCGCCTCCCACAGTTTCGGCAAGCTCTTGCCCAATCTCGTTCATGAGCGGCCCCAACAGTTCCAGCTTATCTGTTCCCACTGGCCTGACCTTTCGTTTCGTTCGCGAATTCTCGGACACGCTTCTTTCCATCGACATACCATGTGACGGTGAGGCTGTAGGGTCGCTTTGATATTCCTTCATAATGCGGAACAATGTCCACGATGACTTTTTTCCCAACGCGTAATTCCTTGGCCCAGCCATCTTCCATGGCGCGATAGGCACCGCGGTTGAAATTCCGGTCCTGGGCGAAATGATTGACGCTGTCGCCGGGACCATTGAAGCGAGCGGCGATAAAATGGCCGCCATCGTCGCTTGCAAGGCGATCAGGTTTGCCCGCACTTGCCTGGTTACGGCGCGATCGGGATGCTTTTGGACCATTTGAAAGGTTGGCGAAGATTTTCCTCGGTCGCGCAATGACATCGATATGGAAATCATAGCCATTTTTTGTCTCCTTGCGCCAGTTCGTGTCGAGGATCTGGCTTTCCAGCGACGGTGGATTGGACGGGTCGGATGGCAATTTCCCGCCATGCGTGTCCATATAATATGCGAGCGCGAGAAACTTGGCTCTCGCCGCCCGTCCGGCGTCCAGATAGGCCTGATGCGGCAGCTTGATCCGCTGGCCGATGCTGAGCGGCCGGTCGATCGGATGCTGGTTCAGCCATGCCAGATCGCGCGCGGTCAGCCCCTTGCGCCGCGTCGCAATGCGCGTCAGCGTATCGCCGGACTGCACGATATAGGTGCTATGGTTGCCGGGATGATCCGCGCGCAGATAACGGCGATCCGGCACGCCACCGCTATCCGGCCGGGCCGGTCGCCGCACCTGTCCGCCAGCCCCGGCTCCACCTGCCTGCCCGCGATTGCCTTCACCGCGCGGGAAGTAGCGGCCTTGCCCGGCGAAGGTGAAGCGTCCGTCCTGTTCATCATGCCAGGGGTTGAATTTCACTTCGACCTGCACGGGCGGGAGCAGGTCGGTTCGCCGACCCGTGCGCAGATAGAGGTTGAAGGCTGTCAGTTCTGACTGATTGCTCGACTGATTCCCCGGCATTTGCGCATCCCCCGATTTGCGGGGAAGGACGTAGCATAATGAACAGAACAAAACAAGAACAAATGGACCGAATTCGTCCATATCGGTGCCAATTTTGCATTGTCGCACAGGCTTGATATGCTCCTTGCCGACAGGCAGCATGTGCCGACGCGATGAGGGGATTAGCGATGATCAGAGCTACACTTGCTGCCGCCACGATGGCGCTGCTGCTCGCTGCCTGCGGTGACAAGCCCGGCGATACGCCTGCCACTGGCACCGACTCCATGAGCAAGGCGGAGGTCAAGGCCGCCGTGGACAAGGTACAGCTGAAGCCGGGCCAGTGGGAAGGGCGCTTCACCGTGCAGGACATCGACCTGTCCAACATGCCGGGCGCTCCTGCGGGCATGAAGGACCAGATGAAGAGCATGATGAGCCAGACGTCGCTCAAATATTGCGTCACGCCGGAGGAAGCGGCCAATCCGAGCGGCGAGATGTTCTCCGGTCAGGAGAATAAGGACTGTAGCTATCAGGGCTTTGCCGTCAGCGGCGGCACGGTGAAGGGGCAGGTGTCGTGCAAGGCGGATGGCGGCACGATGACCGCCGCCATGTCCGGCACCTATGGCGGGGAAAGCTATGTCATGCATATGGACATGAAGATGGCGGGCGGCCCCGACGGCATGGCCATGGCGATGAAGGCGCGGTCGGAGGGCAAGTGGATCGGCCCGACCTGTACCACGACGGAATAAGCCACGCGCATTTCCGCTTGCGCTTTGGCCGCGACGGGTAGAGCCTTGCCCCGTTCCGATTAAGAGAACAGGGGAGAGGATATGCAAAAGACCGTGCTCGCGGCGATCCCGCTTGCGATGATATTTGGCTTGGGCGGCTGTAGCGAACCGGCCCCCGCGCCCGAAGTGGAGGAAGCGCCGATCCTGATGCAGGCCGGCGAGTGGGTGCTGACTCGTAAGACCACCGGCTACAACACGCCTACCGTTACCCCGGCGCAATATCGGGCGGCGCTTGAACAGGTTAGCGAGGACAAGGTCTGCCTGAGCGTCGATGGCGAAGGAATGCCTGACGCCGCAGCCCTGGCGGGCAAGGACGGCACCGCCTGCACCTACAAGGACAAGATGGCGCGCAAGGGCCGTCTGATCGCGACGCTGGCCTGCACGGCCGGCAAGGGCACGTCGGAAATAGCGGTCGAGGGCAATTATACCGCCGATACGCTGACGCTGGGTGAAACCATGACACAATCGGAAGGCGGCGGCGCGGTGCTGCGCGCGACCTATGATTTGAGCGGCAAGCGGATGGGGGATTGTCCCAAGGGCTGAACCCTATTCCAGCGCCCTGATCGCGCGCCGGTCGCATCGTCCCTTGCCGCGTGGCACGGCGGAATAGCCCGGCACCATCAGCGACTGGCCGACGCGCAGCGGGGCGAAGCGTTTGCGATCGATCCCCGCGCACGCCAGGAACAGGTCCAGCATCCGGGGCGGCGTATCCCATTGTTCGTAGGACAGGCGGAACGTCCCCCAATGGATCGGGATCGCGGTTGATGCGCCCAACCGCTCGAACACCTCCACGGCCTGCTGCGGGCCGATATGCGCGTCCGACGCCATCTGCCCCGTCCAGAAGCGGAAGGCACCGATCGGGATCAGCGCCAGCCGGATCGGGCCGAAGCGCGTGGCCTCATAGGGCCAGCCTATGTCGCCCGCGCCAGTGTCTCCAGCAAAGAAGATATTGCCCGCGCGCGTCTCTATCAAAAAGCTCGACCAGAGCGCCCGGTTGCGATCGGCGCCCCAGCGGCTGCTCCAATGATGGTTGCGGGTCACATGGACGCGATAATCGGGACAATGTTCGTAATTGCCGCACTGGATGACTGCCTGTGGGGCAAGTCCGTTGAGCGCCGCGCCGCTGATCGACTGGCCCCAGTCGAGCGCGGTGGAAGGGATGCCATGTGCCTTCAAAATCATGTCATTGCCCAGGCTGGTGACGATCTTGGGCCGGTCGCGGTCCCAAAGTCTTTTCAGCGTCGGCAGGTCCATATGGTCGTAATGATTGTGGCTCAGCACGACCAGGTCGATCTTGGGCAGGTCGTCGAAGCGGACGCCCGGCTGCGCGACCCGCTTGGGGCCGAAGGGGGGCAGGGGACTGGCATGGTCCGACCAGATCGGGTCGGTCAATATGTTGATGCCCGCCGCCTGCACCAGCACGGTCGCATGGCCCACCCATGTCGCCACCATCCCGCGCGGCGCGGCAAAGGGAGCGGGGCGAGCTTGCTTGACCGCTATGCCATCGGGCCATGGCGGCCGGTCGTCATTGCCCAGCAGCCAGCGGGCGATAAAGCCCTGACGGCTCGTCCCCGGCGGGGCCGGCACGTCGATCACCCCATCGGGATTGAAGAAATGCGCGCCGTCATAATGGCGGCTTTCCGGCCCTTCATAATAGATGCGATCGAGGAAGGGCGGCACGATCGTCACGGCCAGGCACAGGGCAACCATTGCAAACAGCAATGTCACCCCGATGCCCTTCACGAATTTGGCAATCACTCCGCCGCGATGCCCGCCGCCTTGAACATGTCGGGGTCGGTGGCATCGTCCGCATTGGCGGGTGCCGCGCGGGTCTTGCGGCGGTCGAAGGCATCCCAGACTTCGTTCCACTGACCGCGGGTCGCGCCCTTGCTATATTCGGTGGCGCGGGTTTCAAAGAAATTGGCATGTTCGACGCCGTTGAGCATCGGGGCGAGCCAGGGCAGCGGATGCTCGTCGATCATGTAGATGGGCTTGAGGCCCAACTGGCCCAGCCGCCAGTCGGCGATGTAGCGGACATATTTCTTGATGTCCTTGGGCGTCATGCCGGGGACCGGTCCCATCTCGAACACCAGATCGACAAAGGCGTCCTCGATACGAACGGTTTTCTGGCACATGTCCATGATGTCGTCCTTGACCGCGGGGGTCAGGCACTGGCGTTCGGCGCAGAAGGCGTGGAACAGCTTGATGATGCCCTCGCAATGCAGCGTTTCGTCGCGGATCGACCAGGTGACGATCTGGCCCATGCCCTTCATCTTGTTGAAGCGCGGGAAGTTCATCAGCATCGCGAAGCTGGCGAAGAGCTGCAAGCCTTCGGTAAAGCCGCCGAACATGGCCAGGGTGCGGGCGATATCCTCGTCCGTGTCGACGCCGAATTGTTGCAGATAGTCGTGCTTGTCCTTCATCTCCTTATATTGGAGGAAGGCCGAATATTCGCTTTCGGGCATGCCGATCGTGTCGAGCAGGTGCGAGTAAGCGGCGATATGGACGGTTTCCATGTTGCTGAACGCGGTCAGCATCATCTTGACCTCGGTCGGCTTGAACACGCGGCCATATTTTTCATGGTAGCAATCCTGCACTTCCACGTCGGCCTGAGTGAAGAAGCGGAAAATCTGTGTCAGCAGGTTGCGCTCATGATCGGACAGCTTCTGCGCCCAGTCGCGGCAATCCTCCCCCAAAGGCACTTCTTCGGGCAGCCAGTGCAGCTGCTGCTGGCGCTTCCAGAATTCATAGGCCCAAGGGTACTCGAACGGCTTATAGACTTTGGAGGCCTGAAGAAGAGACATGTTGCACCTGCTCGAAACTTTAATAGGGATGAGATATGATTGTATAACCCAAGCTAGATATAAACTTGCGCCTGCATTCAATGTAGCTTTCGTCATGCAAACGAACCGGGCCATCAATAAATAAGGCATACTTTATTGTATGATCGCTATCAATTGATTCCCAAGACAAATCCGCTACATATGGCCCGATGCGCTTGTTTTGGTTAATATATATATATCTATTTAAACAATCTTCATGAAATTGAGTCATTAAATCATTACTTTTTCTGGAAACCTTTTTTCTCCAGAATAGTCTATCGGACAAGTCGAAATTTTTCCTAGATTTTTTGTTTTTAAAGTTAGACCTAGAATGTTCTTTTAATGACAGAGAGGCAATAATTAATATAAGGACGAGGGACAAAGACGATAATCCAACCCACCAATCGTTCGACAATTCGCATTCTTCGCATGAAACATACGAATGGATAACTATCATTGTAGAACTTAGAATAATTGGGAGAACATAAAACGGCCAAACAGACTCGTCGGATATGTTCTTTAAAGTAGGGCGAACATGCCTGCCATTCTTATTCTTATATCTTAATGATATCGTTGGAATTTTAATCGTATTATCTCTATATCTTATGGCCTCTTCGATATCTCTCGAGTTGTATATATGAACCATTTGGAGGGATTTATTCAGGCCATCCAAAAGCCAAAACATAGAAGCGCTCAAAGTAAGAATCATTACTGCGGTCCCCGGCAATATTTTGTTACCGGAGTTAAATCCAAAATAACCAGCCAGAAGAATAGCGTTTAAACTAATACTCCAAGATCTAATGTGAAAAAGAAAACTGTCATAGCTTTGAATTCCCGTACGGCAAATTTCATACTCGCGCCAAGCAAATTCGAGCCAACTTCCATTCTCTTTATCAAGCTCTGCCATGTTACTGACAGGCCAAGCACTCGTCATAGTCCGTGGTCTCGCCAATCTCGAATTTGGGCGCGTCGATCGTGTTGTCGGCTTCCACGCCGCCCGCAAAACCGGCGCGCTGCACGCTCTTGGACCGCAGATAGTAAAGCGACTTGATGCCCAGTTCCCATGCGCGGAAGTGGAGCATGAGCAGGTCCCATTTCTCCACGTCGGCCGGGATGAACAGGTTGAGCGACTGCGCCTGATCAATGAACGGCGTGCGATCAGCGGCGAGTTCGAGCAGCCAGCGCTGGTCGATTTCAAAGCTGGTCTTGAACGTGTCCTTTTCTTCCTGGCTCAGGAAGTCGAGATGCTGGACCGAGCCGCCATGTTCCAGGATCGAGTTCCAGACATTGGTCGAATCCTTGGCCTTTTCGACCAGCAGCTTTTCCAGATACGGATTCTTGATCGAGAAGCTGCCCGACAGCGTCTTGTGGGTGTAGATGTTCGCCGGGATCGGCTCGATGCAGGCCGACGTGCCGCCGCAGATGATGGAAATCGACGCGGTCGGCGCGATCGCCATCTTGCAGGAGAAACGCTCCATCACGCCCTGATCGGCGGCGTCGGGGCAGGGGCCGCGCTCGATCGCGAGTTGCATCGAGGCTTCGTCGACCTGGCTCTTGATATGTTTGAACATGCGCAGGTTCCACGACTTGGCCATCGCACCCTCAAACGGGATGCCGCGCGCCTGGAGGAAGCTGTGGAAGCCCATGACGCCCAGCCCGACCGAACGTTCGCGGCTGGCGCTATATTTGGCGCGTGCCATTTCGGGCGGTGCGCGGTCGATATAGTCCTGCAGCACATTGTCGAGGAAGCGCATGATATCCTCGGCAAACAGCTTCTCATCCTTCCACTCGTCCCAGGTTTCCAGGTTCATCGAGGAGAGGCAGCACACGGCGGTGCGGTCATTGCCGAGATGGTCGCGACCCGTCGGCAAAGTGATTTCTGAGCAGAGGTTGGAGGTCGAGACCTTCAAACCCAGGTCGCGGTGATGCTTGGGCATCATCCGGTTCACCGTGTCGTTGAACACGATATAGGGCTCGCCGGTGGCCAGGCGAGTTTCCACCAGCTTCTGGAACAGGGCGCGGGCGTTGACGGTGCCGCGGATCGACTGGTCCTTGGGGCTGCGCAGGTGGAAGTCGCTGCCGTCGCGCACCGCTTCCATAAATTCGTCGGTCAGCAGCACGCCATGATGAAGGTTGAGCGCCTTGCGGTTGAAGTCGCCCGATGGCTTGCGGATTTCGAGGAACTCCTCGATTTCCGGGTGGGAGACGTCGAGATAGCAGGCGGCCGAGCCACGGCGCAGGCTGCCCTGGCTGATCGCGAGGGTGAGCGAATCCATGACGCGGACGAAGGGGATGATGCCGCTGGTCTTGCCATTGAGGCCGACCGGCTCGCCAATGCCACGCACGCTGCCCCAATAAGTGCCGATGCCGCCGCCGCGCGAGGCGAGCCATACATTCTCGTTCCAGGTGTTGACGATGCCTTCCAGGCTGTCGTCCACGGAGTTGAGATAGCAGCTGATCGGCAGGCCGCGCCCGGTGCCGCCGTTCGACAGCACGGGCGTGGACGGCATGAACCAGAGGCGCGAGATATAGTCATAGACGCGCTGGGCATGATCCTGATCATCGGCATAGGCGGCCGCGACGCGGGCGAACATGTCCTGATAGGATTCGCCGGGCAGCAGATAGCGGTCCTGTAGCGTCTCCTTGCCGAAGTCGGTCAGCAGCGCGTCGCGCGACGGATCGGTCACGACGTCGAAGCGCCGTTCCTGCACTGAGGAAGAGGATAAAGGCTCGGCCTTGGTCGGCGCGGCAGGCTGTTCGCTCACCCGGTCCATCACATCATCCATCACAGTCGCCACGTCGTTTGTACCACCCTGTCCGCTATCTCGAAAATCCATATGCGCCCCCAAATGTTCCTGTTCCGTTCGATTCGGTCAAGCTGGTTCGGCAGATGCCGTTCACCTTAGCAGAAACCATATCGCGACGGGCCGGAAATGGGACCAACTGACGCGATTACAGGGACAAAAACCCCCTTGCGCTGGAAACTGGTCCAGCGACACAATCACAATCTGTTGGGTGACCCCCGTTTACCCGATACCACAGATAGTGCCATAGCCTGTTTTGGGCGCAAGAGGGTAAATGACGGTTTAGGGACTCAGCTCATCGCTGTTCCGATTCCTTTCGTCGCCGTTTTTGACCGTTGCAACGCAGCGACGCACGGACTTTCCTCACTCCCCCGAAAGACAAGTGGGAAAAGCGGAATAAAAAATAATTTTGCCTTGCCACGAAAATGCGTGGTGCGCGCAAAAAGCGCTATGGTGGAGCCTCCAGCCGCTCGCCCCGTTCACCGACGCAAAGGCCGATCGATGATTCTCTATTATCACCCGCTCTCTTCCTATTGCTGGAAGGTGCTGATCGCCTTTTACGAAAATGGCACGCCCTTCACGCCCCGGATGATGGAGGAGGCCGGCGTCGCGCAGGAATGGCTGGCGCTATGGCCGATCGGCAAATTCCCCCTGCTGCGCGATTCGACCCGCGACACGATCGTCGCCGAAGCCAGCATCATCATCGAATATCTGATGAACCATGAACCGGGCACTTTCCGGCCGATTCCGCTCAACCCCGACGCGGCGCTCCAGGTGCGGATGATGGACCGGCTGTTCGACAATTATGTGATGACGCCGATGCAGGCGATTGTCGCCGACCGGCTGCGCCCGGCCGACTCGCGCGATCCCCATGGCGTCGATCAGGCGCGCGCTCTGATCGCCAAGGCCTATGCCCTGCTGGAAATGCGGATCGGCACGCATGGCTGGGCCGTGGGCGAGAATTTCACCCTGGCCGATTGCGCCGCGGCTCCAGCGCTCTTCTATGCCGACAAGATGGTGCCGATCGGCACCGACCATCCACGCCTGTCCGCCTATCTCGCCCGGCTGGTGGCGCGCCCCAGCTTTGCGCGAGTGCTGGTAGAGAAGGAACCATGGTGGCCGATGTTCCCCTTTGCGGACGGGTAAGAGTTTGTCTCGAAATGCGCCTCCGGCGCATCCGCACCGGCCCTCACCCCCACCCGACCTCCCA
>NZ_CAVK010000002.1 GCF_000382885.1 Sphingobium indicum BiD32
CGATAGGGTGACACCCCTCCACCATTTGCTACGCAAACGGTCCCCCTCCCCTTGCAGGGGAGGATATTAAGACATGAGACTGTTGTCTGCATCCCCATCAATCCTGCATGACCCAGGTGTCCTTCACCCCGCCACCCTGGCTGGAGTTGACCACCAGCGACCCTTCGGTCAGCGCGACGCGGGTGAGGCCGCCGGGGACGAGCCGCAACTGCTTGCCGACCAGACAATAGGGGCGGAAGTCGGCGTGGCGGCCGACGACGCTGGCCGGGCCGAGCGTGGGCACGGTGGACAGGTCCAGCGTCGGCTGGGCGATGAACTTGCCGGGATCGGCACGGATGCGGGCGGCATAGGCCTCCACTTCGTCCTTCGACGATTTCGGCCCGATCAACATCCCATAGCCGCCCGATCCATGGACTTCCTTGGCCACCAGATCGTGCAGATTTTCCAGCACATAGGCACATTCGTCGGGTTTTCCGCATTGCCAGGTCTGGATATTGTCCAGGATCGGCGCCTCGCCCAGGTAGAAGCGGATCATTTCCGGCACATAGATATAGACCGCCTTGTCATCAGCGATCCCAGCCCCCGGTGCCGACGCCAGCGTCACACCGCCATTGCGATAGACGTTGAAGATGCCCGGCACGCCCAGCAGACTGTCGGGGCGGAACACAAGCGGATCGAGATATTCGTCGTCGATGCGGCGATAGATGACATCGACCACCTTGGGGCCAAGCGTGGTTTTCATCCACACCCGGCCTTCATCCACAAACAGGTCCGCCGGTTCGACCAGCTCGACGCCCATCAGGTCGGCCAGGAAACTATGCTCATAATAGGCACTGTTGAGCGAACCGGGGGTCAGCACGACGACGACCGGATCGCCCTTGCACGCAGGCGGCGCGACTTCCTTCAGGCTCTTCAAGAGTTCGGCGGGATAATCATCGACCGGAGCCACAATCCCCTGCGCGAACAGTTCAGGGAACATGCGCGTCATGATGTCACGATTTTCGAGCATATAGGACACGCCCGACGGGGTTCGGCAATTATCCTCCAGCACCTCGAAACTGCCCGGCCCGGTGCGGACGATGTCGATGCCGACGATGTGGCTATAGACTTTGCCGGGCGGTGAGAAATCAGCCATTTCGGCGAGATAGGCGCTGTTCTGATAGATGATGTCGGCGGGCATGATGCCGGCCTTCACGATTTCGCCGCGATGATAGACATCGTGCAGGAAGGCGTTGAGCGCGCGGGCGCGCTGGCGGATGCCCTTGTCCAGCACGCGCCATTCCTGCGCGGTGAAGATGCGGGGAAGCAGGTCGAAGGGGATCAGCCGTTCCGGATCGCCGCCCTCGCCATAGACGGCGAAGGTGATGCCGATGCGGCGGAAAATCGCCTCTGCCTCGTCCAGTCGACGGTTAAGCCCGGAAATGCCCGTTCGCTCCACCCATTTCTGCACTTCAGCGTAGCAGGGGCGTATCGAACCATCAGGCTCAAACATTTCATGGAAGGGCAAGTTGTCGATCCTCCCTCAGCCAATATGGCCGGTTGTGCGTTGCAACATTAGGACTTGGCGCAAAAGGGATTGCAACAGAAAAATCGCGCGGACCCCTGCTATTGCGCTATTCCTGGTCCCGAACGGCATGGGAATGATGATGCAGGGCAGAAAAACAGGGCTGATCGCGGCGGCATTGATGCTGGCATCCTGCGCATCGAGCGTGCGCGAGCAAATCTACAAGTCGGACGCGACACCGATCAGCGTGGCGCAATGGACAAAAACGCCGCCTCAGCCTTTGCCAGTGCGGACCGAGGATGGCCTCTCGCTGACCGGCTATTATTGGCCGGGCGATCCTGGCGACCCCGACGTCATCCTCTTCTTCCACGGGCGCGGATCGAACCAGGGGGTCGCCGCCCGCTATGCCGAACATCTGACCGGGCGCGGCGATCATGTCATCGTCGTGTCCTATCGCGGCTTTGGCGGCAATCCGGGCAGCCCGACACAGGCGGGGCTGGTGGCCGACGGTCGCGCCTTCGTGGCGCAGGCACGGCAAATCGTCGGAACGGACGCGCATGTCTTTCTGGTCGGCCATTCGCTGGGCGGCGCGGTAGCGCTGCATGTCGGAGCGACGGTGCCGGTGACGGGCGTGGTCACGCTTTCCACCTTCGACAAGCTGGAAGAATCGGCCCCCGGCGGCGTCGGGCTGCTGCTGCCCGACAAATGGAATAATCTGGATGCGGCGACAAAGATCCACGCTCCGCTGGTCATGATGCTGGGTACTGCCGACGACCGGGTCGAGCAGGACCAGGCCGACGCGCTGTTCGCTGCCGCCGGGACGCCCGCCACCCTGCTGACCGTACCGGGCGCCGGCCATAATCCCGACATGGCGCAGCTTGGCCCGCTGGTGAGCGAGGCCGTGGGTGCGATCGATTCGGGCGCGATAATGGCCTATCCGGTCGCGCTGCCCGCAGGCTGGAGCGTGCGCCGCAAATAAGTTGTGTGCCACCCGCATTACCCCCGTTGACCGACCCGCCCCCGCTGCGTATAGCGCCGCCTCACCGCAGGGCCACACACCCCGCGCGGCCCCATGGGGCGGAGTAGCTCAGCTGGTTAGAGCAGCGGAATCATAATCCGCGTGTCGGGGGTTCAAGTCCCTCCTCCGCTACCATTTTTCAGATACTTATCAGAACGCATGTCCGCTGCCTTGGGCCGCTGGCTATCGAGCGTCGCCGCGTCGATTGCGGACAGATCAACCTTATCGCGGGATGCGCCCGCGCAACCAGAGCCGGGCACACAAACGGGCAAATCGCGCTGCCCGCAGGGTCAACTGCGGTCATGCGATTTGCTATTTGCCACTGCCTGCCCTACATAGGCGTTGCTACAGTCGCAAATCGACGGTTTTCGGCGCTTTGCGGCACCTACTTCCTTCTTTCCCTGCCCCTTAGCAACCCGGTTCGTCCACACGGGACGCGCCGCCCAGAAAGAAGGAATAATTTATGAGCAGCATCACTGGCGTCGTCAAGTTCTTCAACGCCGACAAGGGCTATGGCTTCATTGCCCCCGACAATGGCGGTGCAGACGCATTCGTTCACATCAGCGCCGTCGAGCGCGCTGGCCTGGCCACCCTGCGTGAAAAGGACCGCGTGTCCTATGATCTGGAGCAGGACAAGCGCGGCAAGATGGCCGCTGTGAACATCGCCCACGCCGAATAATTCGGACGGCCCGGATCGGGCGCGGGGGTCATCCTTCGCGCCCGGCCCATTCTTCCCTTGATCCTGAGGAGAGCCTCATGGCCGTTACCGACTATCATAGCCTCGCCGCGCAAGCCCGGACCGACGCCGACGCCGCGACGCTGGCCAATGTCCGCGATCGCTGCCTCCGCGCCGAAGCCGCCTGGCTGGCCATGGCCCAGCGTCAGGACCTGACCGACACCGCCCGCGCCCGCCGCGAAAATGCCGCCGCCGACGCCCGCGCCGAGCGCCTGGCTGACGCCGCCGAGTAATTTCTCCGCTCTCTTTGTTGTCCGCTCCGCCGGAACCCATGGCGTCGCCGCCCGTTCATTGGCCGACATCTTAGACACCAACAAAGGAGCCACCCCATGATCCGCACTCTGATTTTCGGTGCCATCGCCGGTTATGTCGGCAAGAAATTATATGACGACGGCAAGCTGGACCAGTTCCGCGACGACCTCGTCGCCCGCTACAATCAGGCCAAGGCCGACCTGTCCGACCAGCGCGCCGCCGACTCCAGCCCCCCAACGCCCGTGACCCACAGCGCCACGCCGCTGGTGTCGTGATGCGCAAGCCCCTTCTCGCCATAGCTCTGGTTGCCGTGCTGCCACTGGGTGCCTGCGTCTCCGACGGTGGTGGCAATGACCGCTACGGCTATGACCGACCCAGCGACCGCCGTGGCCCACCACCCCGCTATCAACGCCGCCAGTTGCGCGACAATGACCAGATCTACCGCGACCGCGATGGCCGCTATTATTGCAAGCGCGACGACGGCACGACCGGCACCATAGTCGGCGCACTCGCTGGCGGGGTACTCGGCAACATCATCGCTCCGGGCGGCTCGAAAACGCTCGGCACCATCCTGGGTGGCGGCGCCGGTGCGTTGGCTGGCCGGGCCATCGACAAAAATGACGTCAACTGCGAATGACATGAAAGAGGGCGCAGCCATCGCTGGCCGCGCCCTTTCCTGCTGCGTCACGCTGGTTACAGCTTGCCGGTCAGTTCCGGCACAAGTTTGAACAGATCACCGACCAGACCGATATCGGCCACCTGGAAGATCGGCGCATCCTCATCCTTGTTGATCGCGATGATGGTCTTTGAGTCCTTCATCCCGGCCAGATGCTGGATCGCACCGGAAATGCCGACCGCGACATAGACTTCGGGCGCGACGATCTTGCCAGTCTGCCCGACCTGATAGTCGTTGGGGACATAGCCCGCATCGACCGCGGCGCGCGACGCACCAACCGCCGCACCCAGCTTGTCGGCCAGCGGGAAGATCACTTCCTCAAACGTCGGCCCGTCTTTCAACGCCCGGCCACCCGACACGATGATCTTGGCACTAGTCAGTTCAGGCCGCTCCAGCTTGGCGATCTCGGCGCCGACGAAGCTCGACAGACCCTTATCGCCGGTCGAAGCCACGGCTTCCACCACGCCCGACCCGCCTTCGCGTTCCGCCTTTTCAAAGGCCGTCCCGCGCACGGTGATGACCTTCTTGACGTCCTTGCTCTTGACCGTCGCGATCGCATTGCCCGCATAGATGGGCCGCGTGAACGTATCCTCGCTCTCGACCGACAATATGTCGCTGATCTGCATCACGTCGAGCAGAGCCGCAACGCGCGGCGCGATATTCTTGCCGTTGCTGGTGGCGGGCGCGACGAAGGCGTCATGATGCCCCATCAGTTCGACGATCAGCGGCGCGACATTCTCGGCCAGCGCGTGACCAAAGGCCGCGTCGTCGGCGACATGGACCTTGCCCACGCCTGCGATCTTCGCCGCCGCATCGGCAACGGCGCTGACGCCCTCACCCACCACCAACAGATGCACTTCACCCAGCTTCGCAGCGGCGGTGACGGCGGAAAGAGTGGCGTCCTTGACGGCGCCGCCGTCATGTTCAACCCAGACGAGCGTTTTCATGCGGCAACTCCCATGGCCTTGAGCTTGGCAACCAGTTCATCGACATCGGCGACCTTGACGCCGGCGGTGCGCTTGGGCGGTTCGACGACCTTGAGCGTTTCCAGCCGGGCGCTGATGTCCACGCCATAATCGGCAGGCGTTTTCTGCGCCAATGGCTTGGACTTCGCCTTCATGATGTTGGGCAGCGACGCATAGCGCGGCTCGTTCAGGCGCAGGTCGGTGGTGATGATTGCGGGGGTGGACAGCTTGACCGTTTCCAGCCCGCCATCGACTTCGCGCGTCACCGACACGCTGTCGCCCTCGACCTCGACCTTGCTGGCAAACGTGCCCTGCGGCAGGTTCAGCAGCGCCGCCAGCATCTGGCCGGTCTGGTTGCTGTCATCGTCGATCGCCTGCTTGCCCAGGATGATCAGGCCTGCGCCTTCCTCTTCCTGCACCTTGGCGAGCAGCTTGGCCACGCCCAGCGGCTCAACCTCTTCATCGGTCTGGATCAGGATCGCGCGGTCGGCACCCATGGCGAGCGACGTGCGCAACGTTTCCTGCGCCTTGGCCACGCCGATCGACACCGCGATCACCTCGGTCGCCACGCCCTTTTCCTTCAGGCGGATGGCTTCCTCGATCGCGATCTCGTCAAACGGGTTCATGCTCATCTTGACGTTCGCCAGATCGACGCCCGTTCCATCGGCCTTCACCCGCGGTTTCACATTATAGTCAATGACCCGCTTGACGGGCACAAGGATCTTCATTTCCAACATCCTCCATTATAAACGCCAACACGGGCGCGGGCAGTCCGTAACCGGACCACCCGCACCCAAATGGTGTCAGTTCAGGTGAAAAGCGGCCTCAGGCTGCCTTCCTCACTTCCGCCACGATCTTGCGCGCCGCGTCACCCAGATCGTCCGCAGGGACGATGGCCAGGCCCGAAGCCGCGAGAATATCCTTGCCCTGCTGGACATTGGTGCCTTCCAGGCGAACCACCAGCGGAACCGACAGGTTCACTTCCTTGGCCGCCGCAACGATACCATCGGCGATGATGTCGCACTTCATGATGCCGCCGAAGATGTTGACCAGGATGCCCTTGACCGCCGGGTCCTGCAAAATGATCTTAAACGCCGCCGTCACCTTCTCGGTCGTGGCGCCGCCGCCGACGTCCAGGAAATTGGCGGGGAATTCGCCGTTCAGCTTGATGATGTCCATCGTCGCCATGGCCAGGCCCGCGCCGTTGACCATGCAGCCGATATTGCCGTCCAGCTTGATGTAGGCGAGGTCATATTTGGAGGCTTCGACTTCGGCCGCATCTTCCTCGGTCAGGTCGCGCAGCTGCGCGATATCCTTGTGGCGGAACATGGCGTTGCCGTCGAAGCCGACCTTGGCGTCCAGCACCAGCAGATTGCCCTGCTTGGTCAGCGCCAGCGGATTGACTTCGATCTGCTCCGCGTCGGTGTCGAGGAAGGCCGCATAAAGCGACGAGGCAACCTTGGACGCCTGCTTGGCGAGATCGCCGGTCAGGCCCAGCGCAGCGGCGATCGAACGGCCATGGTGCGGCATGAAGCCGGTCGCCGGATCGACCGAGAAGCTGTGGATCTTTTCAGGCGTCGAATGGGCGACTTCCTCAATGTCCATGCCGCCTTCGGTCGACACGACGAATGCGACTTTGCTGCTGCCACGATCGACCAGCAGAGCAAGGTAGAATTCCTTGTCGATGTCGGCGCCGTCGGTGATGTAGAGGCGGTTGACCTGCTTGCCGGCGTCGCCGGTCTGGATCGTCACCAGCGTGTTGCCCAGCATGTCGGTCGAATGGGCCTTCACCTCGTCCAGGTTGAAGGCGAGGCGCACGCCGCCCTTGGCGTCAGCGGGCAGTTCCTTGAACTTCCCCTTGCCACGGCCACCGGCGTGGATCTGCGACTTTACGACATAAAGCGGTCCGGGCAGCTTCTTGGCGGCCTCGACAGCTTCCTCGACCGAGAAGGCGGCATAGCCTGCGGCGATCGGCGCGCCATATTTCGCGAGCAGTTCTTTCGCCTGATATTCATGAATATTCATGGAGCGTGCCGTCCTTTTCCGTCGAACCGTGATGGCGACGGCTAAAGCACAGACGGGATTGCAGGGCCAGAGTGATTTCGCAAAACGACTTTGCAAAATTGCAAAACCTTTGCGGAGTGCTGGTCCGGATTATTGCAAAATAGGGCTTAAAATGCGCAGCCGATCGCCGCCTTGCTGGTGACCAGGAAAATCTCCGGATCCTCCAGCGCGCGCACCTTGTAGAGGAAGCGATCGACGCTCATCTGCTCGATGTGAGACTTGCGGAGCGATGCCAGCGACTGGAGCCGCCGCAATTGCATCAGGCTGAGCCGATCAACCATACGCTCCGCCATACAGCCCGCCATCCGGGGCGACAGTCCGGCTTCCAGCAACCCGGTGCGCAGACGCGATTCGGGGGAGACGGTGGCGCAGGAGGCCAGCAGGGATGCGCCAAGGGCGCAGGCAAGGACACGGAAAGCGATGGCTGTCATAAACGCTTCATGGCAACAAGCGCCTGAACGCAGCATAAATGCGCCGCATCGCGGTGCGCGGAGGATGGCAGCATCATGGACAGATTTTTTACGGCCCTGTCGCACCGGGTTGCCAGCTGGGCCGGGCAGCCGCTGGCCTTCATTCTGGCAAGTACGATCGTGCTGGTCTGGGTGACGACCGGTCCCATCTTCCACTATTCCGACACATGGCAGCTGGTCATCAACACCGGCACCACCATCGTTACCTTCCTGATGGTGTTTCTGATCCAGAATGCGCAAAATCGAGATGGATCAGCGATTCAGGCGAAGCTGGACGAATTGATCCGCGCCGTGGACAATGCGCGCAACGACTTTATCGGCATTGAACATCTGACCGAAGATGAATTGCAACGGATCAAGGCCGTGCTGGAAAAGGAGTGTGGCGATGACGCCGCCCATCATCAGGCGATCGAGCGCCTGCTCCAGCGACGCTGACGCCCGCACCCTTTAATGGGCGCGGACGATCAGTTTTACATTGGCCTGCCGGTAGGCGTCTATCTGCTCGATATAGCGCTGCGCCATATGCTCATAAGCGCTGCGCCCCTCTTGCGAAGGACTCGCCTGCGCGCGGATCAGTGACATCTGCTGGCGATGCAGCAGATAATTGACATCCGTCTCCATACTCATCTTCGCCCTCTCCTGGTGTTTTTCCTCGAAGATTGGTCGATTATTGGCCATCTTGCGCAGGACACGCAAAAGCAGCGGGCAGAGTATAGCATAAGAATATCGCCTTGGCGAACCGGCCTAGCGCGTCGTCGGCGCGATCCAGCGCAACAGGACATAGCCGGCCAGTGCCGACGCCAATGACCCCATCAAAATACCGCCCTTGGCCTCTTCGACCAGCAGCGCCGATCCGGGGAAGGCGAGCGCGCCGATGAACAGGCTCATGGTAAAGCCGATGCCGCACAGCATCGCCATGCCATAGACCTGGGTCCAGTTCGCAGCCGTCGGCCGCTCCGCGATCCCCAAGCGCGTGGCGATCCAGACACTTCCGAATATGCCGATCTGCTTGCCCAAAAACAGGCCGAGAGCGACGCCAAGTGGCAGCGGAGCCAGCAATGCCCCAAAAACCTGTGCATTCAGCGTCAACCCGGCATTGGCAAAACCGAACAACGGCACGATCAGATAGGCGCTCCAGGGATGCACTCCATGTTCCAGCCGGTGCAGCGGACTGTCGACCGCATCGGGAGCGCCAGGGGTGCAGCGGATGGGGATCGTCATCGCGGCCAGCACGCCCGCGACCGTCGCATGGACGCCCGACAACAGCATCAGATACCAGAGCAGCGCAAAACCGATGAGATAGGGGATCAGCGCCTTCACCCCCGCCCGGTTCATGCCCAGCATCACTGCCAGCACAGCCGCCGCCCCGGCAAGCGCCGCCAGATCCAGTCCTTGTGTATAGACCAGTGCAATGATCGCCACCGCACCCATATCATCGACGATCGCCACCGCCGTCAGGAACAGTTTGAGCGAGGCGGGTGCCCGATCGCCCAACAGCGCCAGCACGCCAATGGCAAAGGCAATGTCGGTCGCAGCCGGTATAGCCCAGCCATCGGCCAGTTCCGCCTGCCCGCCGGTTACCGTCAGATAGACCAGCGCCGGCACCACCATGCCCGCAATGGCCGCGATTATCGGCAGCCGTCGCCGCTCCCAGGTCGACAGTCCGCCGTCCAGAAACTCCCGCTTGATCTCCAGCCCGACCAGCAGGAAGAAAATCGCCATCAGCCCGTCATTGATCCACAGATGTACCGTCATCGGTCCCAGCTTCGGGGTCAGGACAGGACCAAGCTCCGCATGGATCAGGTCATGGTAGAAATGCCCCGCAGCCGGCAAATTGGCGAGCAGCATGGCCAGCGACGCCGCGATCATCAGCAACACCGCGCTGCCCGCCTGGCCAGCCAGAAATTCGCGCAACACCGATGGGCCGGGCTTCATCATCTTTCGGTTCGTCCTATTTTGTCGCGGCTCGTTTGCACAAATTGCGCAAAAGACTTGGAAGCCACTGAATCCAATGCCATCCTTTCCCCTGTCGAGGCAGGGGGGTCAAGGCTTTGGGGGACATGCTGGTCGCAGGCCTTGCGATGCTTCATCATGAAATCCTGCTGTTCGCCGTGGTGGGCCTTGCCATTGGCGGGATCGACGATCTTCTGGTCGACCTGCTGTTTCTGGCGCGCAAGGCGTGGCGCGACCTGTTCATCTATGTCCGCCATGCCCGGATGACCAGCGCGACCCTGCCGCCATCGCCGACGCCCGGCCGGATCGCCATCTTCGTCCCCGCCTGGCGAGAGGCAGAGGTGATCGGGCCGATGCTGCGCCATGCGCTCGGCCGCTGGGGCACGACCGATTATCGCATCTTCGTTGGCGCCTATCCCAATGATGGCGCGACTATCGACGCCATCGCCACCGTCGCGCAGGGCCAACCCCGCATCCTGCTGGGCATCAATCCGCATCCCGGCCCCACGACCAAGGCCGATTGCCTCAATGTCCTGTGGCGTGCCATGCTGGACGATGAACTACGCGGCGGGTTTCGTTACAAGGCGATTGTTTTGCATGACGCCGAAGATGTCGTCCATGCCGACGAAATCCGCCTGTTCGACGTGCTGATCGACCGGTTCCAGCTGGTGCAATTGCCCGTTCTGCCGCTTCCCGGTCGCGGCACCTGGCTCGCCCGCGCCATCGCCAATCACTATTGCGACGAGTTTGCGGAAAGCCACGGCAAATATCTGACCGTGCGCGAAGCCCTGGGTGCATCGGTCCCGTCCGCAGGCGTCGCCTGCGCGTTCGAGCGGGATACGCTGGCCGAGCTGGCCGACGATCCGGCCCATGGTCCGTTCGACCCGTCATCACTGACGGAGGATTATGAGGCGGGACTGCGGATTCGCGACAATGGCGGGCGCGGCATATTCGTGCGGATGCGCGACGCCGACGGTGAACTGGTCGCGACCCGCGAATATTTCCCCGATACGATCGACAGTGCGGTCAAGCAGAAGGCCCGCTGGATCGTGGGCATTTCGCTGGCCGGATGGGACAGGATGGGCTGGCGCGGCGGACCGGCCGAATGGTGGATGCGGCTGCGCGACCGGCGCGCCGCCCTGTCCGCCTTCGTCCTGTTCGCGGCCTATGTGACTGTGGCTCTATGGGGGATGCTCTGGCTGATCAGCCTCATCCTGCCGATTCCGTCCCGCCCGCTTTCACCCACGATCATAGCGTTGCTGTGGGTCAATATGGGCCTGATGAGCTGGCGCGGCCTGATGCGTGCGCTGTTCGTCGGGCAGGCCTATGGCTGGCGCTACGGGCTGGGCGCAGTGCCACGCACCTTGATCGCCAACTATATCGCCATCCTCGCGGCCCGCCGTGCCATTTTCCAATATGTCCGCTCCTTGCTTGGCCAGCCGTTAAAATGGGACAAGACGCAGCATCGCTTTCCCGACATGCGGTCCGATCCATGATCGCATCCGCCAGTGGCCGCCCGCTCCGTTTTTTTGGCCTGGTGATGGTCGGCTGGGTAGCGATGCGCCTGTGGAGCCAGCCGGGACCGCCGCTGCCACTGGCACCGCCCCAAAAATTTGCAGCCGTTGCAACCGAGCGCCTGCCCATGCCATCGCCGACGGTGCGGGGGGACGCCCCGGACAAAGCCATCGCTTCGCCACGCCGCCAGTGGGCCACCCATATGGCGTCCCTCGTGCCGTCCATCGGCCCGGCCCTGTCGACCGCCCGTCCCACCCAAGCCCTCGACGCAATGCCGGTCGACCTGCTGGATTTCATCGCCTTCTCCATGGCGTTTGCCAATCGCCATTATGCCAGCGACCCGGACTATGATCGCGCGGGCCTATCCCCCTCCCCCGTGCCGCTCCTTCTGGCCGCGCCGACACGACCGGATCGCTGGCATGGCAGCGCATGGATGTTGTGGCGGGACAACGGCGCCGCCCCGACCGATGCGGTCATCAGCCGACTGGGCGCGTCGCAGGCCGGGCTACGCATCGACTATGATCTGATCGCGACCGCCAAAAGCCGCAGCGTCGCTTACGTTCGCGCCACCAGCGCGCTCCAGCGCCCCGCCGCACCAGAAGCCGCCATTGGGCTGGCGATCCAGCCCGTCCGCACCATCCCCGTCAGTCTGGCTATCGAACGCCGCATCGCACTGGGCCAGGGCGCGCGCAACGCGACGACGCTAATGGCGGTCGGCGGTTTTGGCCCCATACCGGTCGGAAACGGATTGGAGGCGGAGGCCTATGCGCAGGCCGGCATGGTCGGCTTCAACCGGCGCGACGCTTTCATCGACGGAAAACTCTCGCTGCTCTCGCCGGTCAACACGACAAAATTGCGCATCGGCGTGGCCCTGTCCGGCGGCGCGCAGCCCGATGTCGAGCGGCTCGACATCGGCCCGGAAATGCAAATCCGCTTGCCATTGCCCAACGTCCCGGCGCGCATCGCGGTCGAATGGCGGGCACGCATCGCCGGTCGCGCGGCCCCCGCCTCCGGCCTGGCCATCACCCTTGCGGCGGATTTTTGACGCCAGGTGCATCGCGCCGCTTTCACTTGACACGTTTTGCCACTACCCCCGGACAGGCCATGGATCTTTACCTGCCCATCGCCAATCTCTCGGTGAACGCGCTAGTCATTATCGGCCTGGGCGGGATTGTCGGCCTGCTGTCGGGCATGTTCGGCGTGGGCGGCGGCTTTCTGACGACCCCGTTGCTGATCTTTTACGGCATCCCCCCGACCGTCGCCGCCGCATCCGCCGCATCGCAGGTGACCGGGGCCAGCGTGTCGGGCGTATTCACCCACATATCGCGCGGCACGGTCGATTTCCGCATGGGCGGCGTCCTGATCGCAGGCGGCGTGGTGGGCGCGGGACTGGGTGTGCTGATCTTCCGCCTGCTGCAATATCTGGGGCAGATCGATACGGTCATCGGCATCCTCTATGTGCTGATGCTGGGTGGCATCGGCCTGCTGATGGCCAAGGAATCGATCCAGGCACTGGTCGCGCTCAAGACCGGCAAGCGCGTTCAGGCCCGCAAGCGGCGGCACCATCCTCTCGTCGCCGCTCTGCCGATGCGCTGGCGCTTCTATCGCTCCGGCCTCTATATCTCGCCGCTCGCGCCGCTGCTGCTGGGCATGGCGACCGGCATTATGACGATGTTGCTGGGCGTGGGCGGCGGCTTCATCCTGGTGCCCGCCATGCTCTATCTGCTGGGCATGACCACCCAGTCGGTGGTCGGCACATCACTATTCCAGATCCTGTTCGTCACCATGGCGACGACGATGATGCACGCCATGACCACCAAGGCGGTCGATCTGGTCCTGGCGATGCTGCTGCTGATCGGCAGCGTCACCGGCGCGCAGGTCGGCACCCGGTTGTCGATGACGATCCGGCCCGAATATCTGCGCGTTCTGCTGGCTTTGATCGTCCTGCTGGTCGCCGCGCGCATGGCGCTGGGGCTGGGCTGGCGGCCCGATGAAATCTTCACGATCGAGCTGAGCTGATGCAGCGGCGGGATCTTTGGCGGCTGGCCCCCGCGCTGCTACTGGTGGCAGCCAACGCACCGCAACTGGTGCCGGACGTGTCGCAGCGCGACATCGAAATCCAGTATAGCTTCACCGGTGCGGACCTGTTGCTATTTGGCGCGATCGTCTATCCCGATGGCACCCGCCCGGAAAAGCCCGCCGACATTGTCGTCGTGCTCAAAGGACCGGAACAGTCTATCACCATGCGCGAAAAGCAGAAGGTCGCGGGCATCTGGGTCAATGCGGATCGCGCCAGCTTCCGCTCCGCGCCCAGCTTCTACGCCATGGCCTCATCCCGCCCGATCGACCGCATCGTCGATCAGCGCACCGCCGCCATTTACGAACTGGGCGTCGACAAGCTGCAATTGTCGCCCTCCTCACTCAACGAAAGCGCGGAATTGAGCCGGTTTCAGCAGGGTCTGGTCGACCTGCGCGAACGATCCGGCCTGTTCGTCGAACGCCCCGGCACTGTCGAAATCAGCGACGGCGTGCTGTACCGCGCGCGCCTGCCACTTTCGGCGCGCGTCATCGTGGGCGATTATACCGCCGAGACCTTTCTGGTGCAGGACGGTCGCGTGGTCGCCGCCGCCGTCCGCGACATCACCGTGCGCAAATCGGGTTTTGAACAATTTATGGCAGCAGCGGCGGAGCAATGGTCCTTCCTCTATGGCCTGGCCGCCATTGCGCTGGCGGTCGGGATGGGATGGGCTGCGGGCGCGATTGCCCGGCGCATATGACGGACTATTCCCCCAACAAGGTCACCGGGCCGATCAGCCCGGACGGCCGCAGCGGTGCGTCGGGCATATAGGTGGGCGCAGCGGTGAAGCTCAGCTTCTGCGCACCCGGCTGCTGGTCGCCGATCAGACGATTGACCCACAGGTTCGCTACCTTGATTTCCAATATGTTGGCGCCCTTTTTGACCAGCTTGCCGATGTCGAGCCGATAGGGGGCCAGCCAGACCGTGCCTGCCGCCTGTCCGTTGACGCTGACCTGCGCCAGATCGCCAACCTTGCCGAGGTCAATCCACAACGGCGCTCCCGGCTTGATCCCCTTGGGCAAAGTGAAGCGGGCGGTATAGGTCGCGGTGCCAGAGAAATATTTGACCCCCGTATCGGCGCTGGCCTCCAGCGGCGTTAGCGTCGGCATCTCGACACCCTCCGGCGCACCGCGTCCCGGCTGGAAGCGCACGCTCCACGGGCTAGCGATCGTTCCGACCGTCTGCGCAACCTTCACCGGAACCGTCATTGACGGCGCGGTGGCAGGCGTGCGGAACAGGATGAAGAAGGCATCCTCCGCCGCCACGTCGATCATGATCACCGTCTCGCCGCCCTCGGTGCGATAGGAGATCGGCGCTGCCTTGCCATCGATCGCGCGCCAGATTTCGGGCTGCTTGCCGGTCACGCGGAATCGCGCCTCGATCGGCCCGGCCCGGTCGGTGCGGTTGTTGACGAAATAGAGGTTGCCATCGGCCAGCTTGCGATGGACGAAGCGATAATCGCTGTCAGCTCCACCCTGTGTCACCCGGAAATCGGGACCGACACCGGCACTGGCCAGCGCGCCTTCGACATCGCGGCTGGCGATCACGCGCCCCTTGCCCGTAGCACCGCCGCGCCACAGCCGATCGACCAGTGCCTTGAACGCAGCCGCATCATCCTTCAGCCCCGGCGCGCGTTCGGGGGCCATGCCGATCAGTATCGCCCCGGCATCGACCAGCGCAGCGATCCGCTGCAGCGTGGCAAGCGTCATCACCCGGCTCGTACCGCCCAGATAGAGCGCCCGGTAGCGTGCGCCGCTGCCCGCGACCAGTTCCCCGCCCTCGACCGTCAGTTTCTTCGCCAAAATGTCGGCATTGACGAAATCATAGGCGTAACGGGTCGGCAGGTCGGTCGGCACGCCATGTTCAAACAGCGACGTGATCGGCGTGTCCTCGCCATAGAAATAGGCGACATCGGCGCTGTCCCGCCCCTGCTGGAGCAGGAAGCCGGTGCGCGCCATATAATCGACCCACGGCCTGGCCATTTCCGCCCAGCTTTCATGCCGGTTAAAATATTGGCCGAATATCATCAGGCTAAGCCCCGGCACCTTGTCATCGACCGGCTGATGGACCGACGTATGGACGATCGGCCGGTTGACCCCCGACGCAAATTCCAGGTCGATCACGCGCTTCAGATCCGACGGCGCAAAGGCCCAGGGCGAGAAGGCCGATGTCATGCTCTCGGCCGATACGATATTCTGGCCATAAATATGGGCGACCGACGCAGCCCCCTTCATGTCGCCGATCAGCGTCGGCCGGGGGGCGCCACCGCGGTTGAAGGTCCACATCGCTGCCATCGGCACGTCGGTATGCGACCGCATCGCCAGATCATCGCCCAGCACCGGACGCGCATTTTCCAGCGCCTCGCCATAGACTTTCAACCCCTGCTCATGCGCGACTTTCGCCACCGTGCCATAATGGGCGTCGGCCAGCAGGTCGGCCAGGGTCTGGCGATAATCATGCAGGAAGGCGTCGCTTTGCGCGGGCGATCCGATGATCGTACCGGTCAGCGTCGGCAGGAACGGCACCGGATCATAGCCGCGCCGCGTCTTGAATTCCTCGACCATGCGCGGTGTCCAGTTGGACGCGCCAACCTCGATACTGTCAGTCAACAGCGCGCTTATACCCTTGTCGCCGATCCATTCGGGACCGACCGTATCGCGATACATGGACAGATAGGTTTCCAGATAGCGGCGCACGGCGGCGGCGTCATATTTGTCGACCTCCAGCCCCGTCGCTTCGGGGGTTGCGGGATGGTTGGTCTTGCCGGTCAGTGAATAGCCCATGCGGACGATGCGCCAATGGCTGCCCTTGGGCGCGGTCCAGTCCAGCGTGCCGTCGGGCGCCAGGCGACTGCTAAGGTCGATAACGCGCGCGGGATCGACTGCCGGGCCGCCGGGCGCCACGCCATCGCTCAGCCTGTTATAATCCGCGACGATCACAAAGCCTGCCTTGGCCTCATATTGGTCGATCTTCGCTTCGGCGAACAAGCGCAGATCGCCGATCGCCAGCGTCGGCCTGGGCGGCTGAGCAAAGATGTTGAAACTCATCGCGCCGGGCGCACCATCGCCAAGGCTGGGTGCCTTCACCCCGTCATTGGCGGCCAGCACCAGCCGAAAGCGACGCGCGGTCACTGGCGCAAAGCCGATCGTGGTCGTTGCCTCGGTCAGCGGGAAAAGGCCGATGCGCTGCCATTTCCCGTCCTTCTCCACCTCCAGCGCGGGCAGATATTCCGGGTCGCCAAAGGGCGGCCGTGCATGGGGAACGAACAGGCTGGCCGACCGCACCGTGACAGCTTTGCCATAATCCAGCACGAGCGCGCCGGGCCTGGTCGGATCGCCCTTTGACACTTGCACTACACTGTCCAGCTCAGTGTCGAGTAATGGCGCAGCATCGACAGGCTGGCCATCGCCCTGGCTGATGGTCGGGGTCGGTAGGCTTTGCGCCACCACCGGATAAGCCAGCACCAGCGCGTCCCGATAGAATGCAGGTTGCGGAGCGACGTCAGCGCCCGTCGCCAGCGGATCGACGAATTTCGCGCTCTGGAACCCGCCCGTCACCGATGGCGGCGATGCCAGCGCGCCCTTGACGCGCTGACCGCCGGCCAGCAGCGTTTCGGACCAGACCAATTTCTTCATCGCATCCTGCGGCTTCACCCACGGACCGCCGGTCTCGCTCCAGCCCGGCGACGCGGCGATGGCGAATTCCAGCCCCTTGGCGTCCGCTGTCCTGACCGCATGGCGAAAAGCATCCTTCCAACCATCGGTCATATAGACCAGCCGTTCCTGCACGATCTGCGGCGTCTGGAGGCTGGCGTCGAAATTCTGGACCCCGCCAATCCCCATGCGCGCCATCCAGTCGAGATCCTTGTCGATCCCGTCCTTGGTGACATTGCCGTTCATCCAGTGCCACCAGACCCGCGGCCGCGCCGACTGCGGCGGATTGCGGAAGCCGTCGGCCAGATCGTCGGCGCGAAGCGGGGTCGCAAAAGCGGTGCAGGCCAGCAGCGCGGCAAGGCGGAGGGATTTGGACATCGCTGGATTCCTCAAGATCAGGGACGCTTGGTCAGAAGGCCGCGCGCCTCCATCCAGGCGAAAAATTGCGGCATCAGCCCCATGGTGGTGGTGCCGGGCTTGCCCGCGCCAAAGCCATGGTCGCCCCGTTCATAAGCGTGGAGTTCGACCGGACGCCCTGCCTTGCGCCAGCCTTCTACAAGGGCGAACCCCTGCCCCTTGAACAGGCCGTCATCCATCGCAATCGCATTGAACATCGGCGGCGCGTCGGCAGGCACGGCAACCTGCGTCATCGGACCGTAAATATAGCCGATAAAGGCCGGGCGCTGCTCGCCCTTCCCCTCCAGCGTGGCGTTGAGCGTGGTCATTGCGCCTGCCGAAAAGCCGATCATCCCGATGCGGGCAGGATCGATGCCCCAGGTCGCCGCGCGACTGCGCACGATCGCCAGCGCCTTGAGCGCGTCCTGCGTCGCGCGCGGTTCTTCGATGGTCCGCACCGCGCCGGGCTTGGCCGCATCGGCGAAACGGGCGCCCATCGCACCCAGAAATGCCTTGTCGTTCCGCGGCGTCGCGTTCAGCCGATATTTCAGCACGAAGGCCGCGATCCCATGGTCGGCCAGCCAGCGCGCCACATCGCTCCCCTCCCCCGTCATCGACAGCGACATGAATGCGCCGCCCGGCGCGACGATGACGGCGGCACCGGTCGCCTTGGCCGGATCGGGCAGATAGGGAGTGATGGTCGGCCGCACGACATTGCGGACCATGATATTGTCCATGGCATTGGTGCCGATCGTCACCTGCATATGCGACCATTGTTCATCCTGCCCCGCTGCGACAACAGGCTGGTCGGGATAGAGGGCGATCGCCGCGCTCTGATCGGGCGCTGGCACGCTCTCCATCCGCACATTGGGCTGCGCAAAAGCAGGCGTCGCGATGGCGAGTGCCAAGGCCAGTGAAAGCAATTTCATCGGGTCATCCTCTGCAAGGTCAGGCTTGTTATGAGTGCGCCGAGCGACCCGCCATAGGCCAGCTTCACAGCGAGTGCGATGGACCAATGGACCGGGGCGAAACCGGCACGCTCCATCAGAAGAGCGATCAGTCCGCCCAGCACAGCCCCTGCCAACGAGAAACCGATCGCGCGCAGCACGATCGATCGCAGCCCAATGGCCATGGCAAAACGCTTGCGGGCGATCAGCGCGGGAACAAGCGCGCTCATCAGCGATACCGCCATGCTCTGCGGCACGAAGTCAAACGCCAGCGCATCGGGCATCGCCCACGACAGCGGACGCTGCTCCAGCCCGAATACAGCCAGGAAAAAGGCAAGGCTCAGCGTCGCATTGATGCCAAAGCTGATCCCCGCTTCCCGCGGTATCGAGAGGACAGGGTCGCGCATTTAGACCGCGTTTCGACGGGCGATTGCGCCATAGACCGCTGCGCTGGGCTTGGCGGTGCGGGCAAAGGTGACGGGATCGACGCTGTGCAGGCCGAATTTGGGCTTATAGCCGAAAATCCACTCGAAATTATCGAGCAGCGACCAGTGGCAATAGCCCTGCACCGGCACGCCGTCGTCGATCACCTTCTTGAGATCCGCCAGTGCGGCAGGAATGAAGGTTTGACGGATGCTGTCATCGGTCGTGCCAACCCCATGTTCCGACACCAGAATCGGCACACCCGTGGCTTCATGCGCATAACGCACCGCGCCCGCCAGCGAAGGCGCCCACACTTCGGTGCCGCCCCAATTGACGATCGATCCCTTGGGCGCGGGCAGACGGCCCTTGTCGGTCCACAGCGCCCGCTCGTAATTCTGGACGCCCATGAAATCGTCGGCCTTGGAAACGTCCAGCCAAGCGCCATAGAGTTCTTGCCGCATCGCGTCGCGCTGGCTGTTCTTGCCCACCGCCTGATCGTCCATCATGGCGAGCGAGAAGCCGACGGGCAGGTCCGGCCACACCGCCTTGATCGCGGCCTTGCCCGCCTGGTGCGCGGCCAGCAGCCCCTTTTGCAGCGCGGGCAGATCATCGACCCCCGCGACATTGGCGGACACGAATTTCTGGACGCCCATGCGTTTGGCCGCCGTTTCCAGTGTCAGCTTCTGAATCTCCCACATCTGCGGTGGCAGCATGGGCTTTAGCAGCAACAGAATATTGGGTTCGTTGAAGGTGATGACGCTGTGGATACCCGCGCCCAGCGCCCGCATCGCCCGGTCGCAATAGCGCGCAAACAGGTCAGCACTTTCCGGGTTGGTCCAGCCGCCCTGCGCGCTGAACCAGCGCGGCGCGGTAAAATGGCTCATCGTCACCACCGGGGCGAGGCCCCGTACCCGGCATCCCTCGATCACCGCCTTATAATGGTTCAGCATCGCCTGGCTGAACAAGCCCTTCTCCGGCTCGATCCGCGCCCATTCGATGCCGAAGCGGTAGCAGTTGAGACCCATATTCCTGACGATGTCGAGATCGCTCTCCCACAGCGCAAAACTGTTGCAGGCGTCGCGAGAGGATTCGGCAAATATGGTGGGCTGCTGATTTTCCAGAAACCACAAATCGCTGGCAATATTATTGCCTTCAATCTGGTGCGGCGCCGTGGCCACGCCCCACAGAAAATCCTTGGGAAAGGCGGGGCTGGCAGCGACCTTGCGCGCGGCGCTGGCTGGCGCAGCGATCATCGCGGCACCGGCGGCGATCAATGTCCGGCGGTCCAACATGCTGGTCTCTCTCCTGTTCAATGGCTTATATCGCGCACGAAGGCGCAAATTTCGTCGGCCAGCCTTTTGTCGGCCGTGCCGAGATGCATCGGCATCGTATAATGATTGTGGCCGGTCATGATGGTCGCGCGCGGCGTTGCGCCGTGACGGGCCAGCCGATCCTGCATCAGACCCAGAAATTCAGCCTGGAACCTGGGCGGATCAAATTCGGCGCAGGCGACGAACAAAGGCAGGTTCGTCGCAGCGACAGCCTCCATCGGCATTCGCTCTGGATAGAGCGCTGTATCGCCATAATAGAGCATGTCCCGCTCATCCAGCGGGGTATAGCCATATAGCCCGGACAGCAGCACCGCGCCGCAAATATCCGCGTCGCCCGCCAGCTTGAGATAGCCCGCAACATGCACCGCCCCCGCCGACGTTCCGGCCAGCACGATCCGATCGGGATCCCCGCCATGCTGCGCAACATCGACCTTGAGCCATGCGACGACCGCCGCAACATCCTCAGCCCCGGCAGGCCACATATGATCGGGGGCGAGCCGGTAATTGATGACCACGCCGACAAAGCCCGCCTGCGCCGCCATCCGCCCGACATTGGCGTTGGGCCAGGCATCCGCTCCGCCCTCACTCGAACCTTTGTCCCCTTTCAGGAACCCACCACCATGAACGAACACCAACACCGGCGCGGGGCCGGTCGCGTCCAGCGGCGCGTAGATATCCAGCCGGTGCCGTTCATGCGGACCATAGGCAATGTCGCCCTGCGTCACGGGCACAGCGGCCTGAAAAGCGGACTGCTCCGTATCGAACAGCGCGCGGCATTGCGTCAGAACGTCGGGACCAAGGCCGGTCCCCATGGCAGCTATTGCATGTCTGATGTCGCTCATGCGCTCTATCCTAGCCGCCCCGGTTCAAACAGACAGGGCATGGCGACATAAAACGCGCCGCCATGCCCCTTCATCATCAGAATTTCGCGTCGAGTTGCAGGCCAACCTGACGGAAGGACTGCGGCCCGTAGATCGCGCCGACGCCCGAACCAAAATTGCTTTGCAGCAGCGAAGGTTCATGAACATTGAACAGGTTGCGCACGAACAGACCAGCCGAATAGCGCTCATCCTCGCTCCGCACGCCCACGCGGCCACCGACCGTCCAGTGCGCACGGAAGGTTTCTTCGGCACGCGACGTATTCTGGTAACGGATGCGCGACTTCCAGATCGTATCGGCTGCCAGGAAGCCGTTCAGACCCGCCGTCAACGGCTGCTCATATTCGCCCGACAGGGTGAATTTGTAGCGCGGCGAATAGGCCAGCTGCTTGCCGCCGATATTGGTCGCGTCATTGCCGATGAAACCACCCGGATAGGTCGCCTTGGTGTAGATGAACCCGGTGTTCATCGACAGACGATCCGAAATGCGGCCGAACAGATTGACTTCCGCACCGCGGGTCTTGACGCCGTCGATATTGGTCTGGGCGCAGACGAGCTGGGCCGTAACCGGATTGACGACACATTCCTGCGCCTGGAAGTTCTTGATCTTGCTGTAGAACAGGCTGTAGTCCAGCACCGCACCACCGAACAGGGTCGCCTTCATCCCCGCTTCGTAGGACATCGGCACTTCGGGCTGCACGACATAAGGCAGCAACGGCGCGGTCGGCACGGCGATCTGACCGCCCTTGAACCCGCGCGACGCGGTCGCATAGGCCATCAGCGAACGGTTGATGTCATATTGCAGGCCAGTGCGCCACGAAATGCGATCGACGTTGAGGATCTGGAAGCTCTTGGACCCATTGGCTGCATCGGTGCGGTCGAGCGACAGACGACCACCGGTATAGCGACCGCCCAGGATCACGCGCAGACTGTCTGTCGCATGCAACGTGCCCTGCCCGAACACCGCGAGCGATTCATCGGTGATTTCGTTGAGCGCCCCCAGCGAGTCGACCGGACGGATCACGATCCCGTTGGGCAGTCGGACCGAAATGGTGAATCGCTCAGGCTGCTGCACCGTCTTTTGGTTCGAGTAAAAGGCACCGACCGTATATTCAAAGGTCGAATTGCTGGGGGACGACGCACGGAATTCCTGCGTGAACAGGCGGATGTTCGTGGCGGTCGCGCCACTCCTGAGCGTCGAAGCCAGCGAGTCCGCGCGGTAGATGTTGCCGCCAGTATTGCTCGTCTCATTCTTGCGATAGGCCGTGATGGACGTCAGCGTCAGCGGGCCTGCATCATATTCCAGTTGGGCCGAACCACCCCAGCCTTCAAACTTGCTGCTGAACTCGTTGGCCGCACCGAGGCAATAATTCTGATTGCCTTCGCCTGTCGTGATGCCGCAGCTGTTGAGCAGCGCGGTGTTCGCTGCCGTGTTCGACAGGAAGGTGAAGAAGTCGCCGCCATTTTCGGTCGATCCCTTCGACCAGTCACCCAGAAGGTTGAAGGTCAGATCGTCGGTCACATTCCACAGATAGCGGCCACGCACCGCATAGCGGTTGACGTCGTTCCAGTCGCCCGTGGTCGCGTTGCGGTTCACGCCCTGACGCAGATTGGCCATGCCCGACACGCGCAGCGCGCTGGTGGTGCTGACGGGTAGGTTGATGACGCCCTGGATCACCTGCTGCCCATATTTAGAACCAGCCGTACCCTGATCGGATAGTTCGGTGCGGACCCGGCCGCTGAACTGGGTGGGATCGGGCGCATTGGTGGTGATGTTGATGACACCGGCCGAGGTGGTCAGGCCGAACAAGGTGCCCTGCGGCCCCTTCAGCACTTCGATCCGCGACACGTCGAACAGGTCGGAGATGTTGGCATTGCCCTGGCTCACCTGATCGACGACGACGCCGACCGAAGCGACGGCACCGGGCGAGAAGCTCTGCGTGCCGATGCCGCGAATGGAACCGCCGCCACCCGTATTCTGGGCCGGAGCCGACTGGATTTCCAGCGCGGGCGCAACGCGGTTCAGGTCGTTGAGGTTATTGACCTGTTGCCGTTCCAGCTGCGCCTGGCTGGCGACCGTGATGGAGATGGGAACCTCCGTCACCTTTTCCTGCCGCCGCTGGGCGGTGACGATGATGTCGGAATTTGCCTCTTCCGCCGCTGCCTGCGGCGCGGCATCCTGCGCCATAGCCGGTGCGGCCAAGGCAAAGACACTCGCGCTGGCGAGCGCCGCGATCGAAATAGTGAACTTACGCATGGTAACTCCTCCCCTTCTTTTTAATTGGGTCGTCTGTAGATTGATCAGGCTTCGTCGATGATGCGGTGGGTCAGCGTGCCGATGGTGCCGATGTCGACTTCCACCTTGTCCCCAGCCTTCATGTAGAGCGGCGGGGTGCGCTTATCGCCGACACCGCCCGGCGTGCCGGTGGCGATGACATCGCCGGGGCTAAGCGGGGTGAATGCGGAAATATATGCGATGACCGTGGGGATATCCCAGATCATGTCGCTGACCGGCTGGTCCTGCACAACCTGCCCATTCAGCCGGGTCTGGACATGCAGCGCGCCCAGATCGGCAATCTCGTCCGGTGTCACCAACGCGGGGCCGAAACCGCCGGTACCGGGGAAGGTCTTGCCCGGCGTGAACTGGATATTGTGGCGTTGCCAGTCGCGCGCCGACCCATCGTTAAACGCGCTATAGCCTGCCACATAGGCCATGGCGTCGGCAGCAGCGACCTTGTGGCACGGCTTGCCGATCACGACGGCGAGTTCGCCTTCATAATCGAAACGCTCGGTCACGGTCGGCTTCACCATTGGTTGGCCATCGGCGACCAGGCTGTCGGCATAGCGCACGAAGATGGCGGGATGCGCCTTCTGCTCACGGCCGGTTTCCTTGACATGCTCGGCATAGTTGAGGCCGACGCACAGGATCTTGGCAGGATCGGGAATGACCGGCAGCAGCACGACATCGGCAGCGGCAAAGGACGCGCCATCAGTGAGCGTGGCCAGGCTGCCGTCGGTCAGCGCTGCCTTCAGGCTCGGCACGGCATCGCTCGCCAGTTCGACGATGGTTTCGCCTTCGATGCGGCCGAAGCTGGCGGTGCCGTCGGGACGGCGGAAGCTGACGTAACGCATTAGATATTTCCCTCTGTCAGGACGTCCAGCGGCTGGGCTTCCCAATCGCGGCGATGGCGGAATTTTTCCTCGGCGGCGCGCAGGCCGTCGAAATCCTTGGTCGAAATGCCCCACTGGTCGATCCGCCCGGCAGGCCAGGTCCAGTCGTCCGGTTCGCCTGCCTGATAATCGTCGGACACCTTGTTCACGGCGGTCGAAAATTCGATCACCGGGCCGAAGGGGGCAATGAAATAGGCGAACACATTGGCGCCCGGACCATGGCGGCCCGGACCCCAGGCCGGCACCAAATCAGAATCGCGCAGGCGACCGATGCCGCGCATCACTGCGTCCAGATCTTCCATCTCGAACGCGATATGGTTCAGGCTGGAAATGCCCGCGCGGGCAAAGGCGGTCGAATGGTGCGAGTCATTGCAGCGCACGAACACCATGCCTTTGGTCCGATCCGACACGCGAAAGCCCAGCGCGTCCTCGACCAGATGGCCGGTCATTTCCGCGTCGGCGCTGTTGAACACGACATGGGTGAGCTTGACCGGCAGGTCATGCCCCTCGATCGGTGCGACTTCGTCGGCATCGACCAGAAAGCGCAACAATTCGCCCTCGGCCAGTTCGACGATGATGCCATGGCCGCCACCCGGATCTTCGGACACCACTGGCGCAGCGACCAGCCCAGCCGCGCTGACCGATGCCTTGAGCTGTTCCAGCCGGTTGCCGGTGCAGACGAAGGTGGTGGAACGCACGTAGCAGTCCGCCGATTCTTCCAGCGCGACCAGATAGGGATAGCTGCCCGACCCGCGAAGATAGTGGGTCGCGCCTTCAACTGCCGCCGGAGCCATGCCCCAGATGTCGGTCAGGAAGGCGGCCGCCTCCGCCGCGCCGGGCAGCGACAATTCGATGCTGCGCAACTTCATTTGACATCTCCATGGATCAGACCGGCGGCCAATATGCCGGCGATGGCGCAAGCTTCGTCGCAATCGCCAGTGTCGCCGCTGATCCCGACGGCGCCGATCACCGCACCTTCCAACTCACGGATCAGGACGCCGCCGGGTGACAGAGCCAGCTGACCGCCGGTGACGGCCACCACGCTCTGAAAGAAGGCCGGGTTGTTGGCAGCGCGCCCGGCAATGACGCGGGTATCCGCGCCCATGCCCAGCGCGCCGGTTGCTTTGGCTTTAGCGATATCGAAGCGGAACAGGCTGGCACCATCTTCCCGCGCGAAGGCGACGGGATGCGCACCGGCGTCCAGCACCACGACGGCGAGCGCCGGGGCGTTGTCGCCGCGCGGCTGCGCCAGGGCGGTGTCGATAATCATACGTGCCTGGGCAAGGGTAAGCGTCATGCCGCAATCTCCTGAGCAACGGTTCCGGCGATCAGCGCGTCGCGCAGCGCGATCAGTTCCGCCAGTTCGCCGGTGCCGAAAACATAATGGTCGGGGCGCAGCAGCACCGCGTCGGCCCCCCGCGAGTCGAGCCAGGCGGCGATCGCGCCGCCATCGTCCAGCGTGTCGAGGGCCACGGCGGTCACGTCGCTGGCGACATCGACAGCGTGGCGGGTGAACAAGCGCCAGCCATTGCCGGTCACATCGTCCAGCAGTTTGTCACCGACACGCGGCTGGATGAAACGTTCGCCCGCCCCCGGCGTGCCCAGCGCCACGATACCAGTCGAAATGGCGGGGATCAGGTCGGCGGCGGTGCCTTGCTGCGTGACCTTGGCCGCTTCGCGCATCTCTGCGTCACGGGCGGCGGCGGCTTGCGGGTCCAGCACGCAAATATAACGCCCGGCACCGACGGCAGCGGAAATCACTGCGCGGACATGGGGGTCACGTTCCGGCTGATAGGTATCGAGCAGCGCATCTGGCGCATCGCCCTTGACCACCGCCGCCAGCTTCCACGCCAGATTGGCCACGTCACGCAGGCCATGGCACATGCCCTGCCCGAAAAAGGGCGGCGTCTGGTGCGCGGCATCGCCGGCCAGAAAGACGCCGCCCTGCCGCCACCGCTCGGCGATCAGACCGTGAAAGCGATAGGTCGCCGCGCGCACCACCTTGTGCGGCACCCCGGAGAGGTAGGGCGCGACAAGGGCTGCAACATTATGCGGTTCCATCATCGCCTGGTCGTCTTCACCGGGCAGCAGCATGAATTCCCAACGGCGGTGATTGCCACGCCCCGGCACGATCGTCGCCGGGCGCTTGGGATCGCACATCATTACCGACAATTTTTGCAGGTCGGCCGCTTCGGGCACGCCCCACAGGTCGGGGAAGCGGACCGGGCCATCGACTTCGGCGTCGACCACCAGCCAGGGTTCCTCAAAATCCAGGTCGTCGAGCGTGATGTCCAGCGCCTTGCGCACCAAGCTGCGCGATCCGTCGCAGGCTATGACATAACGCGCGCACGCTGTGTCGCCACCCGACAAATGGAGGGTGACGCCATCGGCGTCCTGCATCAGGCCTTCAAACGCGACACCAAGCTGGACAGTCACATTATCGTACCCGGCCAGCGCGTCGCGCAGATGCTGTTCCAGTTCTGGCTGGTAGAAGAAATAATCGTTGGACCAACTGAATGGCCGCGCCCGGCCGACTGTGCCCATATATTTGATGACGCCATGGTCCGCGCCGACATGCAGATGCCCCTCAGTATCGCGCATGTCGCCCGCGACCCTGTCAATGACACAAGCCGTCTGGAACAGGCGCATCATCTCATGATCCAGATGCACCGCACGCGGCAGCGGATAGGGGTTTGCTTCCTTCTCGATCACCAGGACCGACAGGCCGCTTTTGCCCAGTAAATTGGCCGCAAAGGCCCCTACCGGCCCGCAGCCGATAATCGCAACATCGAACATGATCGTCTTTCTGGTGGCGGTATCAGGCCGTTACCGGCTCGGTGACGGGGGCCTTGTGCAATTTGCCGCCCTGCATGATCATCCTTATGCGGCTGGCGTCCTGCAGGATGGTCACGTCCTGCGTCGGGTCACCATCGACCAGCAGCAGGTCGGCAAGATAGCCGGCCTTCACCTGCCCGACGTCCAGCCCCATCAACTGCCCGCCCAGCATCGTCGCGGCGCTCAGTGCCTCTGCCGGGGTGAAGCCGAAGCGGGTGACGAAATGTTCAAGATCGCGGGCGTTGCGGCCATTGGGATTGAACGGAAAGCCATAGTCGCCGCCGATCAGCACGCGCACGCCGCGCCGCTTGAGTTCGGGAACCAGCTTCGCCTCCAGTTCCAGCCGCTCCGCCGCGCTCGCCTTCATCGACGCCATATTGATGTGGGGCGGTGGGGTCGCTTCCAGCGCGGCGACGGATACACCGGGACCGGGGGCGTAGAAAATCCGGTCCTTGTGGGCGACCATTGCGTCGATCGCGGCTTCGTCCGCGAAGGAGCAATGATAGAGGATGCGGGCGCCTGCTTCGAGCGCCAACTGGATGGCGCGGGGCGAGTAAGCATGGGTCGCGATCCACAGGCCCGCTTGCCTGGCGGCTTCGCCCGCTGCCTGCATTTCCTCGTCGGTGTAGAGGATGTCGCCTGACGAACCGGGCTTCAACGCATCCTCACCCGAAATCACCAGCTTGAGCGACCGGACGCCCTGGTCCGCGCAATAGGCGACGAAATCGCGCATGGCCTGTGCGCCACGGCCGTTGAATACGTCGCCGGTCTCAACGCCCTCTTCCCCTTCCGGGCTGCGTTCCAGCGTGGAGGGGACGAGGCGCGGGCCGGGTGTTTCACCCGCTGCGATGGCACGGGCCAGTTCGGGTTCGATATGATCGCCCAGCGCGCCAGCGGAATAGGCGCTGGTGAAGCCATGGTCGAGCAGGACGCGGGCGTTGCGCCATGCCGCGACCTTGAGTTCGTCGGCGGGCAGGATGAACTGGTGATAGATTTTCTCGACCGAACTGCCCCAGGTCAGATGGGTGTGGGAATCGACCATGCCCGGCATCAGCGTGCCGCCCTGACCGTCGATCACCGTATCGACACTCAGCTGGACAATGTCCGCGTCGTCGCGCAGCACGGCGGCGATCCGGTCGCCATCGATCAGGACAGCGCTGGGCGCGGGTGCGCTGCCGGTGCCGTCGAATATGCTGATGTTGCGGATCAGTTGCCGCACGGCGCGCTCTCCCGAAGCCTCGATGTTGGCGCTGTTATGGCGAATTTTGATCCACAACAAAAATAATGATTTTTGGCAATGTCATAGCGTGGAGCTATGGATAAGCACGTCGAGCAGCGCCGCGCCCAGCCGCGACAGCCGACGCCCCGCCACTTGCCGGACGCCGATGGCACGCGGGAATTGCGCTTCCTCGATCGCGATGGCGCGCAGCACGCCGATCGACAGCTCCGCCGATGCCACCTGCATCGGCAATATGGTCACGCGGCGGCTGCCCCGAACCAGCGCCTTGGTCGTCAGCAGGGAATCGCAGCGGATGATGTCCTGCGGCGCGGGGACGTTAGCGGCCATGAACAGCGCATCAATCTGGCGCCGGAATGCGCCGCGTGCTTCGGGCAACACCCAGCGCATCGCCTTCATCTCCCGCAGCGAAACCCGCGCGGGCAGATGATCATTCTGCCGCCCGACGATCAGCGCGAAGGGATCGCGCGAGAAGGTGCGCTCCTCTATGCCCTCCGGCGGCTCCTCTATCCCGGTGGTGACGAAGGCCAGCTCAATCTCGCCCCGGTGCAGCATCGCGGCGAGATCATGATCGGGCCGTTCCACCACATGGAGCGCGAACTGGCCGAATTGCTCCTCCAGCCGCCGGACCGCATCCGGCAACAGGCTGACCAGGGCGCCGGGCGTGCCACCCACGCGCAGCGGCCCGGCCACGCCCGCACTCGCCAGCCTCACCTCTGCCTCCGCATCGCGCAGCAGGCTGTCGATCGATTCCGCCCGCCGCAGCAGCGCCTCCCCCTCCGGCGTCAATAGGATGCCACTGCGCGACCGTTCAAACAGCGACACGCCCAGCGTCTGTTCCAACTGGGCAATGGCGTTGGATACCGACGGCTGCGATATGTTGAGCAGGCGCGCGCCGCCGCTGATCGAATTGCTGCGCACGACAGCCAGGAAAGTGCGGATGGCACGGGGGTCGATCATCGGGCGATAATCTCCGCGAACATCGCCGGATCGACATTGCTGCCCGACATGACAACGACGCTCTCGCCGTCGCAGGGCGGTGCAAGGCCCGCCAGCATCGCCGCCAACGCAACAGCGCCGCCCGGTTCGACCACCAGCTTGAGCGTGGAGAAAGCGAAACGCATGGCGTCGCGCACCTGATCGTCGCTGACGGTCAGGCCATTCGTCACCAGTGCGCGCATGATCGGCAGGGTCAGTTCGCCGGGGCTGGGCGACAGCAAAGCGTCGCAGATGGAGCGAGCGCCGGGGACGATCTGTTCGCGCCGGCCGCTGACCAGCGAGCGGGCGGTGTCGTCAAATTCGTGCGGCTCGACGCTGTAGATGGCGGTATCGTGTGATTGCGCCTTCACCGCTGTTGCGATCCCGGCAGTCAGGCCGCCACCGCCGCAGCAGACCAGTATCTGCCCGACCGATGCGCCCGCAGCCTGTGTCTGCGCCATGATCTCCAGACCTGCCGTCCCCTGGCCCGCGATAATGAAAGGATCGTCGAAGGACGGCACGATGGTCGCGCCGCGCTCGCCTGCCAGTTCGGCCGCAATGGCTTCGCGACTGTCGCGATGCCGGTCATAGGTCACGACATCGGCACCCAGCGCGCGAGTGTTGGCCAGTTTGATCGCGGGCGCGTCGGAAGGCATCACGATGGTCGCGGGGATGCCCAGCAGGCGCGCGGCGGCAGCGACGCCCTGCGCATGATTTCCAGACGACCAGGCGACAACACCCGCCGCGCGCTCCGCTGCGTTCAGCCGGGCGAGACGGTTATAGGCGCCGCGAAACTTGAACGAACCGGTATGTTGTGCGCCCTCGAACTTCAGGAAAACCCGGCGGCCGATCCGATCATTCAGCGCCGCATTTTCCAGCAAGGGCGTAACGATGGCGGCTGGCGCGATGATGCGGGCGGCGTCGGCGACGTCATGGGCGGTAATGGCGAAAGGCGCGTTGGTCATGGACTGATCCCCCTATTGTCGCCGGTCTAGTGCGGCAGGCCATAAGGGAGAAGGGCCATTATGGCCGGACTGGAGCCGGGCGCGAATAGGAAAAGCCGGACTTCGCTGGTGCGCGAAATCCGGCTTTTCCGGGATATTGGTGGAGCCTAGCGGGATCGAACCGCTGACCTCGTCATTGCGAACGACGCGCTCTCCCAGCTGAGCTAAGGCCCCGATGTGCGCGGCTATAGGCGAGGGAAATCGGGCTGGCAACGGTCTTTTGCGCAAAATTGCGCCGCTGGCTGACGGCCCATCGCTTATGCCGGTGCCTTCCTGAGCAGCGCCATGCGCAGGCATTGGCAGGTGATTTCGTCGCGCTGATTGATCAGGCGATGGGTGAAAGTGACGATTCCCGCGTCGGGGCGGGACCGGCTTTCCTTCAGGTCCGTGACTTCGGATTCGCAGCGCATCGTGTCGCCGATGAACACCGGCTTTGGCATGACCAACTTGTCATAGCCCAGGTTCGCGACCAGCGTGCCGAGCGTCGTGTCGCCCACCGACAGGCCGATCATCAGCGCGAAGGTGAAGGTGCCGTTGACGAGAATCTGGCCGAATTCCGAGGCTTTGGCCGCTTCCGCGTCGAGGTGAAGCGGCTGGGGATTATGGGTCATGGTCGTGAAAAGGAGATTGTCGGTCTCGGTCACGGTGCGGCGGATTTCGTGGGCGATCGTGTCGCCGATGGTCCATTGGTCGAAATAGCGTCCGGCCATTTTTGCCCCCTTTGGGTCTAACTTTTCGATCTTCGCCCATGTGCGCGATGGGAATTTATCGAAAGTTTAGTGATTACAGTTGGTTATAGCAGATGGAAGTTCGGTAGGACAGAAGGTTCCCCGTTTCTTTGCCCCGTAGAACGCGCTGAACACACAGCCCGTTCGTTTCGAGCGA
>NZ_CAVK010000001.1 GCF_000382885.1 Sphingobium indicum BiD32
CCGGTGAACAGCCCTCTAGGCCCGACCTCCCGACCCGTCAAATGCTTTTTGCATTTTTGTTTCAGAAATTTTTGGCGTTTGAGGTCTAGACAGGGGTGACGGCGATCATGGCCAAGGGTGATTAAGAGCATGAGTTTGCAGGATGCCGACGCGGACGACGCGGGTTTCGGCGCACGCATCAGGAGCGCGATCTTCTGGCGTTCGGGGAGCCAGATCATCTCGCAAATGATGAGCTGGGTGGTGACCCTGGCGGTCATTCGCCTGCTCGATCCGGCCGATTATGGCCTGTTCGCGATGACCCAGGTGATATTGAATTTCGCCACCTTCCTCAATGGCTATGGGCTGGTCAGCGCTTTGGTGCAGTCGGAGAAGCTCGATTCGCACCGCTTGCGGCAGGCCTTCACCATCATGCTGCTGCTCAACGGGGGGCTGGCACTGCTCCAGCTGGGAGTAGCCCCGATCGCGGCCGACTATTATGACCAGCCGATGGTCGCCGACCTGCTGCGGGTGCAGGCTTTGCTCTACCTCTCCACCCCTTTCATCTCGATTCCCGAAGCGATCATGGGCCGCGCGCTCGATTTCAAGCGACCGGCGCTGGTCAATCTGATCGCCGCTTTCGCCTCCGCCGCCGTCGCGCTGGTCGGTGCCCTGTCCGGCTGGGGGGTGTGGACATTGGTGTTTGCACCGATTGCGGGCTTCTGGGTCAAGGGGCTGGGCTATGTGCTGGCGACCGGGTTCCGCCCCATCCCCAGCTTCGATTTTCGCGGCACAGGCGCAATGGTCGCCTATGGCGCATCGCTGCTGGGCGGACAGTTGTTCTGGATCGTCCAGAGCCAGGCCGATATCTTCATCGGCGGGCGGGTGCTGGCGCCGCATCAGCTGGGCCTCTATGCCGAGGCGCTGTTCCTGACCCAGATTTTCGTCAGCAAATTCATCCCGCCGCTCAACGATGTCGCCTTTCCCGCTTATGCCCGGATGCAGAAGGATCCGTCGCGGGTCGCCTGGTCCTTTTGCAAGGCGGTGCGGCTGCTGCTGCTCATCTCCTGCCCGGTCTATCTGGGCATGGCGGTGACCGCCGAGCCGCTGGTCGAAACACTGTTCGGGGCAAAATGGCTGGAAATGGCCCCTTTCGTCTCGGTGCTGGCGCTGGCCATGCCGTTCATGACGTTGCAGGTGATGTTCGCGCCGGTCAGCAATGCGCTGGGCCGTCCGGGCACGACGGCGCGAATCGCGGGGGTTGGCGCGCTACTGATGCCGGTCGCCTTCCTGATCGGCATCACATTCGGCGCGATCGGCCTGGCCTGGGCCTGGCTGGGCGCGTTCCCGATCCTCACGGTCGTGACGGCGCGACTGGCCGGTGCGCCGATGGGATTGCGCCTGATCGACCTCATCCGCGCAGCCGCGCCGGGGCTGGGCTGTGCGATCCTGATGGCGGGCGTGGTGCTGGCGGTGGACCGTATTTTGCCGCCATTGGCCGCGCCGATCCGGCTGGCCGTGCTGGTGCCCGCGGGCGGCATCGCCTTCCTCGCCGCGCTGATGCTGTGCGCGCGCGGTACGTTGATGGAACTGGTCGCGCTGGTGATTCGCCGCGCGCCGCCGGTTCAGGCTCCCGCCTGAGTCTGGTTCGAAATGCGCAAAAGAGCGCATTTCGGTTTCGGCACCGGCCCACACCCCCAC